>DASYFN010000062.1:0-19106 GCA_036498385.1 Klebsiella sp.
TCACTTCCCCCAGGCGGCTAAAAAGCTCACGCGCATAGGGCATATTTTCATCAACGAGGATTTTCACGGTTCAGTACCTGTCTGAGAGCGAGAGTAAACCGGGGAAGTGTGCCATAATCTGCCCGCCAGGAACATCACCACCCGGCCCTTAGTGCAGTAATTTAGTACAGCAATACGCAAAGGATTAATCATGACGCATCCCGTTTCAGGTATGTCCGATCACCCTCCGGGGACAGGCGAACCTCCGCTCACCACTCAGCAACGTACCGCGCTTGAGCGGCTCATTACGCGCCTGGTGGCCTTAACATCGCAGCAAAATGCGGAAGTGTGGGCCTGCGTGAAACATGATCTAAGCCTGAAAAATGACGCGCCGCTGCTGGCAAACCATTTTGCGGCCGCCGAGCATAGCCTGAACCAGCGCTTAATCCTCGCCCAACAAAATCATCACCGTCGGCAAATCCTGGCACAACTGAGCGAACTGCTGAATCAGGGTAATAATCGCCAGGCAGTCAGCGATTATATTCGTCAACATGATGGCCAAACCGCGCTGCATGCATTAACCCAACCGCAACTGGAGAATGTTCTGCAACTCCTGCAAAGCGGTCAGCTCGCGATTCCTCAGCCGCAGCAGCGCCCGCCAACGCATCGCCCACTGCTGCCTGCGGAACACAACACACTCAATCAGCAGGTGACCAAACTCGCCGCGGCCACCGGCGAGTCCAGCAAGCTCATCTGGCAATCGATGCTGGAGCTAAGCGGCGTCAAAAACGGGGAATTGATCCCGGCCACCCACTTTATTCCCCTCTCTTACTGGCTCCATGCGCGGCAAACACTCAGCTCGCAGGCTACGCCGACGCTGACCTCGCTGCAGGCCGCATTGAAACAGCCGCTTGAAGCCGCAGAATGGCAAAGAGTGATGGATTTTGCGCAAACCCACTGGCACGCGACGGCGCAAACGCCACTCAGCGCCGCACAGTTGCTGACGCTGCTTAACAAAATTTTCGTGCTCAGGGTTGCCAGAGCTCAGGAGACGCTGGCGATCCCGTCGGTTCAGACGCCACCATCATCACCGTGGCTGGCGTTTAAAAAGCCATGGGTTATCGCGCTAGCGTTAATCGTGGTGCTTGGCCTGCTGTGGCTGGTGGTTTAACCGCCTGTTCGGCCCGTATGCCGGGCCGAATAAAAGACCTATTTACGCAGCGATACCAGCGTAATGAGGATCCCCAGCACGGCGCATATTGCCGCCGCCAGGAAGACGGAAGAGTAGCCCAGCGAAGTCGCGAGCAATCCGGTAAGCGGGCCGGTGATGCCGTAAGAGATATCCTGAAATGCAGCATAGCCGCCAAGTGCCGTTCCTCGTACCTGCGGCGGTACGCGTTTCACGACCTCTACGCCCAGCGCCGGGAAGATAAGCGAGCAACCGCAACCGGTTAGCGCAGCGCCCGCCAGCGCTATCCAGGCATTTGGCGCCTGCCAGAGCAGCACCAGGCCTGTCGCCTCAATCAGCAACGAAACAATGGCCACTTTCACGCCGCCGAAGCGATCCGGCATCCAGCCAAACAGCACGCGCATCAGCACAAATGCCCCGCCAAACGCGGTCAGTGTAAAACCGGCCATCGCCCAGCCGTTGCTGGCGAAATACAAAGAGACAAATGTGCCAATCACCGCAAAGCCGACGCCCTGGAGGCCCAGGCCGATACCGGGCCGCCAGATCATCCCCACGACATTCCACAGCGACGGGCGCTCGCCTCCGTGAGCCGGGATTTTACGCACCGTGCCGTTAATCGCCCAGGCCACTAATGGCAGTACCATAGTGACGCAGGCCAGCGCCGCGACACCGTAATGGCTGTAGATCAACAACCCCAGCGGGGCCCCGGCCGCCAGTGAGCCGTATATCGCCATACCGTTCCACGACATCACTTTACCGGAATGCATGGGACCCACCAGCCCCATCCCCCAGCTTAAATTACCGGTGAGCAGTTGGCTTTCACCAAAACCAAGGATCAGACGGCCAAGCACCAGCAGGGCAAACTTAGCCATGACGGGCACTGGCAGCAGCGCGGCGCACAGCCAGGCGCCGCCCGCCAGCGCACAGGCCAGCATACCCTGAAGTACAGAGCGCTTCGCACCGTACTGATCTGCCAGGCGACCGGCATAGCCGCGAGTTAATACAGTAGCCAGAAACTGGATACCGACGGCAATGCCAACCATGGTGTTGCCGAATCCCAGTTCCTGATGGACGAATAAAGGAATAACCGGCAGCGGCAGACCTACGGTCATATAGGTAAGAAAAACGGCGAAAGTGATGCGAAATAGCGAACCATTCGCTGAAGGGGAATATTTTGTTGCAGCAACTGCGGACATGCTTTACTCCAGTTCGCAGAGTAAGGCGGGGTGATAGCCACGCCCTCTCCACCTGATTATCAGGGTTAAGGCGCGTTGGATGACGTTAAACGCTTACGCATTATCTGAGAAAATAATGTTGTGGCAGGAGTTTGCCTTTCCACGCAAGGGTCTGTCAAGAATACAAAAAAGGGAGCCCGTTGGCTCCCCTTGCAAAGCGTGCTCGTTATGCGCTGTATTTGCGCATCACCAGCGTGGCGTTAGTACCGCCAAAGCCGAAGCTGTTAGACATCACAGTCGTCAGCGCGCGTTCAGTCGGCTCAGTCACGATATTCAGGCCGGCTGCCTGCTCGTCCATCTCTTCAATGTTGATGCTTGGGGCAATAAAGCCGTGTTCCAGCATCAGCAGAGAATAGATTGCTTCCTGTACGCCAGCGGCGCCCAGGGAGTGGCCAGTCATCGCTTTGGTCGCGGAGATGGCCGGGCTGTTATCGCCAAAGACTTCACGAATCGCCCCCAGTTCCTTCACATCGCCTACCGGAGTAGAGGTACCGTGGGAGTTCAGATAGTCAATTGGCGTATCAACACCGTCCATCGCCATCTTCATGCAGCGAACCGCGCCTTCACCGGATGGGGCAACCATGTCTGCGCCATCGGACGTTGCGCCGTAACCAACGATTTCTGCATAGATGTGCGCGCCGCGCGCCAGGGCATGTTCCAGCTCTTCAACCACAACCATACCGCCGCCGCCCGCGATAACAAAACCATCACGGTGGGTATCATAAGTACGGGAGGCTTTATCCGGCGTTTCGTTGTATTTGGTGGACAGCGCGCCCATCGCGTCGAATTCACACGCCATTTCCCAGCACAACTCTTCGCCACCGCCAGCAAACACGATATCCTGTTTGCCCAACTGGATTTGTTCAACTGCGTTACCGATGCAGTGTGCGGAAGTTGCACAGGCGGAGCTGATGGAGTAGTTCACACCGTAGATTTTGAAGGGTGTTGCAAGGCAAGCGGATACCGCAGACGCCATCGCTTTGGTCACTACATAAGGGCCAACGGCTTTCAGACCACGCGGGCTGCGCATTGCATCAGCGCCGAAAACCTGTGATTTAGAAGAACCGCCAGAACCGGCAATCAGGCCTACGCGCGGGTTTTGCTGATAGACTTCCTCTTTCAGGCCAGCATCTTCAATTGCCTGCTGCATGGAGAGATAGGAATAGATAGAGGCATCGTTCATGAAACGCACCACTTTACGGTCGATCAAACCGGTTGTGTCCAGTTTGACGTTGCCCCATACGTGGCTGCGCATTCCCGAATCTTTAAACTCTTCAGAGAAAGTGATCCCGGAGCGTCCTTCACGCAGAGATGCCAGGACTTCCTGCTGGTTATTACCAATACTGGAAACGATGCCCAGGCCAGTAATCACTGCACGTTTCATTCAATACCTCTGTAAGTCGCACTATATTAAGTTTCGAGTCGCACAATAGCGTACACTTGTACGCCGAACAAGTCCGATCAGCCAATTTGTGTATAAATTTGCACCCTCAGGCACACATCGTTAAGATCGTTCTACGCCTTGTGATTCGAGTAACTTACGTGAAACAAAACGCCATACAACCAGCCAACCTGGAATTCAACGCTGAGGGTACACCTGTTTCCCGAGATTTTGACGATGTGTACTTTTCCAATGACAACGGTCTGGAAGAGACGCGCTACGTTTTCCTCGGCGGAAACCAGCTCAATGAACGCTTCCCTGGGCATGCGCGTCCGTTATTTGTGGTTGCTGAAAGCGGGTTTGGTACCGGCCTTAATTTCCTGACGCTGTGGCAGGCATTTGACGTTTTTCACCGCGATAATCCACAAGCTACCCTGCAAAGATTACATTTCATCAGTTTCGAAAAATTTCCGCTGACAGCAGACGACCTGTACCTCGCTCACCAGCGCTGGCCGGAGCTTGCAACCTGGGCCAAGCAGTTGCAGGCACAGTGGCCCCTGCCCATAGCGGGCTGCCATCGGCTGCTGCTGGACGACGGACGCATAACGCTGGATTTGTGGTTTGGCGATATTAATGAGCTGACCAACGAGCTTGACGATTCGCTTAATCAGCAGGTGGATGCCTGGTTTCTCGATGGCTTTGCGCCAGCAAAAAACCCGGACATGTGGACGGCGGAGCTATTTGCAGCGATGGCTCGTCTGGCAAGACCCGGCTGTACCCTGGCCACCTTCACCTCCGCAGGTTTTGTGCGTCGCGGACTGCAGGAAGCCGGTTTCAGCATGCAGAAACGCAAAGGTTTTGGCCGTAAGCGCGAAATGCTCATCGGCAAAATGCTTCAAACGCTGAACTTCCCCGCACGTGCGCCGTGGTTTGCCCGTAGCGGCACGGAACAGCGCGATGCGGCGATTATTGGCGGGGGTATCGCCAGCGCCCTGCTCGCGCTGGCGTTGCTGCGCCGCGGATGGCTGGTAACATTATACTGCGCTGACAGCGCGCCGGCTGAAGGCGCATCCGGAAATCGCCAGGGTGCGCTCTATCCGTTGCTCAGCCAGCACGATCCCGCCCTGGCCCACTTCTTCCCGGCGGCGTTTACTTTCGCTCGCCGCCTCTACGACGATCTGCCGGTGATGTTTGATCATGACTGGTGCGGGGTGACGCAACTGGGCTGGGATGCAAAAAGTGCGCAGAAAATCGCCCAGATGATTGAGCTTAATCTGCCGCCGGAAATCGCCGCTGCCGTGAATGCGCAGGCCGCTGCACAACAAACCGGTGTGGAAACCGGCTACGGGGGGATCACCTATCCTGCCGGTGGCTGGCTCTGTCCGCAGCAGTTAACCGCTGAACTGCTGGCCCTCGCCGCCACTCGCGGATTACGCATTCACTACGATTACCCTGTAAAGGCTATCAGCGCTGACAATCACGGCTGGCAATTAAACCAGCGGCAGTACCATGAAGTCGTGGTGCTGGCTAATGGCCATCAGTTAACCCGCTTCAGCCAGACAGAGCATCTCCCGGTGTATCCGGTAGCTGGTCAGGTCAGCCATATTCCGACGACGCCAGGGCTATCGCAATTGCGCCAGGTTCTGTGCTACAACGGCTATCTGACGCCGCAGAACCCGCATAATCAGCAACACTGCATTGGTGCAAGCTACCATCGCGGACAGGCAGAGGCCGCGTTTAGCGCCGAGGATCAGCAGCAGAATCGTCAGCGCCTGATTGACTGTTTCCCGCTGGCGGAATGGACGCGGGAGGTGGACGTTAGCGCTAATGAATTCCGTAGCGGCGTGCGCTGTGCGACACGCGATCATTTGCCGATGGTTGGCAACGTGCCTGATTATGATGCCACCTTAAGCGAATATGCCTCGCTGGCCGAACATCAGGGGCAAGCCAGAGAAGCGCCGGTTTACCGCAATCTCTATATGCTGGGAGCGCTGGGTTCACGCGGCCTGTGCTCCGCGCCGCTGGCGGCTGAGATTCTGGCGGCGCAAATGAGCAATGAGCCATTACCGATGGACAGAGAAACGCTGGCGGCACTGAATCCGAATCGTTTATGGGTAAGAAAGCTACTGAAAGGGAGAGCGGTAAAATAAGCGAGGAAAACCGGGCCCGGCTGAGCGAACGCCGGGCTTCGGTTGGATTATTGCTGCATCGCCTTCTGATACAAGTTGTTCCACATTCCCTGCACCAGAATCTGATCCGGCGGCGACAGTTCGCCTGCGCTGATGGCTTTTTGCAGGCTTTGGCTCACCTTGTCATGTACCGCTTGCGCTGTATGCTCGCCCTCTCCCTCCAGTTCGGCCACCGCCAGCGTCAGGTGGCCGCGCAGATAACCGCCGGCAAACAGTTCGTCATCACTGGCGTGGTCGACCATATTATCAATTAACGCCAGAATGCGTGATTCAAACTCCGCGATCATCTTCTTTCCTCATAGTATGTAAAATGTGGCCTTAGTGCAGGTCTTCCGGCCACGGGAACTGTTCTGCCGTCAAAGGCGGCGTTTGGTAATATTCTTGCAGCGCCTTAATAAAACGCGCTGGACGCTCAGGGATACCCTGCTCCAGATAGTCCATTACCTGAGCATGCACCCGCCGCTGAAAAGCGATCCGATCGGGTTCAAAATCCCCTTTCAGATTGTCGCAGCTAACGTTAAACGGATATCCCGCCGCCACGCAAAACAGCCAGTCGAACGCCTGAGGCTTCACCTCGACATCTTCAAATTTTGACTGGGTCATCTCATCGCGACCGTCCGGGCAGTACCAGTAACCGAAATCAACCAGCGCACGGCGCGCTTTTCCGGCAATGCACCAGTGCGAAATCTCATGCAGCCCGCTGGCATAAAAGCCGTGGGCAAAGACAATGCGGTTGTAAGGCACCTCATCATCTGCCGGAAGATAGATCGGTTCGTCATCGCCTTTAATCAGACGGGTATTAAAATCATCGGCAAAACAGCCGTCGAATATTTCGATCAGTTGTGCGTATTTATGCGTACTGTTCATTAGCTCATCCCCAACCAGCGGAGGATCTCCTGTCCATGGCTGTCATAAAGAAGTTTTGCACTCATCACCGCCGACACCACGACGATCATTGGTCGAATCAGTGACTGTCCTTTGCTCAGCACCAGCCGCGATCCCGCGCGAGCGCCAATAAATTGCCCGGCCAACATCACCAGACCGGTAGCCCAAATCACCTTGCCGCCAATAATAAACAACAGCAGGCCGCCAACGTTAGATGTCGCGTTAAGTAATTTTGCATGCGCGGTCGATTTCGCCAGATTGAACCCCGCCAGCGTGACGAAAGCCAGCGCGTAAAAAGATCCGGCCCCTGGGCCAAAGAAACCGTCGTAAAAACCGACGCAGCCGCCAGCGACCAGGGCAAACGGCAGACCATACAGACGTCGCTGCCGGTCCTCTTCGCCGAGCTTCGGCATCAGCAGAAAATAAAGACCGATACCGATAATGAGGATCGGCAGGATCTGCTGGAGAGTATCGGACTGAACATGCTGGACCAGCAACGCACCGCCCGTCGAGCCGAGAAAAGTCATCAGAATACTGAGCTTCTGATCGGCCAGTTTTACCACCTTGCGGCGAATGAAATAAAGCGAAGCGGATAACGACCCGCCGCAGGCCTGCAGCTTATTCGTTGCCAGCGCCTGTGCAGGGGGAAGGCCTGCCGCCATCAGGGCCGGGACGGTTAATAACCCGCCGCCGCCCGCCAGTGAATCGATAAATCCCGCCAGAATGGCCACGAAGAACAGCACGACCAGTATCGTCGGAGACACCATAAAAAGGTCGATAAAATTCTCCATTAAAGAATATGCTCGTCCAGTAGCGCCTGGCAGGAAGGCGGCAATGGAGGTGGCGTCTTCTTAACAGGCGGAGTTGATCCTGGTCTGGGGGGTTCAAACCAGCTTTGCAATTCCGCACCACAGCCATCGCCAGCCGGAGGCGGGGCCTGGTCTTCACATTCGAGGCTGCCGGCCGGACAACGCAGGCGCACATGCATATGCGCCCGGTGCTGGAACCACGGGCGAACTTTGCGTAGCCAGTCGCGATCGTTACCGGCATCCAGGCACAATTGCTGCTTAATCGCCGGGTTGACGAAAATGCGCGTGACTTCGCTGTCTTCCGCCGCCATCTTAATCAGTTGGCTGATTTGCGGGCTCCACAGAGACGGCACCACGCGTTTGCCGTCGCGGGCCACCAGATCCAAAGCCTGCGGTTTCAGCAGTTGAGCTGAACTCCAGCGCGCCTGCGGAAGCTGAAGAAAAATATCGACGTCCAGCCCGGACTGATGGCTGGCATGACCGCCGTTGAAACGTCCACCGGCCGGCATACCCATATCGCCAATCAGTACCGTTCCCATACCTTTATTGTGCGCCTGATTGCTCAGACGTTGAATAAACTGCACGAGCTCAGGATGGCCGAAGTAGCGACGCTGATCGGTACGCATCACCTGATAGCTGGTGGCGTTTAACGGCAACGCCTGCGCGCCAACGATACAACCATTGGCAAACGCGCCAATGGACTGCGGGCTGCCACTGACGGGCTGCGTGATTTTCTGCCACGGCGTTGCCGCCAGGCTGGTACCGCTGGCGAGAAGCGCCAGCAGTGCGATAACGATTTTTTTCATCTATTACCAACGTGGAATTGATATCGTCACGTCGCCGTTTTGCGCGCGCTGACGCATAAAGTGATCCATTAACACGATCGCCAGCATCGCTTCGGCAATAGGTACCGCACGAATACCGACGCAAGGGTCGTGACGCCCTTTGGTTATCATCTCGACTTCTTCGCCAAAGCGATTAATCGTACGCCCCGGAACGGTAATGCTGGAAGTCGGCTTCAGCGCGATGTTCGCGACGATCTGCTGACCGCTACTGATACCGCCGAGAATGCCGCCCGCATGGTTGCTCTGGAAACCCGCTGTGGTAATTTCATCGCGGTTTTCGCTGCCGCGCAGTTTCACCACCTCAAAACCATCACCAATTTCCACGCCCTTCACCGCATTGATGCTCATCAGCGCGTGCGCAATGTCAGCATCCAGGCGGTCGAATACCGGCTCGCCCAGTCCCGGTGGTACGCCATCGGCCACCACAGTGACTTTCGCTCCGATGGAATCGCCCGCTTTTTTCAGGCCACGCATCAGTTCATCAAGCGCTTCGATTTTGTCCGGATCCGGACAGAAGAACGGGTTCTGCTCTACTTGATCCCAGTCTTTTATCGCCAGCGGAATATTGCCCATCTGGGTCAGGCAGCCGCGGATCACAATACCAAATTTCGCGGCGAGGAATTTCTTGGCAATCGCCCCGGCAGCCACGCGCATGGCTGTTTCACGGGCAGAGGAACGACCGCCGCCGCGATAGTCGCGCAGACCGTATTTCTGTTCGTAGGTATAATCTGCATGTCCAGGACGGAAAACGTCTTTAATAGCGCCGTAATCCTGAGAACGCTGATCGGTATTTTCAATCAGCAGACCAATACTGGTCCCGGTCGTCACCCCTTCGAATACGCCGGAGAGGATCTTAACCTGATCCGGTTCGCGTCGCTGGGTGGTATAGCGCGACGTTCCAGGGCGACGGCGGTCGAGATCGTGCTGCAGATCGGCTTCGGCTAGCGGAATGCCTGGCGGCACGCCGTCAACAATGCAGCCCAACGCCAGGCCATGCGACTCGCCGAACGTCGTAACGCGAAAGAGTTGTCCAATTGTGTTTCCTGCCATCACGGCTCCGTTTTTGTCGTTATGTTTGCGTGTTGTTTTTAGTCTTTATAGATGCCGAAATGCGCGCGGGCGGCAATCAGCTGCGGTTTGGTCAGCATAAAGACGCCATCACCGCCGTTTTCAAATTCCAGCCAGGTAAATGGCACATCAGGATATTGCTCCATCAGATGTACCATGCTATTACCGACTTCACAAATCAGGATACCGTCATCGCTGAGATAATCCGGCGCGCAGGCCAGGATCCGGCGGGTCAACTTCAGGCCATCGCTACCAGAAGCCAGCCCAAGAACCGGTTCATGGCGATATTCACCCGGCAGGTCAGACATATCTTCTTCATCAACGTACGGCGGATTGGTCACAATCAGATCGTATTGCACCTTCGGCAGGTCGCGAAACAGATCAGAACGGATTGGCGTAACGTTATGAATTAAGCCGTGATCTTCGACATTCTGCTCGGTAACAGCCAACGCGTCAGGGGAAATATCTACCGCATCGACCTCCGCTTCCGGGAAAGCGTAAGCGCAGGCGATGGCGATACAGCCGCTGCCTGTACACATATCGAGGATGTGCTGCGGATAGTGGTCAATCAGGCCGGAAAAATGATTATTAATGAGCTCGCCAATTGGCGAACGCGGCACCAGCACACGCTCATCGACGTAAAACTCATGACCGCAGAACCAGGCTTTGTTAGTCAGATAAGCAACCGGAATGCGCTCGTTAATACGGCGAATCACGCGCTCAACAATACGGTGTTTTTCGCTGGAAGTCAGACGCGCAGTGCGCATATCTTCCGGAATATCGAGCGGCAGATACAGCGACGGCATAACCAGTTGTACCGCTTCGTCCCATGGGTTATCGGTACCGTGTCCGTACCAGATATTTGCAGCGCTGAAGCGGCTTACCGCCCAACGCAGCATATCCTGAATGGTATGAAGCTCATTAACGGCTTCATCAACAAAAATTTTATCCACGCTATCCCCCAGGGCACGCTCTGCTATAAATTCGGCGGCTAGTTTGCCACGAAGACGGGGATAAATCAGCATTCTTACGTCAGGCTGAGGGGGAAAATAGGTTTTCCTTACCTGGATGCGTGGCGAGTCAGGTAAACTAATGGCAAAGAAAAAATGAGATCAGGTAATGAAAAAGAAAACATCGCTAAGCGAGGAGGAACAGGCATTGTTCCGGCAGCTAATGACCGGCACGCGTCAGATTAAGCAAGACACTATCGTTCATCGCCCGCAGCGCAAAAAAATCACTGCAGTACCGCCCAGTCGACTGTTCCAGGAGCAGGCCGATAATAGCCACTATTTTTCCGATGAGTTTCAGCCGTTGGTAAATACCGAAGGGTCCATTAAGTATGTGCGGTCAGACGTCAGCCACTTTGAACTGAAAAAACTGCGTCGGGGTGATTATTCGCCGGAGCTGTTTCTCGACCTGCATGGTTTAACCCAGCAGCAGGCCAAGCAAGAACTGGGAGCCTTGATTGCCGCTTGCCGTCGCGAGCACGTATTTTGCGCCTGCGTGATGCACGGGCATGGGAAGCATATTCTCAAACAGAAAACGCCGCTATGGCTGGCTCAGCATCCGCATATTATGGCGTTTCATCAGGCACCAAAAGAGTACGGCGGTGCCGCCGCACTGCTGGTACTGATTGAAGTTGAAGAGTGGCAACCGCCGGAGCTTCCATAAAACGTCAGCTCCGGTGGAAGTCAGATAGCTTTCGCCATCTTCAAATTGCAGGGGCTCATTTGCCAGTTGAACTCGCCTTTGCCACTGACATCAAGCGTGACGCAGGCAATCGCCGAAGTGGTGAACATCGGGGGAGTTTCCCCCGGGCACAGCTCTGAAACGAGGTACCCCACCAGAGGGAGGTGAGACACGACCAGCGCCGTCGCCACATCTTCATTCGCCAGCGCCTGGAGATAAGCGCTGACCATGCCAACATCGCCGCACGGCGTTAGCTCCGGCATGACGTCGACATCTTTTGGCAGGTTCATGCACTCCCCAACGATTTCCAGCGTCTGTTCTGCACGCAAATAGGGACTTACAAGAACCCGCTCAATATCCACTTTTTGACCTTTCAGCCAGGTTGCCATCTGACGAGACTCATCGCAACCGCAGACGGTTAATGGACGAACCGAGTCACTGGCTGCATCAAGGGCAGCGTCGCCGTGACGCATGATAAAAACTTGCATATTGCACCGCTTTTGTTAACCAGAAGCACCGTAGCCTTACCCACGTAGACGATACGCAGGTGACCCGGTGGCCGGGCATTGTGCCTGATCCATTCAACGAATGAAACGCTGTTTTTTACCTCAATGGCGTAAGTATAGTCAACTATTGCTTACAAAATCGCCAAATGACAGCGCCATTGCTGGCCGGATTTACCTTCTTTGACCACGACTTAAGTTGTACGTTCATCAGCAGGCCAAAAGGTCGTCCCCTGCTCGGCCATGTGTAACAAAGTGTCACATGGCGTAAAACGTGGACCGTATTGTGCGGCCAGGCGCTGCAAAATCGCCGCGACTTCCCCCGCACCCAACCTATCCATATAACGGAATGGACCACCAAGGAACGGCGGAAAACCCATTCCAAATACGGCGCCGATATCGCCATCGCGGACGCTGCGAATAACCCGCTCATCGAAGCAGCGCGCCGCTTCGTTGAGCATCATCATCACGCAACGTTCCGCCACCTGCTGCGCGGGCAAGCGAGCCTGTGGAGAAGAAACACCCAGCAAAGAGTAAATCGTCGGATCGGGTCGTTTTTTGCTTTTACGCCCTTTTACCGCATAAAGATAGAAACCCCGGTTATTTTTTCTACCTTTGCGATCATCATTCAGAATCGAGCTAATGATGTTTGCAGGCGGGCTAAAACGTTCTCCCCATGCTGCCTCTAGTATGGGGATAATTTTGGTGCCGGTATCGATCCCTACTTCATCAAGTAGCTGAATAGGCCCAACTGGAAAACCAAATTTTACCAACGACTTATCAATATGATCTATCGACTCACCTTCCATTAACAGGCGCATGCCTTCATTAATGTAGGGGGCCAAAATACGGTTAACATAAAAACCTGCTTTATCGGCGACGACAATGGGCGTTTTACCCTGTAGCTTTGCCAGCTTAACCGCCGTCGCAATAGTCTGCTGATCCGTACCAATATGTGGAATGACCTCCACCAGCGGCATTTTGTCTACCGGGCTAAAGTAGTGAAGCCCGATAACCCGCTGCGGCCTGCTAGCATACGCGGCGATCTCGCCGATCGGTAAAGACGACGTGTTAGAAGCAAAGATCGTCTCCTGACTACAGTTCTGTTCAACTTCGCTGACCATTTTCTGCTTGAGCGCAAGATCTTCAAATACCGCTTCAATCACCACATCGCGATGGGCAAACCCCTGGTAATCCATCGAGCCGGAAATGAGTGCCAACTGGCGATCGCGTTCGCTGGCGCGCAGATAGCGGCGGCGCACTTGTTTGTCGAGCAGATCCCAACTGTACTTCAATGCGTGATTAATCCCGCGCGGCTGAATGTCCTTAATGCGTACCGGCAATCCCCCTTTACATGCAGTGACCCATGCGATACCGCCCCCCATAAGTCCTCCGCCGAGAACACCCACGCTGTGCAGCGCGCCGGACTCAGCCTCCGCACCGCGATCTTTTTTCAGATCGGTGCTGGCGAAAAAAATCGCTCGCAGCGCCTGGGATTGAGGCGTCATCGCCAGCTCGCCAAAAGCGCGAGCCTCCTCTGCATATCCGCTGCTGCAGCCCTGCGCCAGTCCGGTTTCAATCACCTGCAGAATGCGCTCCGCCGCCGGATAGTTACCCTGTGTCTTCTGATGCGTCTTTTTTGCTACCAGACGAAACAGCAGACTGCGGGCAAGAGGAGCTGCAAGTATGCGTTCGCGCGCCGAAACACTGCGGCTTGTCGGACTACCTTTCAAAGCCAGTTCAACCGCAGTTTGCAGCAGAATGGCCTGTGGCACGACGTCATCGACCAGCCCGACCTTCAGAGCCTGACGCGGACGAAGCTGCTTGCCTGTCAGGATCATCTCCAGCGCGCTGCTGACGCCAATTAATCGCGGCAGACGCTGAGTACCGCCGGAACCCGGTAGCAGCCCCAGTTGAACTTCCGGCAAGCCAAGTCGGGTTTTATCGTCATCGCTGCATATCCGCCCGTGGCAGGCCAGCGCCAGCTCTAACCCGCCGCCCAGGCAAGCGCCATGGATAGCGGCAATCACCGGAATCGACAGCCCGTGGATCTCGGCCATGATTTGCTGACCCTGACGAGCCAGCGCTTCCGCTTCCTGAGCGGAAGCGCAGCGGGCAATCATATTGATATCCGCCCCAGCGATAAAATTATCCGCTTTTGCTGAGATAAACACCGCGCCGCGCAGTGCCTTATTGTCACGGATCTTACGGATAATCTCCCGAACCTCGCTGGCGAACTCTGCTTTCAGGGTATTCATTTTTTCACCGGGTGCATCAATGGTGATGACGGCGATATTGTCCTGGCGAACCTCAAGCGTAAATGCCGATACGGTTTCCATTATTCGGCCTCCAGAACCATAGCTGAACCCAACCCACCTGCCGCGCAGGCGGTGACCAGCCCAAACCCACCGCCACGACGCCGCAGTTCATGCAAAGTTTGGGTTATCATCCGCGCGCCAGTGGCGGCAAACGGATGACCGTAGGCAATCGAGCCGCCAAGCACGTTGAATTTGCTCTCGTCCACTTCCCCGGTAGCCTGGGAGCGGCCAAGCACCTCGCGGGCAAAGCGATCGCTCGCCATACATTGCAAATTCGCCAGCGTTTGCGCGGCAAAAGCTTCGTGCATATCAATCAGGGTCAAATCAGCCAGCGTCAGTCCCGCTCTTTCCAGTGCCAGCGGCGTCGACCACGCTGGGCCCAGCAGCATATCCTGTCGAACATCAATCGCGGTGAAAGCGTAGCTACGGAGATAGCCCAGCGGGACAAGACCCAGCTCTTGAGCCCGGGACTCGGTCATCAGAAGCACCGCCGCCGCCCCATCGGTTAACGGTGTACTGTTAGCGGCGGTCACGCTACCATGTTTACGATCGAAGGCCGGGCGTAGCTTTTGGTAATCCGCCAGCGTTGAATTTTTACGAATATTATTATCCTGTTCCAGCGGCTCACGGAATGGCGGTATGTATGCAGTCATGACTTGTGCCGATAGCCTCCCTTCTTCCCAGGCTCTGGCGGCAAGCTGATGCGAACGAAGCGCCAGCGCATCCTGCCGCTCACGCGAGATACCCCACGTTTTCGCCATCTGTTCAGCGGTGTCTCCCATCCGCAGGCCGGTTGAGTATTCGGCAACTGCTGGCGGTACGGGGAGCAGGTCGCGAAAACGCAGTCGGGAAAATAGCTTGAGCCGCTGGCCCAGGGTGCGAGCTTTGTTGGCATCAACAAGCGTTCGGGCGAGTTTTTTGCTGACGCCAATGGGTAATACGGAAGAGGAGTCGGCCCCACCGGCGATACCCGCGCGGATAGTTCCTGCCATCAGGCTTTCCGCTACGTTGGCCACCGCCTGAAAACTGGTCGCACAGGCGCGACTGACGCTGTAGGCATCGGTATGCACGCTCATGCCGGTTCCCAGTACTATTTCCCGGGCAATATTTGGCGCTTCCGGCATCTGCACCACCTGACCAAATACCAGCTGTTCTATTATGTCCGCAGGGATGTTGCTGCGAGCCAGCATTTCGCCGACCACCAGCTTACCTAAGTCAACGGCTGGAACGCCATGAAAAGCCGTCGCCTGTCGTGCAAACGGAGTACGTAAACCGCTGACTATAGCGATACGATCGCCCTGGCGGGTGACTAGCGGTAATGCCTGACTCATAACGCTCCCCTGTTAATCAATGAAACAAAGTGGTCTGACCTGATAACAGTTTTAACCAATATTTTACATTAAGCCAATCGGGGAGCAGAAAAATTGGGAGCCAAAACACAGTGAACAGAAAAGATAACGCCCCTGCCATGAGGAGGGGCATCCGGGGGAAGGATTAACGCAAGCCTAGCTGGAAAATCAGAGTTTCAGCTTCACAGCTGAATACAAAATCGATATCCAGCTTCACGCCGCCTTCAGCCTCAGTAAAGGTCGGGGTGATTTTGCATGGTTCAGATTCAACGTTACGCGCTCTTTCACTCAATGCGGCCAGCGTTTCTTCTGCTTCAGCACGGTTAGCAAACACGCGACTAAAGGATGCGGTGCAATCGGTGTTGTCCATAATCGTGCCAACATCCATGCAGCAGCAAACCGGCGTTTCATCAGCACTGCATTTACTCATCGTAGATTTCCTCTGGATAGGCACTCAAGGTGCCAGACAAATAATGGGTTTATTTTACGCTTCGGCCATGCTCGCCTCCAGTTGTTAATGGCAACAAAGGAGATAAGTGAGCGAAATCACACTTGAAAATGATCCAAAGCAAAAAGCGCCTATTTTGGGTATCAAAAATCATGGCAAATTTGCCAACTGGATCGCGTTTCTTAGATCACAATTGAAAAAATTAATAAACAAACTTGCAACATATCATCTGGTCAGACCTATACTCAGCGCACTGGTCTGATTTCTCTGTCGTCAAGCAGACCCTACACTTCGCGCTCCTGTTACAGCATGTAACATTGTTTAAATAAAAATAACTCTATGAGGTTATGGGCATGAGCCAGAAAACCCGCTTTACCCAATCTGCCCTTGCAGTGGCTGTAGCACTTGTTTCAACCCAGGCCTGGTCGGCAGGCTTTCAGTTAAACGAATTCTCTTCATCGGGCCTTGGTCGCGCTTATTCAGGTGAAGGGGCTATTGCTGATGATGCGGGAAACGTCAGCCGTAACCCGGCGTTAATCATGATGTTTGACCGTCCGACCTTCTCTGCCGGCGCTATTTTTGTCGATCCTGATGTCAACGTTAGCGGCAGTTCTGTTATCGGTAATGACGCCAGCCAGGACAATATCGCGCCAACCGCTTGGGTGCCTAATCTGCACTTTGTCGCACCGATTAACGACCAGTTTGGTTGGGGGGCCTCCCTTACTTCTAACTATGGTTTAGCTACCGAGTTCAATAACGATTTTGCCGCAGGCTCCATGGGCGGCACTACCGATCTCGAAACTCTAAACCTTAATCTGAGTGGTGCATATCGCCTCAACGACCACTGGAGTTTTGGTCTGGGCTTTGACGCCGTGTATGCCCGTGCCAAATTGAAGCGCTATGCGGGTGATTTACCGGAAATTATCGGCGCACAGCTACCGGGAATGGTGCAATCAGGCAAACTCACCTCGGCCCAGGCTGCGGCAATTGGTCAACAGGCCGGCGGTATCAGCCGCGACACCCAAATTGCTTATCTGAAAGGTGATGAATGGGGCTTCGGCTGGAATGCGGGTATTTTATATGAAGTGGATAAAAACAACCGCTACGGCTTAACCTATCGCTCTGAGGTCAAAGTTGATTTTGACGGCGATTATAAGAGCAGTCTGCCGTCATCCCTCAACCCCATTAACTCTGCCCTGGGTCTGGGGCTGCCTTATGGCACCGGTGGTTCCACAATCGGCGCTTCTCTGAATTTGAATCTGCCGGAAATGTGGGAAATCTCAGGTTATAACCGCGTGGCGCCAAAGTGGGCCGTTCACTACAGCCTGGCTTATACCAGCTGGAGTCAGTTCCAGGAACTGAAAGCAACCAAAACCAGCGGCGGCGAAACGCTGTTCTATAAAGACGAAGGTTTTAAAGACTCCTACCGTATCGCCCTGGGAACCACCTATTACCATGACGATAACTGGACCTTCCGTACCGGTATCGCCTTTGATGATAGCCCGGTTCCGGCGTCCAATCGCTCTATCTCCATTCCGGATCAGGATCGTCTGTGGCTCAGCGCCGGTACGACTTACGCCTTTAATAAAGATGCATCTGTCGACGTGGGTGTTTCTTATATGCACGGTCAGCATGTCGAATTTGATGAAGGCCCGTATCACTTCAAATCTGAAGGTAAAGCCTGGCTGTACGGTGCGAACTTTAACTACCGTTTCTGATAATCTGACGGCACAAAAAAGGGTGGCCATGATGGTCACCCTTTTTACTTTCTACTAATCGATTACTGTGAATCGATATCTTTAAGATCGCCCTCAATCGCTTGCGCGTTCGGATTTTCATTCGGAGAAAGTTTACCGCCATTGGCGATAAAGTCGTGACGCTGAAAGTAAGCTTCACGCATCATGATATACGGATCGGAAGACTGACGAAGCAACCCATCTGAATCCAGCAGCTGTGCACGAGTTTCCACCCCCTCAACCGCCCATTTACCGATAGACATCGGCCATGTCAGCCATGAAAGGACCGGATATAAGCCATCAGCCATATCGCCGCCCTCTTCACGGAAGGTAAAACTGCCATAGAAAGGCAACTGCACATATGGACCGTAGCCAACACCATAATAACCAAGGGTGCTACCAAAACGGCCTGGTGCGACACGCTGCAATTTCGGGTTCGCCATTCCAGCCACGTCAACCAGGCCGCCCATCCCAAGAATAGTATTCAGGAAGAAACGGGTAAAGTGCACCATTCCTTTATAGGGATCGCCCTTCAGGAAAGAGTTCACCATTATCGCCGGTTCTTCAAGGTTGCTGGTGAAGTTACTCAGACCATTACGCGCCGGTTGTGGAACATAGTCACGCCACACCACGGCAACAGGCCGAAGGACATAGGGATCAACAACATTGAAGTTGAAATTGAACATAGCACGGTTAAAGCCTTCAAGCGGATCTGAACGCCCCTGCGGTAAATCGCCAGAACCAGAACTGGCACATCCCACCAGCAATGTGGCACCAAGCGCAAGCGCCGACAGGCGAAAATTCATAAGTGTCTCCCTGTTAATTTTAGCTATCGCTGAGGGTTATCCAGGGAGAGTTGTCTCCATTTAGATATCGCCCGTAAGCATATACCTGCTTTCAGCATAGCCTTTTTTGGCATCATTGTTGATGTCCCGATTCTATACACATTTTGCAATTTCCGTATTGCTAATATTGCCATTGTGAAGAATTTAGGAGCTTATCCGGTCTGGATAGCTGAAACCGCTCTACGATTATAATAAAGACCAGTCATAGAGGAAAAGTTATGAAGGCATCCACTCACCATGACGATGAGGATATCAAGGTAGAAAGTGATGAAAAACAACACGGTGAGGAAATTGAGGTTGATGAAGAGCGTTTACCTTCACAAGCGATGGCCACCCATGAAGTGATTCGCCAGGAAGGAGAGAAGGAGCTTGAGCGTGATGCCATGGCGCTACTATGGTCAGCCATTGCCGCCGGGCTTTCAATGGGGGCCTCGCTGGTCGCCAAAGGCATATTCCATGTCCATCTAAGCAAACTTCCCGGTGGTTTTTTACTGGAAAATCTCGGCTACACCTTTGGTTTTATTATCGTCATCCTCGCTCGCCAACAATTGTTTACCGAGAATACCGTAACCGCCGTCCTGCCGATTATGCATAAACCCACGCGCGGCAATATTGGCCTGTTGTTACGTTTATGGGGG
>DASYFN010000063.1:0-4221 GCA_036498385.1 Klebsiella sp.
TACCTTTCGGTAACCCCTTGTTTTATTTGGCGGAAGCGTAGAGATTCGAACTCTAGAACCCTTTCGGGTCGCCGGTTTTCAAGACCGGTGCCTTCAACCGCTCGGCCACGCTTCCGGTATGGGGCGCACTATAAACACCTCCGTTCAGGCTGTAAAGTGCGAATTTGCTCAACCGCCTTAAAAATAAGCAAAAACGTGTTATTCGTCTGAAATTCAGGCAGTTTGCACATAATTTCAGCGCCCCCCCCCTCTCTGTGTTAATGTTTTTTGATGGACATATCTTTGGTGTAGTCACACCCCAGCTTAGCTGGCGTAAATTCTCCCTACCCACGGTTTTACCAGATGCGTACGCACATAACTGATAGACCGGAATGGCTGGCATATCCTGCCTCCAGTATAGCTTCCGCCTGCTGATAAGATTTACCCCGCGCCGCCATACCAGATGCGTTTGCCGCATTGTGTAGCACCTCATCTGGTGCGATTCCGACGTGTTATACTCGTCATATTTCAAGTTGCATGTGTGTTGGCTGCGAGTGACTCGGCCCATCCTTGGGACTCACCCCTTCGGGGCCAGCGTAAGCGCTGTTCAAAACAATTAACCGCTTTGTCCTGCCACTCAAATTATTTAGGTTAAAACACCATTTATTATCTATTTCATGGAATAACACGCTAAATTCAGCCCACGAACTTTGAGTAAAGATGGGTAAAAGCACTAGGGCTTCAGCCACGTTTTTTTTATGCTTCATTATTAATTACATCTGTCATAAGAGAGTGACTCATGGATCGTATAATTACATCGTCGCGTGATCGTTCATCGCTGCTTAGTACACATAAAGTCCTGCGGAACACCTATTTCCTGCTTAGCCTGACGCTGGCATTTTCCGCCATTACGGCGACGGCCAGTACGGTACTGATGCTGCCTTCTCCGGGTCTGATTCTGACGCTGGTCGGGATGTACGGCCTGATGTTCCTGACCTATAAAACGGCGAACAAGCCAACGGGTATCATTTCTGCATTCGCCTTTACCGGTTTTCTCGGCTATATCGTGGGGCCAATGCTTAACGCGTATCTCTCTGCTGGCATGGGCGATCTTATCGGCCTGGCGCTGGGCGGCACCGCGCTGGTATTCTTCTGCTGTTCGGCCTACGTGCTGACCACCCGTAAAGATATGTCCTTCCTCGGCGGTATGCTGATGGCTGGCGTGGTCGTCGTGCTTATTGGTATGGTCGCCAACATTTTCCTGCAGCTGCCGGCTCTGCACCTGGCCATCAGCGCGGTGTTTATCCTGATTTCTTCAGGCGCCATCCTGTTTGAGACCAGCAACATCATCCGCGGCGGTGAAACCAACTACATCCGCGCGACTGTAAGCCTGTACGTCTCGCTGTACAACATCTTCGTCAGCCTGCTGAGCATCCTTGGCTTCGCCAGCAGAGACTAATATCTTCCCGGCTGTAATCAGGCCCCGCTTATGCGGGGCCTGATTTTTTGCTACACTTCCGCCATTTTCAGCGGCATGTGAAGAATCATGTTTATCTTTGAAGGTAACGAAATAGAGACCGATAGCGAAGGCTATCTGAAAGATACGACCCTGTGGAGCGAGGCGATGGCGGCCGTTATTGCTGAGCAGGAGGGCATCACCCTGTCCGTTGAACACTGGGAAGTGGTGCGCTTTGTGCGTGATTTTTATCTGGAATTCAATACCTCACCGGCAATACGCATGCTGGTGAAGGCCATGGCGAACAAGTTCGGCGAAGAGAAAGGCAACAGCCGTTATCTTTACCGCCTGTTTCCGAAAGGCCCGGCTAAGCAGGCGACAAAAATCGCCGGCCTGCCCAAACCGGTTAAATGCATCTAATACAAAATGGCGAATTTCTGCCATTCTCTGGTGGGCTGATGAGGCTCGGTCAGAACCCTGTCCACCCGTGCGCTGCGCGGCCCACCCGCTTTCAGCCAGGCAATAAGCTTCTCCACCTGCTCTGATTCTCCGCAGGCCAGAACCTCCACGCCGCCGTCGTCGAGATTGCGCGCGTAGCCCGTTAACCCGAGCTGTAGCGCCTCGCGCTGGGTCGAATAGCGAAACCCGACACCCTGGACGGAACCGTATACCCACGCCATCGTGCAAACCGTTGCCATGTTCTCTCTCCTTTCCGGACATTGACTCAATGACAGAGGATAGCAAATTCTGTCAGCGTACATGCTTTGGTAATAATCCATAGTGCTGACGAAAACGGGCGGTAAAGCGCGAGCCTGACAGGTAGCCGCTGCTTTGCGCAATTTCGCCAATGGGTCGCGACGTCGACTGTAATTGCCCCAGGGCGTAGGCCATCCGAACCTCTTCCACTATCAGGCGAAAGCTCCGGGACTCCTGCTGCAAACGACGGCGCAACGTTGATTCGCCAAGAAACAGCATTTTAGCGACTTTCGCCACGCTCCACGCTTCGGCAGGCGACAGCATGATAATTTGCCTGACCTGACCGGTTATGTCCTCGCGCCGTTCGTTAAGCAGCGGCCCGGCGTATCCGGCCTGATACAGCGCCAGCAGTAGCCCCATCGTCTGGTGATACTGTAACTCTGCCGAGAGACCTTCCCGCACCGCCTGCAGAACGCTCTGCCACATAAACGACAGTTCCGAAGCCAACGGTGCGCAAAGCGACGTCAAACGACCGACCTGCGGTTCACTCATATAGCGGTGCTTAAAATCCACCAGCACCTCAGGCGTTAATGACAGCAGATCGGAGCAAAACAGCCCGTTTTCCGGCTGATTAATAACCTCGAGCTCAACCTCTGCGGGCAAAATAATCAGCTGCTGCGGCGTTGCCAGCATCTGGCTGGCCCCCTGGACGATCACCTTGCTGCCGCGGTTTACCCGGCAGATCGCAGGCGAAAATAGCGTGACGCGGTGCAGTTTGCATAAACGACGGGAGGTGATTTCCGCCGCTGTTAAAGCATTATGGTGAAAATGGATGTTCCGCATCAGGCTGCCCTTATTTTTACCTTCCGGCCAGCGCCGTTAACTGCGCGCTGGCGATGGCGTGGCGATGTAACATAAAACCAACTAACGCCCCGCTGGACTCGCCATTGATGGGCAATGTCGGGGTATTAAGCGCCCATACCGTAAAACGGTAGCGATGCGGCTTATCTCCAGCGGGCGGACACGCGCCGCCAAAGCCAGCATAACCATAGTCATTACGCCCTTGTACCGCCCCGACAGGCAGTTTAGCGTTATTTTTGTCTCCCGCACCAGCGCCTAAATTCGTCACCTGGCTGGCAATATTCACCACCGTCCAGTGCCACCAGCCGCTGCCGGTAGGAGCATCCGGGTCATAAGCCGTCACCGCAAAGCTACGGGTACCCTGCGGGGCATTTTTCCATGCGAGTTGCGGTGAGATATTACCGCCGGTGCAGCCAAATCCGCCAAACCAGTGCGCCTGAGCCAGAGTTTGACTTTCGCGCATATCCGCGCTGCTGACGCTAAACGGCGCGGCAACCACCACCCCGCTCATAATGATCATCATCGCGGCAGCGACTTTCAATCCTGTATTCATCGTATTTTCCTCCGTCAGGTGAGGAAATACTGTAAGATCCCGGCATGTTTTTTATTGTGCCAAAGCGCCTGCGTTTTGTGCCGAAACGCTCACCTGCCGATACCGGTGGAATGGTGCTTGCCTCAGCCACTTGTGCTAACCTACGCGCCATTTTTCGGTGCCGACATTCCCGTTGCTTAAAGGTAGCCCCATGACAGACTTCATTTTCCCCCGCTTAGTGTTAACCAAAGGACGCGAGAAATCCCTGCTGCGTCGCCATCCATGGATTTTCTCCGGCGCCGTCTCCCGGATGGAAGGTAAAGCTCGTTCAGGTGAGACCATCGATATCATTGATTCGCAGGGAAAATGGCTGGCCCGCGGCGCCTATTCGCCTTCTTCACAAATCCGCGCCCGCGTCTGGAGCTTCGATCGCAATGAAGCCATTGATAACGCCTTTTTCGAGCGTCGCCTGCAGCAGGCTCAAACCTGGCGTGAGTGGCTGACTGCCCGCGACGGACTTGATAGCTATCGCCTGATTGCCGGTGAATCCGACGGCCTGCCGGGAGTCACCATCGACCGTTTTGGCAATTTTTTTGTTCTGCAGTTGCTGAGCGCTGGTGCCGAATACCAACGTGCGTCGATTGTCAGTGCGCTGCAAACGCTATTTCCGAACTGCTCTATCTACGATCGTAGTGAC
>DASYFN010000064.1:0-20846 GCA_036498385.1 Klebsiella sp.
GTCGTTATCCAGCATTAATCCGCCCAGAACGGCCTGCTCTGCTTCTGCCGAGTGGGGAATATTTGTTTTATCCATATCCCCTCCTCAGTCGAAATCTGGCGTGCAAGGGTGGCTCAGGAACTCAGGACAACAGGAACAAACTCCCATCCCTGTTTCACGATTCACCTTAATCCAGTAGCAGGTTTCACGGTATTCGTTCACGCATGCGTTATTGTCTGTACAACCGCATCCAACACAGGTTGCTGGTTCAGCACCAACGGGCTTATCGTCATAAGGCTGTCGCTCCGGAAGCTGCGCCAGAATGGCATTGATAGTCATATTGCTCATGCCGGCACCTCCTGCAGCGCACACTCCAGCACTTTCCGCAGGCGGGCAGACGCAACCAGAATCAAGGGCTCCCGATCGTAATTCACCTCTCCATTTCCGCCTCCAGACTCCAGCAATGGCAGCCCGGCTGGCATTTGTGCTCCTGTGGACATATCGCGAAGTTCTGATTCATTCCACAGGTTGTATATATCGATAAAGCCCCTCGGAAGATCCCATTCCTCAGCCAGACGCTCGTAAATACGCTCATTTGCTGTTTCGTAATCAGGAGCATCAACAAACACATAAACCTCTTCATGCCCCTTGTAGGTATCAGTGGAATAAGCAACCACACGCCAAATTTGGTTACGGTTCATACACGAACCTCCCGGGCAAGGACGTCATCAAAAAACGCTTTCCACTCCGGAAATAACTCGCAGGCAAGGCTGTGCATGGTATCTGCCGCCGCAGGTCCCTTACGCCGGGTTTTATATTCAAGTCGGTGAACCGGCTGGGACTTAACATGACCCAGTTTGAAGATATCCAGTTGTTCAATACAGGTATCGAGCAGACTGAACATATTCCGATCTCCCAACACGCTGCTGTCATACAACTTCTCGCTGATAATTTTTGAGAGGCCATCCATCGCCTCCCGGTCAAGAAGCGTATTTTCGAAACAGTTCACAAGAATAGAGATGTCGGGCAGGTGTATACCGTAATTTTCGTAGGTTTTGAGGCGGGAAAACATATGCAGGGAACCGCGAATAAACTCGCGAACGTCGGGAAGTATGGGTTTCACAACCCCCATGACGCGACCAGTTGATGCGAGTATGGACAGCTCAGTCATCACCCCTGTGGCGCCTTTGGAGTCGAGAATAATTGCCTCGTAACGGGCAAAGGCGGGATGCTGAAGAATATTCCTTAAGCGGATACGACCGTCTGCCGCATGTAGCATCGCTGTCGGCAGAAGCTCATCCGGATCGTTTGAGTAAATAAGGTCCAGATTATCAATTGAGGTCTGAGAAATAGCCTGAAGTGGGTCGGGGATCGTCTGCATGAGAAGCTCATACAGCCCGTATGGCGCTTCTTTATTAAGAGCAAAAATGCTGCTGGCCGTCGGTTGGGTCCAATCTGCATCAATAAGGAGGGTCTTCAGACCCGCATCGGCAAGGAAACCGGCGAGATATGCAGCGAAGGTCGATTTACCTTCACCGCCTTTTGGGGAAATAACGGGTAAAATTTTCATAGTTTGTACGTTCACTCAGGTAACGTACAAACGCTCTCTTACATTTATTTAACACCCGCGAAGGGATTGAAAATCCCCGTGTCCTTGGTTCGATTCCGAGTCCGGGCACCACTTTCACTTCTATGTACGTACCCCAAACTCCACAAAACTCAAATATAATCACTGTCATACATCACTTTCGAACATTCCAAACTCCACTGACCTGACCTCAACTCTACCTCAATCAAGTTGCATCTGGGGGCTTTTCAGGGGGCTCATTGTGTTCAATGAAAATTGAGGCCCCCCATATGGCACTGACAGCCCGACAGGTCGAGACCGCCAGGCCTAAAGAAAAAGACTATAAACTCTCTGACGAACGTGGACTTTTTTTCCTGATAACCACCACAGGAAAACGCTACTGGTGCATGAAATAGCGTATCGCCGGTAAAGAGAAAAAGTTATCTATCGGCGTTTATCCTGAAGTCTCTCTGGCTGATGCGCGTGTAAAACGTGATGAAGCCAAAAAAGTGATTGCTGATGGTGGCGACCCAAGCGAGAAAAAGCAGCTAGAAAAGCTCGCCAAAAAGATATCTGTCGTTAATACCTTCAGAGCGCTCGCTATGGAGTGGCATAAGCATAAGTGTATCTCATGGTCGGAAAGCTACGCTGAGAGCGTTATGGAAGCGCTGGAGAAGGATATCTTTCCGTATGTGGGCAAACGCCCCGTCGCAGAGATCCTTCCTCTGGAGATGCTGGAGGTTTTACGTCTGATTGAAAAACGTGGCTCACTGGAGAAACTCCGTAAGGTCAGGCAGTACTGCAATCAGATTTTCCGCTACGCCATCGCTACCGGGCGTGCAACGATAAATCCAGCCGCTGAATTAACCGGTACTCTGACTGCGCCAAAGACCAAGCACTTCCCTCACCTTCAGGCATCTGAGTTACCGGCGTTTTTGTCCAGTCTGGCGGATTACCACGGCAGTTGCATTACGCGTATGGCAACCAGTCTGCTGCTATTAACGGGAGTACGTACGTCTCCTAAAGGACTTATAACTATTTAGTCAAATGCCTGTACCAGTCTGAAAACAAGACCTATAATGGTTTAATAATTTTAAAAATTGTCCATCAAGAGGCGACATTTGCCAAACTATATAAACTGGCTGATGCAAAACACCCTACCCGGTCAGGTGTTGCTCCAGTCATGGCTCACCCGCAACGGCATAGATCGTAAGCTCTCTTACCTCTACGTCCAGAATGGCTGGCTCAGGCGGATCGCACACGGCGTATACTGCCGGACGGGCCGTGAACCGGACTGGGTTGACGCAGTTTACTGCCTGCAAACGCAGTGGGAAAAACCGGTTCGCGTGGCGGGGCTGACCAGCCTTGCGTTACAGGGCCATGCCCACTATACCGAACCGGGTAAACCACAAGTCTGGCTCGCGCTTCCGGCTTACGTCAAACTGCCGGGATGGTTCGCCGCCTTTGAACAATCCGCTACGTTCGTCACGCTGTATACGTCGGGCCTCACCGTTGATGTAACGTCATTGACTACGAAACTCAATATCGGCGACCGACAGTTAGTGGGCAGCGTCCCGGAACTGGCCGCATATGAGATCGCCTGCGGCGTTCCTGCGTTGCTCTCATTTGAACACGCCGATGCGCTATTTCAGGGAATGAATCTTCTTAGTCCGCGTAAATTACAGGCTTTGCTCTGCGCCAGTCATTCGGTTAAAACCAATCGGGTGATGCTCTACCTTGCCCGACGCAATGAGCATCCTTATTTTCAGTATCTCGATCAAAGCGGTATAGAAACAGGTACGGGAAAACGGCAAATCGTTCCCGGCGGCTGGCTGGAGCCGGATTATCAAATCACCGTTCCCCGCGCATTTAAACCGGAAGGAGTCGAAGATGGATCTGCGTGATAGTTATGCCCGACAGGTGAGGCTATTAATGGCTGCCCTGCCGCATGTGGCAAAGGAGTCCTGTTTCGCCCTGAAAGGCGGTACGGCAATCAATTTGTTTGTACAGGATTTCCCTCGCCTGTCGGTGGATATCGATCTTGCGTATAAGAGCTTTGCGGATCGCGATACCGATCTGGCTGCCATCCATGACGCTTTGATGCGTATTACTGAATCACTGAATGGCAGGCCAGGGATCACGGCGATCCGGCAGGAGAATAAAGCGGATGAAAAGCGCATCATCGTTAACACCGCCGATGCGAAGATAAAGATTGAGGTTAGTCCGGTCTGGCGTGGACTGCTGTTGCCACCAACAGAAATGCCGGTATGTGAACAGGTGGAAATGGAATATGGCTTCACCACCATGAATGTTGTCTCGCTGGCGGATCTTTACGGCGGAAAATCTGCGCCGCGCTCGACCGCCAGCATCCGCGCGATCTGTTTGACGTGCTAAATATGCTGGAGAAACCGGGCCTGACACGCGAGATCTTTGACGGTTTTCTTTGCCTATCTGGCAGGCCATCCCCGCCCTATTGCCGAACTGCTGGCACCAAACTGGGATACAACGCGGATCGCCACGCTGTATGCGCAGGAATTATCAGGGATGACGCAACAGGAAACGTCGCTGGAGTCTCTTTTGTCGGTAACGATTTTACTACCACAAGCACTGAAATCGCACCTTACGGATCAGGATCGCCAGTTCCTGCTCAGTTATAAGCAAAACACCCCTGACTGGTCGCTGTACCGCTATCCTGAAATTCAACACCTACCGGCTATTCGCTGGAAGCTACGCAATCTGGCAGTGCTGAATGATTAAAATCCGGCCAAGTTTGCTGCAGCGGTGAGCAAGCTGGAAGAAGTTCTGGAACAGGGCTTTTAATTCTGGTTCAGAAGGATTGAATTGCGCCATGATGTCTGGTTATCTCAACTGCTTCATGACCATATCTCAAAAATAGATAAAAATATTTATATAATTCAATAAATAATAATCAACATAGTCAAATATTATCTCAAAAGCGCCTAATCCGGCATATCACCTTAAAGCTCAATTCAGGAGTAACGAATCAACACTCTACGAGCGAGATGAGTATGTTTTTCACGCCATTATATATGGACCTCAAACCGTTATGTGTGGAGCTAACTCCACACATAACGAAGCCCCATTCGCTAAGTACCGATTTTTCGTGATAACCCTCACAAAACCAAAGAGATTTTTTGTGGGAGCGCTATTTGTGAGAAATACCAATAAAACCAATAACAAACAGCGTGTTAGTCGTGGATATGATTCCGAGTCCGGCACCACTCATTAAAGAACCCGCCCAAAAGGCGGGTTCTTGCTTTTAGAGAGATGAACTCTTCAGCGAACGTTGACCAAACAGCAGCCCCTCTCCTGTAACACATGACATTCACCCTCATCAAAAACGAGAGATTACTCCGGCTGCGTTTGCAGATGTCCCATCGCCTGCTGAATACTGCGCTCGATAATTGCCCGACGCGTGTCGTTGGCGGGCAGGAGTTTTAGCATCATCTCCCAGGCCGCCACCGCGTCGCCAAAGCGTTTCTGTTCAAAGGCGCTGAATGCATACATGCTGAGCACGCGCACATTGGTGTGATCGCCCTTAACCAACTGGCGTAGCAGCGCGTTGCCGCGACGGTTATCATCGGGATCGGATGAACGGGTCAGCGCTTCCGCGTAGCCCAGCGCCGCATCGCTGTTATCCGGCGCAAGACGATACGCCCGCTCATACGCCTGGGTGGCGGTGCTGGCGTTGCCCAGCACCATGCCGACACGCCCAAGCATCACCCAGCCCTCAACGTTACCCGCATCCTGCTGTAATCGGGTGCGCAGCCCCAGCGCCAGACGGGTCATCTCCTCTTCGTTGAGCGGCGCGGCGTTCGGGTTGAGCGCGCGTTCCAGCAGCGCGGGCGTTTGCGCCGTCGCCTGTCGCCAGACACGCACCTGTGCAGCCCCACCGACGTAGTGATAACTCACCACCCCCACGACCAGCGCAATGAGCAGCCCCGGCACATACACCCCAAACCCTGCCGACCGGCCCGATGCAGGCGAGGCCATCATCGCCTGTTCCTGCTTCAGGCGTACCCGACGACGCGTACGGGCATAAATGCTCCAGCCTCCTGCCGCGATAGCCACCGCTGGCAGCACCCACAGCAGCAACGTGAGCGGCGTCAGCGGGGGATCGTAGGTCACGAAGTTGCCGTAGCGCGTGACCATATACTCGACAATCTCTTTCTGGCTTTTACCCTCCTGCATCAGTTCGTAAACTTTCTGACGCAGATCGGTCGCGATCATCGAGTTGGAATCGGCAATGCTGTTGTTCTGACATTTCGGACACCGCAGTTGCTCGGTCAACTGGCGGAACTGCTGCTCCTGCGCTTCATCCTTAAACGTCATCACATCAATCGTGGCCAGCGCATGGGCTGAAAGCAGAAGCATCAGCGCGCCAAGAAGGTATCTCATTGCGCGGCCTCACGTTGATAGTTATCCCACAGCGGCTTGATCTCTTCGTTCCATACGCGATCGTTGAGATCGCCCGCGTGGCGGTAACGGATAATCCCTTTACCATCGATGAGGAATGTCTCCGGCGCGCCGTAGACGCCCAAATCGAGGCCGAGCATGCCATCGCCATCAAACAGGCTCAGGGCATAAGGGTTACCTAACTCTTTCAGCCAGGCGACCGCCTTCTGGCGATCGTCTTTATAGTTCAGGCCCACGACGCGAATGCCCTGTGCGGCAAGCGTATTCAAATAGCGGTGTTCAGCCCGGCAGGTGGGGCACCAGGTCGCCCAGACGTTGAGCAGCACCGGTTTGCCCTGCGTTAACGCCTCTGCCTGAAAGTGCTCGCCCGGCTTGTCGAGTGACTCCAGACGAAAAGCCGGAACCGGTTTGCCAATCAGCGCCGATTCCAGATTGGTCGGGTCGTCGCCTGCGGCGTTACGCGCCAGTTGCCACAACAGCAGCGCCGCAATCACCAGGAAAATCAGGAACGGAATTAATAAGACTTTGCGTTTCATACAGCCTCCGACGCAGGCGCGCGCGCCGCAGTACGCCTGCGATAACGCGGGTCGAGCAGGCAGAAAATACCGCCCAGCGCCATCAATATTCCCCCGGCCCAAATCCAGCGGATAAACGGTTTGTAATAGAGACGAACGGCCCATGCGCCGTTATCAAGTTCTTCGCCCAGCGCGGCGTAGAGATCGCGGGTGATGCCGCCGTCGATCGCCGCTTCCGTCATCATCGAACGGGCGCTGTCGTAGAAGCGTTTTTCCGCGTGCAGCGTGGCCTCCGGGACTCTATCGCGCGCGACGTCAATCAACGCCACACCGCCGCGATAGTTAGGCCCGGTTATCTCCTGCACGTTGCGGAAGGTGAAGCGGTATTCATGAATATCAACGCTGTCGCCCGCTTTCATCCGCACGTCACGTTCGACGCTATAGTTCTGGCTAAAGGCGATACCGACGATGGTCACCGCCAGCCCGACATGCCCGGCGACCATGCCCCAGTGGCTGAGCGTGATTTTTATACCGCGCGAGACGCGCAGCGCCACTTCCGCCATCGCCAGTACCAACACCCAGGTCGCCATCGCCAACCCCACGACCGTCATGGCAATAATCGTGTTTTCAAACAGCCACGGAAGCAGCAGCGAAAGGGCCGCGGTAGTGACCACCGCAAGCAGCAGCAATCGTTTGATTTTGCCAGGACGGTCGCGACCCCAGCGCACCAGCGGCCCGATGCCCAGTAGCAGCGCAAAGGGCGCCATCAGCCAGGTGAACATGGTATTGAAGAACGGCCCGCCAATCGAAATACTGCCCAGCCCGAGCTGTTTGTGAACTAACGGCAGCAGTGTGCCCAGTAGTACCACCAGCATCGCGGCAATGAGCAGCACGTTATTACCGAGCAGCATCGATTCCCGCGACCAGAGGGCGTTGTTGACCCGCGAGCGAACCGTGTGCCCGCGGGTTGCGAACAGCAGCAGCGAGCCGCCAATCACCAGCACCATAAACGCGAGAATAAACATGCCGCGCGAAGGGTCAGAGGCAAACGCGTGAACGGACACCAGCACGCCGGAACGCACCAGGAAAGTCCCCAGCAGGCACAGCGAGAAGGCGCAAATAGAGAGTAACAGCGTCCAGGCTTTGAAGCTCGCGCGTTGCTCCATGACCGCCAGCGAATGCATCAGCGCGGTGCCGACCAGCCACGGCATAAACGAGGCGTTTTCAACCGGGTCCCAGAACCACCAGCCGCCCCAGCCAAGTTCGTAATAGGCCCACGCCGAACCGAGCACAATACCGAGCGTCAAAAAGACCCAGGCCGCGAGCGTCCAGGGGCGAGCGAACCGGGCGAACGTACTGTCCAGACGCCCGCTCAGCAGCGCGGCAATGGCAAAGGCAAACGCCACCGAAAAGCCCACGTAGCCCATGTATAACAGCGGCGGGTGGAAAATCAGCCCCGGGTCCTGCAACAATGGGTTCAGGTCGCGCCCTTCAATCGGGAAGTCAGGCAGCGTGCGGTTAAAGGGGTTAGAGGTGAAGAGAATAAACACCAGAAAACCGATGCTCACCATCCCCATCACCGCCAACACGCGCGCGACGATATCCAGCGGCATACGCTGACTGAACAGCGCCACCGCAAACGTCCAGAGGCTCATCAGCAGCACCCACAACAGCAGCGAGCCTTCATGTGCGCCCCACGTCGCCGCCACGCGATACCAGACGGGGAGTTGGGTATTTGAGTTACTGGCAACATAGGCCACGGAAAAATCATTCACCACAAACGCGTGAACCAGTACAGCGAACGCGGCGGCCACCATAATAAACAGCAGCCAGGCGAACAGCCTTGCCGACGCCATCATGCGCGCGTCGCCGCGCGCTACGCCCCACAAGGGATATATGGCTAACAGCAGGGCAACGCCAAGCGCCAGACACAGCAGCGCGTTGCCAATTTCAGGCATCATGATCCCGTATCCTTATACGCACTTGCCGGGCGGCGGTGGCTCTCCTGCATCGCCTTTTCAACTTCCGGCGGCGTGTAGTTCTCGTCGTGTTTAGCGAGCACCTCTTTCGCCTGCACATGATTATCTTTACCGAGTACGCCCTGCACCACTACGCCCTGCCCCTCGCGGAACAGGTCCGGCAGAATGCCTTCGTAGGAGACGTCCACTTCGCCTTCCGCGTCGTAAATCTGGAACGTCACTTTGAGGGAATTCGGGTCACGCTTAACGCTGCCCGGCATCACCATGCCCCCCACGCGCAGACGCTGGTCAACTTCCGGTAACTGGTGGGTTTCACGTTTCCCGTAGAGGATCTCGCCCGGCGTGTAGAAGAGATCGATATTGGATCGCAGCGCGTAGAGCACCAGCGTGATCGTCAGTCCCAGCCCGACCAGCACCGCGAGGGCCAGCCACAAACGGTTTTTACGGCGAATATTCACGCGACCTCCCGTTGCGCCTGTGCGGCGCGCATCCGGCGTTCACGGGCGCGCTGTTGCGCCACGCCACGTAAAATGGTCCGACGCTGGTTAGTGGTATGCACTACCAGCATGAGCAGCGGGAACACGGTCAGCGCCACCGCCAGCCAGACGTAAAAGGCGTAGCCGCCCATGGCGAAGAAATCACTCCAGGAAGCAAATGCGGGTGTCATTGGCGGCCTCTTTTTAAAATCAGTTCTGCCACCCACGGGCGGCGTTTTTCCATAAACAGAATCAGGTTGCGCATCCGCATCAGCGACAGGGTGATAAACAGCAGCAAGTAGCCAACAATCGCCAGACGCAGCGGCGCGCGCATCGCCGGGTCAATACTTTGCTGCATGCGGGTCGAGCCCTGGTGCAGCGTGTTCCACCACTCCACCGAGTAGTGAATGATCGGCAGGTTCACCACGCCTATCAGCACCAGAATGCCGGCGGCGCGTCCAGCCAGGCGACGGTCGTCAAAGGCATGCCACAGCGCAATCGCCCCTACATAGAGAAACAGCAGCACCAGTTCAGACGTCAGGCGCGCATCCCATACCCACCAGGTGCCCCACATCGGTTTTCCCCACGCGGAACCGGTTACCAGCGCGATAAAGGTAAAGACTGCGCCGACGGGCGCCATCGCCGCCAGCGCAAGATCGGCCATTTTCATCTGCCAGACCAGACCAATAAAGGCCGCCACCGCCATTGAGGCGTAAATCCCCATCGACCAGATCGCCGCAGGAACGTGCAGATAGATAATCCGGTAGCTTTGCCCCTGCTGATAATCCGCGGGCGCAAAGCCGAATCCCCACAGCCAGCCCACCAGCAGCGTCACCGCACAGGCGATAGCCAGCCAGGGAATGAAATAGCCGCAAATCTGATAGAGTCGCGGAGGAAGCGCCAGTTGATGAAGTGTTTTCCACATAGTTCTGTCACCAGACTCAAGCAAAATCGAATAATGGCCGCGTTACTGCAAACTGATGCGTAACGCTGCTGCCGTCGCAAAAGGGCTTAATGTCGCGCTGCCTGCCAGCAGCGCGCCAAGGATCGCCATGTATCCATCAACGGGCAGATGCATGGATGCCGCGTCCATCGCGGCGGTCGCAAAAATCAGTAATGGGATGGTCAGCGGCAGGACGAGCACGCTCAGCAGAACGCCGCCGCGTTTTAGCCCCACCGTCAGGCCCACGCCTGGCGCACCGAGAAAACCCAGCGTCGGCGTACCAAGAAGCAGCGTCAGCGCCATAATTTTCCAGCTATAGACGTCCATTCCCAACAGCAGCGCCACCAACGGGGAGAGAACCAGCAGCGGCAGGCCAGTCACCATCCAGTGCGCCATCACTTTTGCCAGCACAACCGCAGGAAGCGGCAGCGGCAGTAACATAAGCTGTTCGAGGCTGCCATCCTGGAGGTCATCGCGGAACAGGCGCTCCAGCGCCAGCAGGGACGAAAGCAGCGCCGCCACCCAGATAATGCCCGGCGCGATGCGCGCCAGAAGCTGCGGCTCCGGCCCGATGCTGAGCGGGAAAAGGGTGATCACGATCAGGAAAAACCACAGCGGGTTCGCGATTTCAGCGCTGTGGCGAAACGCGGTGCGCAACTCCAGACGAAAGATTTGCCACATCATGACATCGCCCTCTCGTCCCGCAGCACGATCTGCCGCACGTCAGCCGGGGCGACGTTCAGCGGTTGATGGGTGGTGAGAATAACCTGTCCCCCTTGCGCCACATGCTGCGCCATGCGCTGCGTCAGGCGTTCAACGCCGTCGACGTCAATGGCGGTAAAGGGTTCATCGAGGATCCAGAGCGTGGCGCGGGTGAGCCACAAACGCGCCAGCGCCACGCGCCGCTGCTGCCCTGCGGAGAGCTGGCCGACGGGGAGCTCTTCGTATCCGGCCAGCCCGACCTGCGCCAGGGCATCCAGCAGCGCGGCGGTATCGCTATCGTGATGAAAGAAGCGCAGATTTTCCAGGGCGGTAAGCCGGGTTTTAATGCCCGGCTGATGGCCCAGCCACAGGAGATCCTGGTGGTAGCTTTCCCGCACGCGGTGCAGCGGCTTGCCCTGCCAGAGAATATCTCCGGCATCCGGGCGCGCCAGCCCGGTCAGCAGGCGCAGGAGCGTGGTTTTCCCCGCGCCGTTACCGCCCGCGATTTGCACCCAATCCCCCGCGTTTACGCTGAACGACAGCCTGCTAAACAGCACTCTGTCATCCCGCTCGCAAAGTAGATCTCTGGCTTCAAGCATTCCCACTGTTCAATATCCTGTTAAAAACCAGGCTCTACGTCACGCATATCCGGGAGTTTATGCGCAATTCCTTTGTGACAATCGATACAGGTTTGCCCCTCTTTCACCGCTTTATCATGCATTTTCGCCGCCACAGTTTTCTGGGCGGTTAAATCCATAAACTCAAAGTTATGACAGTTGCGACACTCCTGGGAGTTGGTGTCTTTCATCCTTCGCCACTCGTTCTGCGCCATGGTCAGACGGTGATCTTCAAACTTCTGCGGCGTATCGATAAGACCGGTCACCTTTGCGTACAGTTCTTTGCTGGCCTTGATCTTCCGGATCATTTTAGGGCCCCACTCGTGCGGAACATGACAATCCGGGCAGGTGGCGCGAACGCCGCTACGGTTGTTGTAGTGCACGGTTTCCATATATTCCTGATACACCGTGGTACGCATTTCATGGCAGCTTATGCAAAACTCTTCGGTGTTGGCTTTTTCCATGCCGGTGTTAAAACCGCCCCAAAAAAGAATCCCGCCGACAAAGCCAATTAGCAGCAGCGTGCCCAACGCCAGGCGGCTGGGACGTCGCCACCATAGCCAGAGTCGCTTAATTCGGCCGGGTTTACGGTGAGAGTTTTCCATCATGACTCCTTATTTCCCGTACCCTTTCGAAGGGGTGAAGGTGTTTTCCACAATCGGCGCGGCATTGGTCTGCGGCACGTGGCATTGCAGGCAGAAGTAGCGACGCGGCGCGACTTCGCCCGATACGTGCCCGGCGCTGTCCATAAAGTGCGTGGGGCTGATACGCGGTGCGCCAGTGGTGCGATAGCTTTCCACACCGTGACACTGTAAGCAGCGGTTAGTATTGGTGGTGACCTGGTAGCCATCCACGCTGTGTGGGATCATCGGTGGCTGATTGACGTAGTTCAGCGGCATACGCTCCTGCTCTTTCGGCATCCGAACCGCCCCTTCCTGCGTGCCGGAGACTTCCGGCGACTGGGTCAGGTCCACGCCGTTTGCCGCCCACACCGCTCCACTGACCATCAGGGCCAGCGCGGCGGCCCACTGACTAAATGTTTTTACCCGGTCATGGCTTTTCATGATTTCGCTCCCGAACTCCATCGTGTTGTTATTTTAAAAACATCCTCAGAGCAGACATCCACACAGCGGCCGCAGGTCATGCAGTCGCGGCTGGTTATCTGCTCAGGGCTTTGCTCATCCAGTACCGGCGCGCGCAGCACATGCGGTTCCGGGCATACATGAAAACAATCCATACAGCGATTACATTTCTGTCTCTCTTTGACCGTCACGGTGAACGCGCCATACCGTCCCAGCACGCCATAAAGCGCACCGAGAGGGCAGATGTGCCCGCACCAGCCGTGTTCGACGACCAGCAAATCAAATAAAAACAGTGCGACCAGCAGCAGCGCGCCGCTGCCAAACCCCATAATCAGACTTCTTCCAAGCAGCGATACCGGGTTGATCCACTCCCACAGCAGCGTTCCCGTCAGGGCCGAGCCCAGCAGGATCATCACCAGCAGGATGTAGCGGATCGAACGGGGGATCGTGGCGGACTGGTTCAGGTCGAATTTTCTGCGCAGCACGCTCGCCAGGTCCGTTATCGGGTTGACCGGACAAACCCAACTGCAAAAGAGCCGCGTTCCGGCCATCGCATAAAACAGCGTGATGATGACTGCGCCGCTTAACGCCATTGTGGCCGGAAGATGCCCGCTGGCGAGGCTTTGCAGCGTTATCAGTGGGTCGGTGAGCGGAACCGTATCCAGCAGCAGGCTGCTGCTGTAATTACCGTGCAGTATCCATACGCCCAGCCACGGGCCGCTCAAAAACAGGCCCAGAACCAGCAACTGGCTTATCCGTCGCAGCACCAGCCAGCGATGGCTTCGCCACCAGCCTTTTTTCGCTATCGCCTCGCGTCCGGCATCACATTTACGGTTTGCCATTGCTCTCCTCCAGCCAGCCGAAGCGGTAGTGGTGGCCCAGTTCGCCCTTCGCTAACCCCAGCGGCAAGACTTTGATTGCCGGTTGTTCCAGCACGCAGACCTTTTCACACTTGCCGCAGCCAGTGCAGGCATCGCTGTGGACCGTGGGAATAAAGCGCGCGTGTTTGCCGGTACGCAGGTTGCGATCGAGTTCCAGGGTGATGGCCTCGTCTAACTTCGGGCATTCGCGGTAGCACACATCGCAACGTAGCCCCTGAAAGTTGAGGCAGTTCTCCTGGTCCAGCAGCACCGCCAGCCCCATGCGGGAATCGTCAATCGAGGCGATTTCCCGATCCAGCGCGCCGCTCGGGCAAACTTTGGCGCAGGGGATGTCTTCACACATTTCACAGGGGATATCGCGGGCGACAAAATAGGGCGTGCCCGCCGCCAGCCCGGAGGCCAGCGTCGCCAGTTTCAACGTGTCGTAGGGACACGCCTGAACGCACTGCCCGCAGCGCACGCAGGCGCTGGCAAACGCGTTTTCACTGAGCGCGCCGGGTGGACGCAGCCGCACGCCCGTCGCCCGCGCCGTTTCCTGTTGCAATCCCAGCACGACGCCAACAGCAGCCAGTCCCCCCGCGGTGCGAACCACATCGCGCAGGAAACGGCGGCGGCTATTTTGCGTTTTCGCTGACCGGGCCATGGCGCGTTATACCTTCACCAGTTTAACGGCACACTTCTTGAAGTCCGTCTCTTTGGAAAGCGGGTCCGTCGCATCCAGAGTCAGTTTGTTGACCAGTTGCGCCGCATCGAAGAACGGCATATACACCAGTCCCTGCGGTGGACGGTTACGCCCACGCGTTTCCACGATGGAAATCACCTCCCCGCGGCGGGAGACAACGTTGACTTTATCGCCACGGCGCAGGTCGCGGGCTTTCGCATCCTGCGGATGGATAAACAGCACCGCTTCCGGGAACGCGCGGTGCAGTTCCGGCACGCGGCGCGTCATGCTGCCCGTATGCCAGTGCTCCAGCACGCGCCCTGTCGAAAGCCAGAGGTCGTACTCTTTATCCGGCGCTTCCGCCGCTGGTTCAAACGGCAGCGCGAAGATAACCGCTTTACCATCCGGCTTGCCGTAGAAGCGGTAGCTCTCCCCGGCTTTAACATAAGGGTCGTTCCCTTCGCTGTAGCGCCACTGGGTCTCTTTTCCGTTCACCACCGGCCAGCGCAGGCCGCGCGCTTTGTGGTAGTCATCGAACGGCGCGAGATCGTGCCCGTGACCGCGCCCGAACCAGGCGTACTCTTCAAACAGCCCTTTTTGCAGATAGAAGCCCAGCTCGCGGGACTCATCATTCAGTTGATCGTCGGCCAGTTCGCTCACCGGGAATTTACTCACCGCCGGTGTGGCAAACAGGACGTCGAAAAGCGTTTTACCGCGCAGTTCAGGCTTCTGCGCCAGCAGTGTTTCCGGCCAGACTTCATCGGTTTTGAAACGGCGGGAAAACTCCACCAGTTGCCACAGGTCAGATTTTGCTTCGCCCGGCGCTTTGATCTGCTGACGCCAGAACTGCGTGCGGCGTTCCGCATTACCGTAGGCGCCCTCTTTCTCCACCCACATGGCGGTTGGCAGAATGAGATCCGCCGCCAGCGCGCTTACCGTCGGGTAGGGATCGGACACGATGATGAAGTTGCGCGGGTCACGCCAGCCCGGCATACGCTCTTCATTGATGTTCGGGCCCGCCTGCATATTGTTGGTGCACATCGTCCAGTAGACGTTGAGCTTGCCGTCTTTCAGCGCGCGATCCTGCGCTATCGCATGCAGGCCCACTTTTTGCGGGATCGTGCCGGACGGGAGCTGCCAGTGCTTCTCACAAATATCACGGTGTTTTTCGTTGGTGACGACCATATCCGCTGGCAGGCGGTGGGAGAATGTCCCCACTTCACGCGCCGTACCGCAGGCGGAAGGCTGTCCGGTCAGCGAGAACGGCCCGCAGCCCGGTTGCGAGATTTTGCCGGTCAGCAAATGCAGGTTGTAGATGAGGTTATTCGCCCATACGCCGCGCGTGTGCTGGTTAAATCCCATCGTCCAGTAGGAGATGACCTTCTTGTTCGGGTCAGCGTAAAGCTGCGCCAGCTGTTCAAGCTGATCTTTCGGCACACCGGTCATTTCCGCCGTTTTATCCAGCGTGTAGTCCGCGACGAAGGCTTTATAGTCTTCGAAGCTCATCGGTTCAGAGGCATCCGATCCCGGGTTTTTCGCCGCCTTTTCCAGCGGATGGGTTGGGCGCAACCCGTAGCCGATATCCGTCGCGCCTTTGCGCAGGTTAACGTGCTTGCTGAAGAAGTCCTGATTTATCGCATTGTTTTGAATGATGTAATTGGCGATATAGTTAAGGATAACCAGGTCGGTTTGCGGTGTGAAAACCATGCCGCTATCCGCCAGCTCAAAGCTGCGATGCTGGAAGGTCGAGAGCACCGAGACATTCACTTTCGGGTCGGACAAACGGCGGTTGGTGATGCGCGACCACAGAATCGGGTGCATCTCCGCCATGTTCGCGCCCCACAGCACAAACGCGTCGGCGTGTTCGATATCGTCGTAGCAGCCCATCGGTTCATCCATCCCGAAGGTACGCATGAAGCCGACAACCGCCGAGGCCATACAGTGGCGCGCGTTGGGGTCGATATTGTTGGAACGGAAACCGGCTTTGAACAGTTTCGCTGCCGCATAGCCTTCCCAGATGGTCCACTGGCCGGAGCCAAACATGCCGATCGCGTCCGGCCCTTTCTCTTTCAGGGAAGCCTTGAATTTCTCTTCCATAATATCGAAGGCCTGCTCCCAACTGATGGGCGCAAATTCACCTTCTTTGTCATATTTACCATCTTTCATGCGCAGCAGCGGCTGCGTTAAACGGTCTTTTCCGTACATGATTTTCGGCAGGAAATAGCCTTTGATGCAGTTAAGCCCGCGGTTGACTGGCGCATCCGGGTCGCCCTGGCACGCGACCACGCGGCCCTGCTGCGTCCCGACCAACACCCCGCAGCCTGTTCCACAAAAACGGCACGGGGCTTTATCCCATTTAATGGCTTCCTGCTGACCCACTACCGCGCGGGCGACGCCCGGTACGCTAAGCCCAGCAGCCGCCGCAGCGGCCGCTACGGCGTTAGCCTTCATAAAGCTACGACGACTGAGTTTCATGGTGCTTCCTCACCTTGCTCATCCTGCTGGTGATAAACCAGCGACACCGCCAGTACACCTGCAATGTTGCGCACTGACTCAATAGAATTCAGCAGCGCGTCATTCTCCGCTGCCTCGACAACCACAATCAGGACGCCTTTCCCGGCATCGCTGAGCGCAATTTCACAACCTGGCAGCGCGCTGAGCGCCCCGGTAATGTCGGCTATCATCTGCGTTTTTATCTGCACGACCAGACTACACACCTGCCAAAGCGCTTCCACTGCGATACTCCATGTTTATTGCTGATACGGGACAACCGGCGACACATCCTCCACAGCCGCAACAGGCGGAGGGGGTTAAACGCGGCTGCCAGATCCCACCTGCTTCAGGACGAAACGTGATAGCCGCGCTTTCGCAGGCATCCTGGCAGCCGCGGCATTCGACACCCTGCACGGCCAGGCAACGCGAACCGATAACGGCCGCCAGCGCCCACGCGCGCGAATGACGAGACAAAAAAAGGGACTCAGGACAGGCTTGCGCGCAGGCGTAGCAAAATGTGCATTCACCGCGCCGAAAATCGATGACCGGATAGCCCCCGGAGCCGCGTTGCAGAATGCCTGCCTCGCAGGCCTCCACGCAGCGGTTGCAGCGCGTACACTGGCCGATGAACAACGACGCCTCCTGGCTCCACGGCGGGCGAATTTCCCCTGATGTGCTATGCAAAGCCCGGGAAAACAGACGTCGGCGGACAACATCAACCATCAATTGCTCCTTGCCAGGTGGCGTAAAGCATCGCTTTATTCATTGTGTATACATGTTACAGGTAAGGTATTGGATGATGGGTTAGAGATGCATACCCCGATTGGGTTAAATGCCGTAACCAAATCAAAAGAGTTACATTTTTTTGCAGAACAGAATCCCAGGATTGCCTATTTTTACAGGGACGAAGGGACAAACCACTCCCACCCAAGGGAGATAGCGCCCTGATATCGATCCCATAACCATGAATTTTACATGGTTATAGAGTGTTAAATAATCCTGCAACAGATGAGAGCGGTTGTTGCATAAAAATATAAAGCATCACCATTGCCCGCAGTGGCGCAATCTGGATGAAAAACCTATGGCAAGAATAAAAATAAGCGCACGTCGTTTCTTCAGCCTGGTAATCCCTTTTTTCTTTATTTCTTCTGTTTACGCTGAGCAAACGTCCGTACCCGCAAAAACCGTCACCGTTGAAGCGAAAAGTGAAACCTTCGCGCCTCAACATCCCGATCAATATCTCTCCTGGAAAGCAACGTCTGAGCAGTCCGAACGCGTGGATGCGCTGGCGGAAGATCCACGGTTGGTGATCCTCTGGGCGGGATACCCCTTCTCCCGCGACTACAACAAACCGCGCGGTCACGCCTACGCGGTCACCGATGTCCGTGAAACCCTGCGCACCGGCGCACCGAAAAACGCCGAAGATGGCCCGCTGCCGATGGCTTGCTGGAGCTGCAAAAGCCCGGATGTGGCGCGTTTAATTCAGAAAGAGGGTGAAGACGCCTATTTCCACGGTAAATGGGCGCGCGGCGGTCCGGAAATCGTCAACAATTTAGGCTGCGGCGACTGTCATAACACCGCCTCGTCTGACTTCGCGAAGGGTAAGCCGGCGCTGACGCTCTCCCGCCCGTACGCGGAAAGAGCGATGGACGCCATCGGCAAACCGTTCAATAAAGCCGGGCGATTCGATCAGCAGTCGATGGTATGTGGCCAGTGCCATGTCGAGTACTACTTTGATGGCAAAAACAAGGCGGTGAAGTTTCCGTGGGATAACGGCATGAAGGTCGAAAACATGGAACAGTATTACGATGCCATCGCCTTCTCAGACTGGACCAACGCCCTGTCAAAAACGCCGATGCTTAAAGCGCAGCACCCGGAATATGAAACCTGGAGCGCGGGCATTCACGGCAAAAACAACGTGACCTGTATCGACTGCCATATGCCAAAAGTGCAGAACGCCGAGGGCAAGCTCTACACCGATCATAAGATTGGCAATCCGTTCGATAACTTCGCGCAGACCTGCGCCAATTGTCATACCCAGGACAAAGCCGCCCTGCAAAGCGTGGTCGCGGAGCGTAAACAGGCGATTCAGGACCTGAAAATCAAGGTGGAAGATCAACTGGTTCATGCGCACTTCGAAGCGAAAGCCGCCTGGGACGCTGGCGCGACGGAAGCGGAAATGAAGCCGATTCTGACCGATATCCGCCACGCGCAGTGGCGCTGGGATCTCGCTATCGCTTCACACGGTATTCACATGCATGCGCCGGAAGAGGGGCTGCGGATGCTGGGCAGCGCGATGGACAAAGCGGCGGATGCCCGTACCCGTCTGGCGCGACTGCTGGCGACCAAAGGTATTACCCATGAAATTGCCCTGCCGGATATCTCCACGAAAGAGAAAGCCCAGCAGGCAATTGGTCTGGATATGCAGCAGATCAACGCCGAGAAGCAGGAGTTCATCAAAACGGTGATCCCGCAGTGGAATGATCAGGCGCGTAAAAACGGTCTGTTGAGCCAATAACCCCGCTCCGCTCCACGCATGGGGCGGATAACGCAATGGAGTGAATATGAGCGTATTACGTTCGTTATTAACTGCCGGGGTGCTGGCGTCAGGCCTGTTATGGAGCCTGAACGGACTGACCGCCACCCCGACGGCACAGGCGTCCGATGAGCGCTGGGAAGTCACCCAGCAGCGCAACCCGGATGCTGCCTGTCTGGACTGCCACAAACTGAACACCGACGGTATGCACGGGAAACATGCTGACGTAATCAATCCGAATAACAAACTGCCCGTAACCTGCACTAACTGTCACGGCCACCCCTCGCTAAAACACCGCGAAGGGGTAAAAGATGTGATGCGTTTCAACGACCCGATGTACAGCGTCACGCAGCAGAACAGCGTCTGTATGTCGTGTCATCTTCCGGAACAGTTACAAAAAGCGTTCTGGCCGCATGATGTTCACGTCACCAAAGTCGCCTGCGCGAGCTGCCATTCGCTGCATCCGCAGCAGGACACCATGCAGACGTTAAGCGAACAGGGACGGGTGAAGATTTGCGTCGATTGCCATAGCGATCAGCGCAACAATCCACACTTTAACCCGGCGGCAGTTCCCTTACTTAAGGAGCACCCATGAGCTGCTCTCGTCGCCAGTTTATCACCCGTGCCGGCGCACTGGTGGCAGTCAGCGGGACGGCGAGCCGCGTAGTGGCGAAGACGCTGAACATCAGCGGCGTGCGTTACGGCATGGTGCATGATGAATCGTTGTGCATCGGCTGTACCGCCTGTATGGATGCGTGCCGGCAGGTGAATCTCGTGCCGGATGGTGTGTCGCGTCTGACCATTATCCGCAGTGAACCGCTGGGCAGTTTCCCTGAGGTGAAATATCGCTTCTTCCGCCATTCTTGCCAGCATTGCGATCACGCCCCGTGCGTTGACGTCTGCCCGACCGGAGCGTCATTTCGCGATGCCGCCACCGGCATTGTCGATGTGAACCCGGATCTCTGCGTTGGCTGCCAGTACTGTATCGCCGCCTGTCCGTACCGCGTGCGCTTCATTCACCCCATCAGCCGGACAGCAGATAAATGCGACTTCTGCCGCAAAACGAATCTGAAACAGGGCAAACAGCCCGCCTGTGTTGAGGCCTGTCCGACAAAGGCACTGACATTTGGCAATGTCGACGATCCCAACAGCGAGATTTCGCGCCTGCTGCGCGAGAAAACCACCTACCGCTACAAACTGGCGCTCGGAACTAAGCCGAAGGTCTGGCGCGTTCCCTTTAAATATGGGGAGGTGAGCCAATGACAACAGACTCCGCTTTTCATTTTGCCTCGCTGGTATGGGACTGGCCCATTGCCATCTACCTGTTTTTAATTGGTATTTCCGCCGGGCTGGTCACGCTGGCGATTCTGCTGCGCCGTTGTTACCCACAGGCAGGCGGCGCGGACAGCATCCTGCTGCGCACCACGCTAGTTGTCGGGCCGGGCGCGGTGATCCTCGGTCTGCTGATCCTTATTTTCCACCTGACGCAACCGTGGACATTCTGGAAACTGATGTTCCATTACAGCCTCACCTCGGTGATGTCGATGGGTGTCCTGCTGTTCCAGCTGTACATGGTGGTGCTGATTCTGTGGCTGGCAAAAATCTTTGAAAAAGAGGTGATCGCCCTGCAACAGCGCTGGCTACCGCGCCTGAACATCATGACAAAAGCGCTGGCCCTTCTGACGCCCATCCACCGAACCCTTGAAATGCTGATGCTGGTACTGGCGGTGCTGCTGGGCGCGTACACCGGCTTTCTGCTCTCGGCGTTGAAATCCTACCCGTTTCTTAACAACCCTATCCTGCCGGTATTGTTCCTGTTTTCCGGGGTCTCCTCCGGCGCGGCGCTGGCGCTGATCACCATGGCGCTGCGCCAGCGTGGCAACCCGCACAGCGTTGAAGCCCAGTTTATCCACCGCATGGAAACGCCGGTGGTCTGGCTTGAGATCTTCCTGCTGGCGGCGTTTTTCGTTGGGCTGGC
>DASYFN010000065.1:0-67312 GCA_036498385.1 Klebsiella sp.
CGCAAACAATATTTTTTGATGATAATAAAACATCTTTAAACGATAAAACATACGCTACACATGTTGCAATTTGCAAAAAAAATAATTTTAAAAAAGGTAACGAATGTGAAAATTATCTCAATATTAAAAATATCTAGTTTAACTGTTAATATCATATTGTTATTTGCGGTTTGTTTTATTAGCTATAAGTTATTTGTCATTGATAATTATTTACCAATGAACTGTATGTCTAGTTTTTATATAAACAAAGATGGTGGAAACGGTATTACAGGTAATGTTAAAATTGTCTTTCATATAACTGAGAAAGGACATGTCGTCGTAAATGAATATGGCACTCTGGAAAATGAAGGGCAGGAGTATATTGTTGACCGCTCAGGTGATATGACTATCTCAAAAGCAACGGTAAATGGTTTTCATAAAGTCATTAAAGGGAAGTTTACAGCCAATAAGCAAGATACTACGCCACCTGATTTGACTGAAAAACTTACTTCAAGCCAGTCTGTATTTTTTTATAAAATTCAAAAAATAGATGCGGAAACATGGCGTATCAGCGATCTGAAACGTACTATTTTTATGTGCCGTAAATAATACCTGTAATAAGCATTTTGCTAAATGATACGGTTAAATGTCATTTAGGATTTGATTGAACGATGTGTTGCTAAATATTTATTAATGATTTGTATGAATATTGAGGTGGAATTTTATACTGCCGTGAACCGCCCCGGTAATCCTGGAGACTGAACTCCTCTTTAAGAGAGGTAAACAGGATGAGCAAAAATACGCGTTTTTCCCCGGAGATCCGTCAACTGGCCGTCCGTATAGTTCTGGAAAATCAGAACGAATACCACTCACAGTGGGCGCCCCTCGCCCCATTATCCCGAAGATTGGCTGCCCACCAGCGACCCTACGCGTCTGGTTTCGCCAGCATGAGCGGGCTGTTAACGGAGAGCTGTCTCCGGTACGTTATGAACAAATGGCTGAGAAAAAAGCGTCCTGTTTAACTTGACCAGTGCAAGCTGAATTGGAAAACTAAAGAAGGTTACAGCCTGAACTGATGCTACCACTTTCGCTTTCCCTTTATTAAGGATGTTCCATGCATTTTTTTTCCGGGCTTACCCTGGTGGGGCTGATTTCTGCTAGCGCTGTGACATACGCCAGTATCGCCTACAGTGCCGAACGTCGCTGTGGCTGGTTTGAGAACCCTACACCGGCTAATGCCACTCTGACGGATCGCGATGGTATATGGATAATTGGCTCTCAAGGAGGGGATCAGGCTGAAGGGGATTGGCCTGAATTTAAACCTGCACAGTGGATTCGTACCGGGAAAGGAAACTATGGCTATGGCTGTGCATGCGTCCTCGCGGATACCAATCATGAGACTCATCGTATAAACCATCTGACAAAAGCCGTTGCGCGGCCTCTTAGCGCCTGTCGTACAGATAAATCGCTGAAAGAACCAGAGAATCCATTAGCAGAAACGCAGAAAATGGTCCGATATGAAAGTAGCGATTTCAGCTTTAGCTACCCGAAAACCTGGTCAGTCAAAAAAGATAAACAATGCGTCACACTCAGCCAGCCCGGGCGATTGACTGAGGAAGAATACACATTGAATATTTGTGCTCAGTATGGAACGCTGAAACAGGCGACAGACAGCATGATTTTTTATAATGACAATGGCGTCTGGATGCGGGAGGCTGGTAGGGATGCTCCCAGCCCTGTGGAGGTGCTCAATGGACCTGGCTGGAAAGGAATGCAGACTACACAAACGTGTGGTGTCAGCGATAAAGAAACTGGCTTTCACGCTGGCGGAGGAACCTGTTTTATGGGAATTGTGTACAATGATAAAATACAGCTGCTATTCGATACTGTCGGTTTCTATCAGAATTTTGATATCATTCATGCGATTGTTCGATCTGTTAAGTTTAATAAGCACCAACATAGGAATGTTGTTCGTGAGGACTGAAGCTTTTTAGAAGGATTTGTTGTTTTAAACGTGATTCCACAGAGTCTTTCGAAGAGTTTAATATATTCATTGATAATAGCTTTGTTAATGTTTGCGGACTGTCTTTATCCTCCTCACGGCTTTGTTGAATAAATCCAGGTGAACCATCCTGTTGCCTTATGCTGATTTATACCCGTCATTCTTCAAGTTGCATGGGTGTTGGCTTTATTACTCGAATCATCCATGAGCCTCGCCCTTGGGCCGCCGTTATACAGCGTTCAAATTTGTCCTGACAAATTTTTCACTGCGTTACCCTATGATCCAACTTTTGGCCTCAACCAGCACAAGCGCTGTTCAAAACGGTTAATCAGTTTGCCCTGTAACTCGAATTCGCCAGGGTATATATATCGATTACGGGCGACCTCTTGGGGTAAAACTCTTGATTTTATGTGATTATCAGAGCAATAATCTGATTAACTGTGATTATCAATGATGATTTTATATTCCATTAGTGCTTTCAGAATAATAAGTTGTATATCCAGGACGGTTTTTTTTTAATTGCCTTTTTTTACAGGCAACGCAACAATTGTTGCTAAGGGAAAGTGCGTAAAACTAGATGTAATAACTATCTTTGATAGGGATGTTAGTTATTGAGTCAATTCTTTAGAAATAAATTTAAAGGCTGGGAACTGTACTCAGTAAATGATATTTTTAAGAAGGATTAGAGTGTGCGTGCCTTGATATTAGAGCCAAACATCATTAATCAAAATTATTTACGATCTCAGACTGAGAATGCTGGGTATGTTGTGGATGTGTGTTCGAGTATAAATGAAGCATGGCTGTTCATGACTTCGAATAAACCCGATGTTATGATAATGACTATGGCCCCTGTAGATAAAAAAGGTATTCAAGCTATTCGACGTTGGCGAAAAATGGGGCAAACTGTTAAAATCTTAGTGATCAGCAATGAGGAAAACCTTCAGCATAAAGTGAATGCATTAAATTGCGGCGCAGATGATTATATTGTGAAGCCATTCAGGATAGAAGAACTCATTGTGCGATTGCAAACTCTTATACGCAGAACCTGTTTGGCACCGACGAAAAAAATGACCGCAGGTAACTTTGAACTGAACATTGAAAGTAGAGCATTGTTTATTGCAGATGAAAAAATAAAACTTACCAATTATGAGTTTGAGATAATGATGCTACTTATCAAAAAATGTGGCAAACTCATTAGTAAGTATGAAATTATGAGGCATTTGCATGACGACATATTTAATCAAAGCAATAATACCGTGGAAGTTATCATTGGACGATTACGAAAAAAAATCGCGCCTTATAAATGTGGGAAGATTGAAAATAAAAGAGGTGATGGGTATTATTTGGATGCTGAAACAATTTTTGATCATAAAGTATAAAAATATACATCGTCTGGATCAGGCGAATGCATGACAATGAATTATTATTGCAATTTTTTAGTATCAAGCCTCAACATTTTTGATGCTAATTGATTTTGTAGGATGTGGGTCTGGTTATTTTTTACAGTAATCGTTAATATGCGGAAATGATTCTTCATCTATATCCGACATACTTCAAGTTGCATGTGCCTTGGCTTTATTACTTGGCTCATCCATAAGTTCGGCCCTTACGGGGCGCCGCAACGCGGCGTGAAACGGTTAATAGTTTTGGCCTGCAACGCGAATGATTTAGGTTATAGAAAGTAAGTTGGAGTGCGGCTGCAGTAGTGGTGCCGATTAATTTGTGATGAATTAAATTATCAATAACAGGAATGTTTAAGCTTATGAAATGTTTTTTCGTATTTATGGGTGCCTTGCTTTTAGTGGGTTGCAGTGGGAATCCTGTGGGGTCAGCCGATAATGTTAACGTAGCGTTGACTGGACAACCTATGGCCGTTACTCAGGGTACCATCACCAGCGTGAGAAATATTACCATCCAAAATGAAAGTGATAATATTGCCGGAGCGGCGGCAGGCGGAGTATTAGGCGGTGTTACAGGTAGTGCTATAGGTGGTGGAAGTGGCCGACGTATTGCTACCGCAGGCGGCGCTGTTGCCGGGGCTTTGACCGGACAAGCCATCCAGCGTAATAGAGCTCAAATAAACGGTGTGGAGCTTTTCATTCGACCAGAGAATGGTAATGAATTTGTAATTGTCCAGCCAATTGGAGAAACGCCTTTTTTTGTAGGACAACGAGTTAATATTGCATCACTACGAGGGCAGGTTACAATTACTCCTGTAACTCAATTGTAGGATTGTTCTCATGCTATATTTTTTAATATAGCCAGTACCTGGATATACTCGTCATACTTCAAGTTGCATGTGTGTTGGCTGGTAAGCTATTCGGTTAATTCATGAGCCCCTCTAACGGGCCGCCACAGCACGGCGTTTAAATCTGTTCCCGACAGATTTGTCGTTCGCCGTAGTCACTGACCAGAGTAAGCTTCCAGGGATAAATGAGGGACATCCTTGTCCCTCACTGAAGGCAGCCTTTGGTTGTTCAGATTCGTTCCTGACGAATTTGTCATTCCCTTGCTGCGTGGTTCAGCCTTCGGTCTCACCCCTTCGGAGCCAGCACAAGCGCTGTGCAAAACGGTTAACCGTTTTGTTCTGCAACTCGAATTATTTTGGGTATATAAAATATAGTATTTTAATATAAATTACTTATGGAAAGGTTTGTATAATGTTCATGCAATCAATGACATTTTCCGATATCATTATGTCATTTTTTTCACTTTTCTTTTTTTTCGCTTACTTAATGTTGCTCTTTCAAATTCTGACTGATATTTTTCGTGATGATAATTTGCATGTTATTTTTAAAGTGATTTGGGTCATTTTATTGCTCATTATTCCTGTGGTTTGTTCAATCATTTATCTACTCATTAGAGGTAAAGGAATGGCATTAAGACACCGAATGACTTCCCATAAATATCATTCCCCAGAAGGTTGCTGTGTAGAGAAAACTATTTCTGAGCAAATAATTGAAGCCAACGAACTCAGGGTAAAAGGTATTATTAATGAACGTGAATATACACAAATAAAGGAAAAAATCCTACTACGCTAATTTGCTTTTTCTACATGGCTGAATGTTTTCAGCCATTTTTACGGCATTAGGTTTCACTCCAGACATGTAATGAGGTTAAAATGAGTGTTATTAATTTAAATGGTAATTTTTTATTGTTCATTGCATGGTTTTTTGCTTTGAGTATTTGTGAGCTATTGTTGTGGGGAATGAGTTCTGGCAATACGATCATTACGTTGATTTTTGTAATGGTTGGAATGGTGCACATATTTCAGAAGAAAAAAATGCAAAAAAACAGAAGGCTTGATGTTGAATTAAAAGAAGGGATAATTATCAGTCTGAATATGAAATTCTCGATTGTGTTAATAATATTAATGGCAGTGGCTGCACATGTTAAATTCTTTTCTGATGTATCAATGATAATACAATCGGTACGGTATTAAATCTATTTATTCGTGTGGACCATTTCAACTGTTATACCCGTCATACTTCAGGTTGCATATGCGTTGAGACTTTGTTGAATAAATCGAACTGTTAGCGGATTGCCGGATCGGATGACGATAATCCTCCCGACATCTGGTCTTTTGTGGCAAAGCAAAAGTTTAAAATCACCATCCCTTTTTCCATGGGTCAATAGGATCTCGTCAGCGAATGTGACGGCAGCGCTGAATCATTTGAGATAGGGATGTAATGACCGTCTTCGCTGCCAGCTTTTTTAAGCATCCCCTCCTTTAGCAGAGCCCCTTCCATCTTATTAACATGGCCAATATCGTGTTGGACTTTTACTCGAAAAAACCGATCTTAATAGCAATTTAAAACTGGTTTTTTCGATGTGTTTGTGCCTTTATCATATCTTTAACGAATTGTTTGCCGATGAAATGAGGTAAAAGTGAAACATCTGCAGCGTTTTTTCCAAAGCGATGCTTCGGGAGGCATTATCTTAATCTTCGCCGCCGTGCTGGCTATGTTATTAGCCAATACTGGCGTGACCAGCGATCTTTATCATTCTTTTCTGGAAACGCCCGTTCAATTGCGCGTGGGTGCGTTAGAGATCAACAAGAACATGCTGTTATGGATTAACGACGCGCTGATGGCGGTATTTTTTCTGCTTATCGGTCTGGAAGTGAAGCGCGAAATGAAACAGGGGGCGCTAGCCAGTCGTCGCCAGGCTGTGTTTCCGGTTGTTGCCGCGTTGGGTGGAATGGTGGTTCCGGCGCTGGTTTACCTGGCGTTTAACGGCCAGGATCCGATTGCCAGAGAGGGGTGGGCAATTCCGGCTGCGACCGATATTGCTTTCGCGCTGGGAGTACTGGCGTTGTTGGGTAATCGGGTTCCTGCTGCGCTGAAGATTTTTCTAATGGCGCTGGCCATCATCGACGATTTGGGTGCCATTATTATCATTGCGCTGTTCTACACGCACGATCTTTCAGTGGTGTCATTGGTTGTCGCTGCCGGAGCGATTATTGTGCTGGCGGCGTTAAATCTGAGCGGCGTACGGCGTACCGGTATCTATATCCTGGTCGGCACCATACTCTGGACCGCTGTTCTGAAATCAGGGGTTCATGCAACGCTGGCTGGGGTCATTGTCGGCTTTATGATCCCGCTAAAAGAGCAGAATGGTAAATCGCCGGCAAAGCAGCTTGAACACATGCTGCACCCGTGGGTGGCATTCCTTATCCTGCCGCTGTTCGCCTTTGCTAATGCGGGAGTTTCTTTGCAAGGCGTCACGGTAGAAGGGCTGACCTCACTGCTGCCGTTGGGTATTATTGCCGGGCTGTTTATCGGTAAGCCATTCGGAATCAGCGTATTCTGTTGGCTGGCGCTGAAGCTGAAATGGGCCTCGCTGCCGGAAGGGACGACATGTAAGCAAATTATGGCGGTCGGCATCCTGTGTGGGATTGGCTTCACAATGTCGATTTTTATTGCCACTCTGGCTTTTGGCAGCGTCGACCCCGGATTGATCAACTGGGCCAAGCTTGGCATCCTGATTGGATCGATATTATCGGCAGTCACGGGATACATCATATTGCGTAAGCGCGTAACGGATTCGGGCTACGCGGCTTAACATCTCACGGAGAGTCGCTACGGCTCTCCTGGACATTATCAGGGAGAGAAGCATGCCGCATATCAACTACAACCACCTGTATTACTTCTGGCATGTCTACAAAGAAGGCTCCGTTGTTGGCGCGGCGGAAGCCTTGTTCCTGACACCGCAAACCATTACCGGACAAATTAAGGCGCTGGAAGAACGCCTGCAGGGGAAGTTGTTTAAGCGCAAAGGAAGAGGACTGGAGCCCAGCGAATTAGGGGAACTGGTGTTCCGCTATGCGGATCGCATGTTTACGCTGAGCCAGGAAATGCTGGATATCGTTAATTATCGTAAAGAGTCGAATCTGTTATTTGACGTTGGTGTCGCGGACGCGTTGTCGAAAAGGTTGGTTAGCGGTGTCCTGGATGCCGCCATCGTCGATAACGAACAGATCCATTTACGCTGTTTTGAGTCGACCCATGAAATGCTGTTGGAACAGTTAAGCCAGCATAAGCTCGATATGATTATCTCCGACTGTCCCATCGATTCCACTCAGCAGGAAGGGTTGTTTTCGGTGAAAATTGGCGAATGCAGCGTTAGCTTCTGGTGTATGAATCCTCTGCCGGAAAAGCCGTTCCCGGGCTGTCTGGAAGAACGTCGCTTACTGATCCCCGGTCGCCGTTCCATGTTAGGGCGCAAGTTGCTCAACTGGTTTAACTCGCAGGGTTTGCAGGTGGAAATTCTGGGCGAATTTGATGATGCGGCGTTGATGAAGGCCTTCGGTGCGGCGCATAATGCGATATTCGTCGCGCCGACGTTGTATGCGCATGATTTCTATAGCGATGAATCGATAGTTGAGATCGGGCGCATGGACAACATCATGGAAGAGTATCACGCAATCTTTGCTGAACGAATGATCCAGCATCCGGCGGTGCAGCGGATTTGTAATCGTGACTATTCGGCGCTTTTTACGCCGCCTCAGGCATAGGGCAGAACGGTTTCTCGCTACGAGGAAAATGCCACGGCCAGGTTCAGGCTACAGCTTGAACTGGCTGCGATAACCAGGCCGATATAACTGATGCAGCGCGTGCCAAATGGCAGACATAAAAAAACCCGCTTTCGCGGGTTTTTTTACAAAGCGACAGCAAGCAGGCGATTAAGCCAGTTTGTTGATCTGAGCGGTCAGGTTTGCTTTATGACGCGCAGCTTTGTTTTTGTGGATCAGACCTTTAGCAGCCTGACGGTCCACGATTGGTTGCATTTCGTTAAATGCTTTCAGTGCAGTAGCTTTGTCGCCAGCTTCGATAGCTGCGTATACTTTCTTGATGAAAGTACGCATCATAGAGCGACGGCTAGCGTTGTGCTTGCGGGCCTTTTCAGACTGAACGGCGCGCTTCTTAGCTGATTTGATATTAGCCAAGGTCCAACTCCCAAATGTGTTCTATATAGACAATTCAAAGGCCGAGGAGAATGCCCGTTTAGCCTTCTTTTGTCAATGGATTTGTGCAAATAAGCGTCGTTTAAACCAGCAACGCTTCATTACGTAGTGATGGCGCAGGATTCTACCAGCTTGTTGCTGGCGAATACAGCCTTTCAACCATAAAAATCGACGATGCCGGAGAGATTTTCCTGCAATCTCGCGCTGAGTGAATGAATTACCGGGATCTTTCAGTGAAGAGGTGCAATCGCTGGTTAACGTCGCCAGTTGTACAAGGTATACTCGGACGATTTTCACTGTTTTGAGCCAGACATGAAGCTGATACGCGGCATACATAATCTCAGTCAGGCCCCGCACGGGTGTGTGCTGACCATTGGAAATTTTGACGGCGTGCACCGCGGACACCAGGCATTATTGCAGCGTTTGCGTGCCGAAGGTCGCCAGCGTGGCTTACCGGTGGTGGTCATGATTTTTGAGCCCCAGCCGCTTGAGCTTTTTGCCGTCGATAAAGCGCCTGCGCGTTTAACGCGCCTGCGTGAGAAGCTGAACTATCTGGCCGAAAGCCGCGTCGATTACGTACTGTGCGTGCGTTTCGATCGGCGCTTTGCGGCATTGACTGCTCAGAACTTTATCAGGGAACTGCTGGTCCGCCAGTTAGGCGTCCAGTTCCTCGCCGTTGGTGATGATTTCCGCTTTGGTGCTGGTCGCCAGGGGGATTTCTTGCTATTACAAAAAGCTGGCGTGGAATATGGCTTTGACGTTACCAGTACCCAAACCTTCTGTGAAGGCGGGGTACGCATCAGCAGCACGGCAGTGCGCCAGGCGTTGGCTGACGACGACCTGCCCCTGGCGGAGACGTTGCTGGGGCATCCATTTACCATCTCCGGTCGCGTTGTGCACGGAGATGAACTCGGGCGCACAATAGGTTTCCCGACGGCGAATTTACCGCTGCGTCGTCAGGTTTCCCCGGTAAAAGGGGTCTATGCGGTAGAAGTGACAGGGCTTGGCGACAAACCTTTTATGGGCGTCGCCAACATTGGTACTCGTCCAACGGTATCCGGCGTGCGTCAGCAGCTGGAAGTTCATCTCCTGGATGTTGTAATGGACCTCTATGGTCGCCATATAAATGTAATACTGCGTAAAAAAATACGTAGCGAGCAGCGATTTGCTTCGCTTGATGAGCTGAAAACGCAAATCGCACGTGATGAGTTAACGGCCCGCGACTTCTTTGGGCTAACCGGGCAGGCATAACCCTGACGGTGTTTATCAAACCGAAATACGGAACCGAGAATCTGATGAGTGACTATAAACCGACCCTGAATTTGCCGGAAACAGGGTTCCCGATGCGCGGCGACCTCGCCAGGCGTGAACCGGGAATGCTGGCGCGTTGGACCGATGATGACCTGTACGGCATCATTCGTGCAGCCAAGAAAGGCAAAAAAACCTTCATTCTGCATGATGGTCCTCCTTATGCGAATGGCAGCATTCATATTGGTCACTCGGTTAACAAGATCCTGAAAGACATTATCGTGAAGTCCAAAGGAATGGCGGGATATGACTCTCCGTACGTACCGGGCTGGGACTGTCATGGTCTGCCGATCGAGCTAAAAGTGGAGCAGGAGTACGGCAAGCCGGGCGAGAAATTCACCGCCGCCGAGTTCCGCGCCAGGTGCCGCGAATACGCTGCGCTGCAGATCGACGGACAGCGTAAAGACTTTATCCGCATGGGCGTGCTTGGCGACTGGTCACACCCATACCTGACCATGGACTTCAAAACCGAAGCCAACATCATCCGCGCGCTGGGTAAAATCATCGGCAACGGCCACTTGCACAAAGGCGCTAAGCCGGTGCACTGGTGCGTGGACTGCCGTTCCGCGCTGGCGGAAGCGGAAGTTGAGTATTACGACAAAACTTCTCCGTCCATCGACGTTGTGTTCCATGCGACGGATAAAGCGGCGGTGCTGGCGAAATTTGGCGTGGCCGACGTGAACGGCCCGGTTTCTCTGGTTATCTGGACCACTACCCCGTGGACCCTGCCAGCGAACCGCGCAATCTCCCTGTCCCCGGAGTTTGACTATGCGCTGGTACAGGTTGAAGGTCAGGCGCTGATCCTGGCAAAAGACCTGGTCGAAAGCGTGATGAAACGCGCCGGAATTGCTGACTACACCCTCCTGGCGGTGGTCAACGGCGCCGAGCTGGAACGCATGCGCTTTAAGCACCCGTTCCTGGATTTCGACGTACCGGCGATCCTGGGCGATCACGTCACGCTGGACGCGGGTACTGGTGCGGTGCATACCGCGCCAGGCCACGGCCCAGACGATTATGTTATCGGGCAAAAATATGGGCTGGAAGTGGCTAACCCGGTTGGCCCGGACGGTGCCTATCTGCCGGGGACGTATCCGTCTCTGGACGGCGTAAACGTCTTTAAAGCCAACGACATGATCGTTGAAATGCTGCGCAGCAGTGGCGCGCTACTGCACGTTGAGAAAATGCAGCACAGCTATCCGTGCTGCTGGCGTCACAAGTCACCGATCATCTTCCGCGCCACGCCGCAGTGGTTCGTGAGCATGGATCAGAAGGGCCTGCGCGCGCAGTCGCTTTCCGAAATCAAGGGCGTGCAGTGGATCCCGGACTGGGGCCAGGCGCGTATCGAATCCATGGTCGCCAACCGTCCTGACTGGTGTATCTCCCGTCAGCGCACCTGGGGCGTACCGATGTCGCTGTTCGTGCATAAAGAGACGCAAGAGCTGCATCCGCGTAGTCTGGAATTAATGGAAGAAGTGGCGAAACGCGTAGAAGTCGACGGCATTCAGGCGTGGTGGGATCTTGATCCCCGCGACCTCCTCGGCGCTGATGCCGATAACTATGAGAAGGTGCCGGATACGCTGGATGTGTGGTTTGACTCCGGGTCGACCCACTCCTCAGTCGTTGATGTGCGTCCGGAATTCGCTGGTCACGCCGCAGATATGTATCTCGAAGGTTCCGACCAGCACCGCGGCTGGTTTATGTCATCCCTGATGATTTCTACCGCGATGAAGGGCAAAGCGCCTTACCGCCAGGTTCTGACTCACGGCTTTACCGTTGATGGTCAGGGCCGCAAGATGTCCAAATCTATCGGCAACACCGTGTCTCCGCAGGACGTAATGAATAAGCTGGGTGCGGACATTCTGCGCCTGTGGGTGGCTTCTACCGACTACACCGGTGAAATGGCGGTCTCCGACGAGATCCTCAAGCGCGCCGCCGACAGCTATCGTCGTATCCGTAATACCGCGCGCTTCCTGCTGGCGAACCTGAACGGCTTTGATCCGGTTAAAGATATGGTGAAACCGGAAGAGATGGTTGTGCTGGACCGCTGGGCAGTAGGCTGCGCGCAAGCGGCGCAGGACGATATCGTCAAAGCCTATGAATCTTACGATTTCCACGAAGTGGTGCAGCGCCTGATGCGCTTCTGCTCCATCGAAATGGGCTCGTTCTGGCTTGATATCATCAAAGACCGTCAGTACACCACCAAGGCGGACAGCGTTGCGCGTCGCAGCTGCCAGACCGCGCTATACCACATTGCCGAAGCGCTGGTGCGCTGGATGGCGCCGATCATGTCCTTCACTGCTGACGAAATCTGGGGTTACCTGCCGGGCGACCGCGAGAAATACGTCTTTACCGGTGAATGGTACACTGGTCTGTTCGGCCTGGCCGACGACGAAGTGATGAACGATAGTTTCTGGGATGAGCTGCTGAAAGTGCGCGGCGAAGTCAACAAGGTCATCGAGCAGGCGCGTGCGGATAAGCAGGTGGGTGGCTCTCTGGAAGCGGCGGTCACGCTGTATGCCGATACCGATCTGGCGGCGAAGCTGAATGCGCTGGGCGACGAATTGCGATTTGTCCTGTTGACCTCAGGAGCGAAAGTTGCCGATTATGCGCAGGCTCCGGCCGACGCCTGGCAGAGTGAACTGCTGAAAGGCCTGAAAGTCGTGCTGAGCAAAGCCGAAGGTAGCAAGTGCCCGCGCTGCTGGCATTACACCACGGATATCGGCAAGGTGGCGGAACACGCGGATATCTGCGGACGCTGTGTCAGCAACATCGCCGGTGACGGTGAAAAACGTAAGTTTGCCTGATGAGTAAACCGATTTGTTCAACGGGACTACGCTGGCTATGGGTCGTCGTAGCCGTGCTGATTATCGATTTAGGCAGTAAGTTCCTGATCCTCCAGAACTTCGCTCTGGGGGATACGGTATCGCTGTTCCCATCGCTTAATCTGCATTATGCGCGTAACTATGGCGCGGCCTTCAGCTTCCTCGCCGACAGCGGGGGCTGGCAGCGCTGGTTCTTCGCCGGTATCGCTATTGGTATCTGCGTGATCCTCGCGGTGCTGATGTATCGCTCTAAGGCGACGCAAAAGCTGAATAACATTGCCTATGCGCTGATTATAGGCGGCGCGCTGGGGAATTTATTCGACAGACTTTGGCATGGTTTTGTCGTCGATATGATCGATTTCTACATCGGGAACTGGCATTTCGCCACTTTCAACCTTGCCGATGCCGCGATCTGTATCGGCGCGGCGCTGATTGTGCTGGAAGGCTTCTTGCCGAACGCGGCTGCGAAGAAACAGGCGTAAAAAAACCTGCCGGGCGGCGCTACGCTTGCACCGGCCTACGTTCTCAGTAGGCCCGGTCAGAGCTAGCGTCACCGGGCAAAACAAGTGAGCAACCTGCATGTCTAAATCAGTACAGAGCAACAGTGCAGTGCTGGTGCACTTCACCTTAAAGCTCGATGATGGCTCCACCGCAGAGTCAACCCGCAATAACGGTAAACCCGCGCTCTTTCGTCTGGGCGATACCTCGCTTTCGGAAGGTCTGGAACAGCATATGCTGGGACTGAAAGAGGGGGATAAAACTACTTTTTCGCTGGAGCCGGACGCCGCGTTTGGCGTACCGAGCCCGGACCTGATCCAATACTTCTCGCGCCGGGAATTTATTGACGCGGGCGAGCCTTCAATCGGCGCGATTATGCTCTTTACCGCAATGGATGGCAGCGAAATGCCCGGCGTGATCCGTGAAGTGAACGGCGATTCGATCACCGTTGATTTCAATCATCCGCTGGCCGGGCGTACCGTTCATTTTGATGTTGAAGTGCTGGAGATCGATCCGGCGCTGGAGGGGTAAGATGCAGATTCTGTTGGCTAACCCGCGCGGCTTTTGCGCAGGCGTTGACCGCGCTATCAGCATTGTTGAAAACGCGCTGACGCTATACGGTGCGCCGATCTACGTGCGTCATGAAGTGGTGCACAACCGCTATGTTGTGGATAGCCTGCGTCTACGCGGCGCTATTTTTATTGAGCAGATTAGCGAAGTGCCGGACGGCGCAATCCTGATCTTCTCCGCCCATGGCGTCTCCCAGGCTGTTCGCAACGAGGCGAAAAGCCGCGATCTGACCGTTTTTGACGCTACCTGCCCGCTGGTGACCAAAGTGCATATGGAAGTCGCCCGCGCCAGCCGTCGGGGCGAAGAATCAATTTTGATTGGTCACGCCGGCCACCCGGAAGTCGAAGGCACCATGGGCCAGTACAGCAACCCGCAGGGGGGAATGTACCTGGTGGAATCACCGGACGATGTCTGGACGCTGGACGTGAAAAACGACGCTAAGCTGTCGTTTATGACCCAGACGACGCTCTCGGTCGACGATACCTCTGACGTGATCGACGCTCTGCGCGAACGCTTCCCGAAAATCGTCGGGCCGCGTAAAGATGATATTTGCTATGCCACGACTAACCGTCAGGAAGCCGTCCGCGCCCTGGCCGGGCAGGCCGATGTGGTGCTGGTGGTAGGATCGAAGAACTCCTCGAACTCTAACCGCCTGGCCGAGCTGGCTCAGCGGATGGGGAAAGCGGCATATCTGATCGACGATGCGACCGATATCCAGGAAGAATGGGTAAAAGACGCGCAGTGTGTCGGCGTGACCGCGGGCGCCTCGGCTCCGGATATCCTGGTACAGAACGTCATTTCCCGCTTGCAGGAGTTGGGGGGCGGCGAAGCGGTGCCGCTGGAAGGCCGCGAAGAGAACATCGTTTTTGAGGTACCGAAAGAGCTGCGCGTTAATGTCCGTGAAGTAGAATAAGTTCTTTCCTGCCGCCGTATGACAAAATGCCAGGCTTAACGTCTGGCATTTTTTATGGAGAAGCTATGCGCTTACCAATCATTCTGGATACCGATCCTGGCATTGATGATGCGGCGGCCATTGCCGCGGCGCTGTTCGCCCCTGAGCTGGATCTGCAACTGATGACCACGGTGGCCGGGAATGTGTCGGTGGAGAAAACGACCCGCAATGCCCTGCAGCTTCTGCATTTCTGGAACGCCGATGTCCCGCTGGCCCAGGGGGCATCGATGCCGCTGGTTCGTCCGCTACGTGACGCCGCCTCCGTGCACGGCGAGTCCGGCATGGAAGGCTACAATTTCGTTGAACATAACCGCCAGCCGCTGGCGAAATCGGCGTTTCAGGCGATCCGCGATGCGCTGATGCACGCCCCGGAACCGATGACCCTGGTGGCGATTGGTCCATTAACCAATATCGCACTACTGCTGACCCAGTATCCCGAGTGCCACTTCAACATCCGTCGCCTGGTGATAATGGGCGGTTCCGCTGGCCGCGGTAACTTTACGCCGAACGCGGAGTTCAATATTGCCATCGACCCGGAAGCGGCGGCTAAAGTCTTCCACAGCGGACTGGAAATCGTTATGTGCGGGCTGGATGTCACTAACCAGGCAATACTGACCCCGGAGTATCTCGCCACTCTACCGACGCTTAATCAGACTGGCAAAATGCTCCATGCGCTGTTTAGCCACTACCGTAGCGGCAGTATGATCAGCGGTTTGCGCATGCACGACCTGTGCGCGATTGCCTGGCTGGTTCGTCCACAGCTCTTTACCCTTGAACCATGCTTTGTGACGGTAGAAACCCAGGGAACGTGGACCTCGGGGACGACGGTGGTTGATATCGAAGGCAAGTTGGGCCAACCGGCAAACGCGCAGGTGGCGCTGGGACTGGATGTCGAAGGATTTCAGCGCTGGGCGGCGGAGGTGATTGCGCTGGCGCCTTAACCTGGTGACGAAGCGGCTGGCATGGCCCTCAGGTATTCTGAGTGCAATCAACAACGTTGCGCCATAGCGTGCCCGCTTCATCCGTCCACATAAGCAGTAAGAGCGAAGCTAATCGTTCTGCTGCCGGGGAGAGAGGTCTGTTCTTTACACGGATCATACCAAGCGTTCGTCGGATAACCGGCTCGACAAGCGGAATGCTCACGACAGTGCTATTCCCACCGTGAGGCATTGCCAGACAAGGTAGCGCCGAGACCCCCAGCCCAGCTTCGACAAGACCGAGCGAGGTTGAAAGATGTCTGACTTCATAAAACCAATCCAGTCGCCAGGGTTTTTCCGCCAGGCATTTCTCTATTAACTGTCGGTTGCCGCTTGATTTCCTTACACCGATTAAAGTCTGACTCACCAGTTCCCGCCATTCGACTAATTTTCGGCATGCCAGAGGATGGTCTTGCCGACAAGCCAGAACAAAAGGCTCATTTACCAGAGGGATAAAATCAATGTCTGGATATGTGATGAAGTTCATGTTTATTCCAAAATCAACATCGCCTTTTCGTACCGAGTTCATGCATGTTTCTATACCTTGTTCATAAATTCGTACTTTGATGTTGGGGTAGCTTTGATTAAATTGAACGATAGCACGCGGTAAAAAGTAAAAAACGGCGGTCGGAATGCAAGATAGCGTAACGGTATCATGTAATTGAGAAGTTAAATCGTTGAGGTTAAATATTGCAGCATCAAGGCTGGAAATCAACGCTTTAGCCTTTGGTAGAAGCATTTTCCCGGCCTGCGTAAGCGCAATTTTTCGCGTGGTTCGTTCGAACAGCGCAATATTCATATTAGTCTCTATTTTTTTTATCTTTTTGGTGAGCGCAGGTTGCGTGAGGCTGAGTTGCTCGGCTGCTTTACTAAATGAGCCAAGCTCTGCAACCGTGACAAAGGCTTTCATACCGGATAGTTCATTTTTCATTATCGCTCCGTAAGGTTGAATAAGCGTTGCTCTAAGTAGATAACAAGCCATTATTAAGCAGGAATGCTTTTTTATTAATGCTCAGCAGGAATAGCTGTTATGGCGAAATTTTATCAACCAGTGAAATTCTTGCAAGTAGAATGAATTTGTAAAATATCCGACGTGATTGGCATGGCTGTTAATTAAGTAAATAAAAATCTTAAAGAACATAAAGCCAATTAAATTCACGAGGCGTTTTATTCAATTCTTCTATTTCTGGCGGATAAGGAACATGCTATGAAGAGCATTCCCTGTGTATTAATGCGTGGAGGGACATCAAAAGGTGCCTTTCTATTAGCAGATGATTTACCCAAGGATATTCAGAAACGTGATGAGTGCTTGTTAACCATAATGGGAGCGGGTCACGAGCTGGAGATTGACGGTATTGGCGGAGGGAGCCCGCAAACCAGTAAAGTGGCCATTATTAGTCAATCGATTAGCGAAAGAGCGGATATCGATTATCTGTTTGTTCAGGTCATCGTCCATGAACGGCGGGTGGATACTACGCCAAACTGCGGCAATATGCTATGTGCGGTAGGAGGGTTTGCCATTGAACAGGGGTTGATTAAGGCGGTGTCTCCGGTTACGCGAGTTCGTATAAGAAATGTGAACACCAATACTTTTATTGACGCTGATGTTCAAACGCCTGACGGCAAGGTTATTTATGAAGGCGATACGCAAATCGATGGCGTTCCGGGCCATGCTGCGCCGGTTGCATTGACCTTTTTGAATGCTGCAGGGGCAAAATCCGGACGGCTTTTCCCAACGGGCAATCGCATGGATGTATTTGATAATGTGCGAGTGACTTGTATTGATATGGCGATGCCAATGGTTGTGATTCCGGCCCAGAGCCTGGGGAAAACGGGATATGAATCTGCCAGTGAATTAGATCGGGATAAAGCGTTACTAAAATCGCTTGAATCTATTCGTAGACAGGCCGGGAAGGCGATGGGATTTGGCGATGTAACAAATATGGTGATCCCCAAACCGGTTCTGATTTCTCCTGCGCTAAGCGGCGGAAGTATCAACGTACGTTATTTTATGCCGCATAATTGTCATAAATCGCTGGCGATTACCGGCGCTATCGGTCTGGCAAGCGCCTGTATTATTCCAGAAACCATTGCTAATGAACTGACGAAGCTATCAGGCGCTGGGGTCATTAAAGTCGAACACCCCAGTGGGGGGATTGAAGTCGATTTAAGTCATACTACTGAACGTCCAGAAGATATTCGGGCATCGGTTATTCGTACCGCACGGAAGATCCTTTCAGGAACGGCTTACATTCCAGAATAAATACTCATCCTCTTAGTCTCTATAAATCCACCGTAGATGGGGGAGGCGTATGTGAATACGTTGCAATAAGCCTTCTTAAATATTAAGTGCAGGTAAGGAATGGAAATGCAAAATAATAAATCATGGAAGCTGCTTGTTATCATAGCAATACCGTTACTCATCAGCTTATTCCCGGCGCCAGAAGGATTATCAAAACTTGCCTGGGTATTATCAGGTATCTATCTGGCAGCGATTGTGGGTTTAGTGATTAAACCTTTTTGTGAACCCGTAGTATTACTGATCGCCGTTGCTGCATCAATGGTGATCGTGGGAAATTTAGGTGACGGTTCGATAAAAGCGGCCAGCGTATTAAGCGGATATTCATCAGGTACCACCTGGTTAGTGTTTTCTGCATTTACCCTCAGTGCGGCATTTGTCATTACCGGATTGGGTAAAAGAATAGCTTATATTCTTATCGGCAAGATTGGCAGTACGACTTTAGGTCTTGGCTATGTTACCGCCTTCCTTGACCTGCTGCTGGCACCCGCCACGCCTTCGAATACGGCCCGTGCTGGCGGCATCGTCTTACCCATTATCAATAGTGTCGCCGTCGCTCTGGGGTCAGAGCCGGAGCGGAGCGCAAAGCGCGTCGGTCATTACCTCATGTTGAACATCTATATGGTCACTAAAACTACCAGCTATATGTTCTTTACCGCCATGGCCGGAAACATCCTTGCGCTGAAAATGATCGAGGATATTTGCCATATAAAATTGAGCTGGGGAGGATGGGCGCTGGCCGCGGGATTACCTGGAATTATTATGTTGCTGCTGACTCCACTGATTACCTACAAGCTTTATCCGCCAGAATTGAAGAGGGTAGATAATAAAGAGATTGCCAAAACAGGCATAGAAGCTTTAGGCCCCATGACGGTGCGTGAAAAGATGCTGTCTTGTCTGTTTGTTCTTGCTCTCGGCGGTTGGGTATTCAGTCGCTCCCTGGGGGTTAATGAGTCAACCGTTGCAATCTGTGTCATGGCGCTGATGTTGGTATTAAAAATCGTGACCTGGGATGATGTGATTAAAAATAAAGGGGGATGGAATACGCTTATATGGTACGGCGGCATTATTGGTTTAAGTTCACTACTGTCCAGGGTGGGATTTTTCGTATGGTTAGCTGATGTATTAAAAAACAATATATCCTTTGATGGTCATGGCAATATGGCTTTTATCGTTATTGTCGCATTAAGCATATTGGTTCGTTATTTCTTCGCGTCAGGAAGTGCTTATATTGTCGCAATGGTACCCGTCCTGGCCATGCTGGCGAATGTTTCTGGCGCACCGATAATGCTCACAGCGCTCGCTCTATTATTCAGCAACTCTTATGGCGGCATGGTAACCCACTACGGTGGCGCGGCAGGGCCAGTAGTTTTTGGCGTTGGCTATAATGATATCAAATCATGGTGGATTATTGGTGGGATATTAGCATTGCTGACTTTTGTTCTGCAAATTACCCTGGGGGTATGGTGGTGGGAGATGTTAATCGCCTGGGGGATCATTTAAATAGTTTTTAAGGAAATGAAGATTTACCTGGGCATCATATGATGCCCAGGGGCAAGTCTTCTTATTAAGAAAAAGCTGGCGCTTTCCCATCATTTGCCATTTGAGCGTGAACGAATTTACTTTATTTAAAATATGATTACATGCCTTTTAACAAGGTGAGGTGCGATATATTTATGTCTCCAGTTACCATTACGTTGTCGCTATTGGTTTTTTCTATCGTTATGTTTGTTTGGGAAAAAATACCTTTAGCGGTAACTGCCATGATTGTTTGTATTACTCTGGTTGTCACCGGGATTTTTGATGTCAAAACGGCTTTTTCAGGTTTTATTAACCAAAATGTCATTTTGTTTGTAGCAATGTTTGTTGTCGGCGGCGCCTTATTTGAAACCGGCGTGACGGATAAGATTGGTGGTATGGTTACACGCTACGCCAGGACAGAAAAGCAGCTGATAGTCATCATTATGTTAGTCTGCGGAACTCTTTCCGGTGTATTGTCCAATACCGGAACGGCAGCTGTTCTCATTCCTGTCGTGATAGGCGCAGCGATAAAATCAGGATATGCCCAGTCTCGTTTGCTTATGCCACTGGCCTTTGCCTCAGCGTTGGGGGGAAATTTATCTCTAATCGGTTCACCCGGGAATCTGATTGCGCAGTCGGCGCTGGAGCAGGTGGGGCAAAGTTTCGGTTTTTTTGAATATGCGAAGTTAGGTATTCCAATGTTAGCCTGCGGTATTCTCTATTTTGTGACAATAGGCTATCGCATATTGCCAAAAACGAATACGACACCAAGTAAAAATGTCAAAAATATTAAATCGATAGAGTGCCCGCAATATAAGCAGGTTATTGCACTATCGGTATTAATCCTGACCGTATTGGGCATGATTTTTGAAAAACAGATTGGTTTGCCGATTGCGATCGTTGGTTCAACTGGTGCATTGTCGTTGATTGTTACCCGGGTAATTACTGAAAAACAAGCTTACCAGGCCATCGACTCGCAGACGATTTTCCTGTTCGGCGGCACGCTGGCATTAGCCAAAGCCCTGGAAACCACCGGCGCTGGCGCGATCATGGCGCGCTCCATTATAGAGTTACTCGGGCAGCAGGCGTCGCCTTTCTTACTTTTAGGCGCAGTATTGGTAATCTCCTGTGTGTTGACTAATTTCATGTCGAATACGGCAACAGCCGCTTTATTAATGCCGATTGGTCTGTCTATTGCTCATTCAATGGGCGCCGATCCCCGGGCGGTATTAATGGCGATTGTTATCGGCTGCTCATGCGCTTATGCAACGCCAGTGGGAACGCCTGCCAATATGATGATTTTTTCCGCAGGCGGGTACAAATTTGTCGATTACGTCAAGGTTGGATTGCCGCTTATTTTAATATCGATCATTGTTAGCTTTATCTTGCTGCCCATTTTCTTCCCGTTTTATTAATCGCGGTCAGTCGTTTCTTAAATCTATGGTTCATCTAGCAGGCGTGTTTTTTTCAACATCTAAGGATATATGTGATGATTAAATTGTATGACCACGGAGTCTATATATCACATCAGCACGGTATTATTGCTGCTGATAATGGTTCAGTCGCGGTAGAGAAGCAGGAAGCGCGCAAGGGAACCATCTCATGGTCGATCCTCTCCGCCCATAATACTTCAGGGAATGAACATCAGTTAAAAATTAAATTTGATTCAATGGCTTCCCACGATATTACTTTTGTGGGCATCATCCAGACCGCGAAGGCGTCAGGGATGGAGCGTTTTCCATTACCTTATGTTTTAACGAATTGTCATAATTCGCTTTGTGCTGTCGGCGGCACGATCAATAGCGATGATCACATGTTTGGTTTGTCCTCAGCCAGAAAATACGGCGGCATTTATGTCCCGCCTCATATCTCAGTTATTCATCAATATATGCGTGAGATGATGGCCGGTGGTGGGAAAATGATACTGGGCTCAGACAGCCATACGCGCTATGGCGCTTTAGGGACGATGGCGGTTGGCGAGGGGGGCGGCGAGTTAGTTAAGCAGTTGCTGGGAGAGACCTGGGATATTGATTATCCTGAGATTGTCGCAGTGTATTTGACAGGGAAACCCTCGCCCGGCGTTGGTCCTCAGGATATTGCCCTGGCGATAATTAGTGCAGTGTTCGAACGCGGTTATGTGAAAAATAAAATCATGGAGTTTGTTGGTCCGGGCGTGGCGACAATGTCTACCGACTTCAGGAATAGCGTAGATGTGATGACCACGGAGACCACCTGTTTATCGTCTATCTGGCAAACTGATGAAGAGACAAAAAACTACTTACGTATTCATGGCAGGGAGCAAGACTATTGTCCGCTCTCAGCAAAAGAGATGGCTTACTATGATGGCTGTATAGACGTGAATTTAAGTACCATCAAGCCTATGATCGCATTGCCTTTTCATCCTGCCAATGTGTATGAAATTGCTATGCTTAATGACAATTTGCAGGATATTTTGCATGAAGTTGAGATTGAGGCTGATAAAATTTCTCAAGGACGCGCAAAGCTCTCCCTGCTGGATAAAGTCGAAAATGGAAAGCTACGGATTCAGCAGGGTATCATCGCCGGTTGCGCTGGCGGAAATTATGTCAACGTGGTCGAAGCGGCGTATGCCTTAAAAAATCACTCCTGTGGTGACAACGCTTTCTCTCTCTCGATATATCCATCTTCCCAGCCGGTGTTGATGGACCTGACTAAAAAAGGAATGACCACCGCGTTATTGAGCGCTGGCGCAGTTATGCGTACCGCATTTTGTGGCCCCTGTTTTGGCGCAGGAGACACGCCAATGCATAATGGATTAAGTATTCGCCACACGACGCGTAATTTTCCCAACCGGGAAGGATCAAAACCCGGGAATGGGCAAATGTCGGCTGTCGCGCTGATGGATGCCCGCTCTATTGCGGCGACGGCTGCCAATGGGGGAATACTGACATCGGCTTCCGCGCTCGATTGCTGGGAAAACATTCCGCAGTATGAATTTGATCCTTCACCTTATAAAAACCGTGTTTATCAAGGTTTTATTAAAGGGGCGTCCCAACAATCGCTGATCTATGGTCCCAATATAAAAGACTGGCCGGAGATGAGTGAGCTAACGGAAAATATTTTGTTAAACGTGACCTCAAAAATCATGGATCCGGTGACCACTACCGATGAACTTATTCCATCAGGAGAAACTTCATCATTTCGCTCCAATCCCTTAGGGCTGGCTGAGTTTACCCTTTCACGACGCGATCCGGGCTATGTCGGCCGTAGTAAGAAGATTGCTGCTTTGGAAAAATTACGCATGAGTAATGACAATCCATGTCGACTGGAGCCGGAGCTTGAGGCGGTTTTTTCCCGGATCCGCCAACTGCCGGGACAGGAAAATGTCACGTTCGGGCAGACGGAGATTGGCAGTATGGTTTATGCGGTAAAGCCCGGCGATGGTTCTGCACGAGAACAAGCCGCCAGTTGCCAGAGAGTCCTTGGTGGCCTGGCAAATATTGCTCAGGAGTATGCCACGAAGCGTTATCGTTCGAACGTTATTAACTGGGGAATGCTGCCATTGCAGATGAAGGCGCTGCCGGAGTTTGAAGTCGGCGACTTCATCTATATCCCGGGAATCAAGTCAGCCCTGGAAACCGATCTGAGTCATATTACCGCATTCGTGATTAGCCATGATCGCCCCGTTAAAGAGATCGCGCTTTACATGGAGGGACTCACCTCATCAGAGCGTGAGATTATTAAGGCGGGAAGCTTGATTAATTATAATAAATTACATTTAGCCACCCATCATCATCAAGATGAATAAACGGGGGATATAGCATCCCCGTTTGCATTCAAAGCCGATTATTCGGTGGTTTTCGAACATCGCGCTATGGCTGTGCTGCCTGCATCTGGCTTCATTTTCTCGCTAAGGTAATCAATCATCGCCCGCATTCTGGCGGGCATATGCTTATTGCCCGACCACAGTAGCCAGAGCTGGCCGGAATAGCTGCTGATCAACTCCCACTCCGGTAAAACCTGCACAATCTCGCCGCGCGTTTCTCCAGCGTGCTGCTAAAGCAGGTCGAAGTCTGGCAGGCGGAGAATTTACCCCGTCAGGTTATTTTTGCCGACGGCCTGCGCAAGGTCGGGGGTCGGGTTCGGCGATCTGCTGAGCTATCCCTGCGGCGGTACGCACATTGCCAGCCTGTCCGAACTGGGGAAGGTCGTCATTACTCAAGTGAAGAGGAAAAAAGCCAAATTATTGTCAGCTACACAATAGAATAAGCGAATGAAAGGAGATGCACCATTAACAGCATCTCCTGGTGCTTAAATATGCGCAGGATGTTTACCGCGATAAATTCGCTCCGGTCTGCCGACTTTGCCATAGCTGATTTCAGCCTCAAGAAAATCGTTTTTTACCCCTTGCTCCAGGTAACGGCGGGCGGTGGTTTTACTGCTGCCGAGAATACGGGCAAGGGAGTCTGCGGTATGGATAATTTCCGGGTCGCTGAAGAGCTGTAATACGCGGTTAAAGGTGCTTTCATCAATACCACGCAGTGGCGAGCCAGCGGATTCCGCATGTTCTTTCGCCTGGATATTGAACAGGGCGTCAACATGGGTCTGGCTTGCCTGCTCACTTGAGCGCAGGGAACTGCGGTAGCGGGCAAAACGCTCAAGCGTATGCTGCAATCGCTGATAATGAACTGGCTTAATCAGGTAATCAAAAACGCCCATCCGCAGGGCTTCGCTGATGGTATCCATATGGTTATCGGCGGTGATGAAAATGATGCGCCCTTTATAATGGATATTTACGGCGTGACGGATCAAATCGAGGCCTTTGCCATCAGGTAAGAAGTTATCCAGCAGAATAAGCTGCGGCTGATAGAGACGAAGCTGCTTTTTTGCACTTTCCAGTTTATCCGCAATGCCAATGACTTCGAACCGGGGAAATTGTTTGATGGTATCCACCAGGATTTCCGCCAGCATAGGTTCATCTTCAACGATGAGGGTTGTGATACTGTCCATGATGTTCATCTCGGGTCAGGGGGATATAAAGAGTAAAAATAGTGCCAAAAGGGATGTTGTCATCGACGACGATATTGCCGCCCGCCTGTTCTACATAGCTGCGAACCAGCCATAATCCAATGCCATGATCGCCGCTGCCGCTGTTGGTCACGCCGCGTTCAAAAATGCGATCGCGCATCGACGCGTCTATCCCACAGCCCTGATCGGCGATTTCAATGATCACTTCGCCGCCCTCGCTGTTGATCAGGCACTCGATCTGCTTTGATCCTGCCGACTGGCGTAAAGTGGCGTTGTAGGCATTATCCAGTAAATTGCCGACGATCGAGATCCATTCATTATGTGAAAGCGTTGAAGGTAGCGTATTAACGTAACTGGAGGGGTCAAATACCAATTCTAAGCCAAGCTCCTTGGCGCGATAGTATTTGCCAATCAGTAATCCGGCGAGATGGTTAACTTTAAAATTACGGGCAATAAAATCGAGCACTTTCTGGTGGCTTTCAGACTGCTGCTGAATGAGATCCAGCGCGTTATCGTAGCGTTTTAAAAACAGCAGCCCGGCAATGGTGGAGATCAGATTGCGATGCTCGTGCTGTACGGCGCGAAGGTTATCCGCGTACTGCTGGACCTGGCTGAGCTGAAGGCTCAGGGTGTTGATATCGTCTTTACTGCGAAAGCTAATGACCCAGCCCTGGGGCTCGCTATTGAGTGTGACAGCCATACGGCTGGCAATCACTTTAATCTGGTTAAAGGTCACGATTTCGTCTTTTTTATTTGTCTGCGGCGCGTCATAGAAGAATGCCTCCTGAGAGATCACGCTACTGATGCTTTTGCCAATCAGGATGTTTTCCGGCTGGCTCAGGTTTAATAGTCTCCGTGCAGTCTGATTGATGGCGGTAATTCTGTAATGAGAGTCTATGGCTATCAGCCCCTCAAATACCGATTCAAACAGTACGCTCTGCTGGATAAGTAACTGTGAGAGCTGCTGTGGTTCCATATTCAGCATCTGCTTCTTGATGTGCAGCGAGAAGCGCCGGGCGCAGTAGAGCAGCAGGAGCAGCATGATCGCCATCGGGATCATCAGCGATCCAATTTGCAGACTCAGCCAGTTTTCTAACTGTTCGATGGTGTATCCCACCGATACAATGCCGATCACTTTCCCGGTGCTGTCCTGGATCGGCGACTTGCCGCGTAATGAAGAACCGAGCGAGCCTTTACGCACTGACACGTAGCTTTTGGCGTTATACAGCGCTTCGTCGCTGTCTCCGCCTTCCATATATTTACCGATTTCCTCAGGATTCACGTGATACAGGCGCTGGCCTTTCGCGTCACCAACGGTGATGTAAGTAGCATCGGAAAACGAGCGCATCGGGTCGATAAGTTCTTTAATACGCGGCAAATCGTGCTTTTCTACCGCGTCAATCAGTCCTGGCATGGCGGAGATCTGCATTGCCTGAATTAGCGCGCGCTGTCCGACCTGGTAATGCAGACGTTCCTCCGTAATGCTGGTGATATACCATGACATGGCCAGCATCACGATTGTCGAGGTAAACAGGATCAACAGAAAGATGCGGTTCTGAAACGAACGTCGGGCAAACCAGTGTGTGATTTTTCGGTTAAACATTGGGCGAATTGACATCAAAAGGTCATTTTCTCCTTTCTGGCGGCCGATGGCGCTGAATCGGCCCACAGTTTTATTGATTTCAGAACACATTCAGTCGTCATACGATGTTTTACGTGCCTCCGGTTTCGGGCGGTTTGCCAGGCGGATCGGGCCCTTGCGCCGCAGTCGCGGTATTTGGTGCTGCGCACCTGTCCGGGCTACCCGATCGCGTGGAGCCGGTAGCCCGGCTAAGCGCAGCGCGAGCCGGGAATAACGCGTTTTTACATTGCCAGCACGTACTTGAGCATCACCCCGGCGGCAATCGCCGAGCCAATCACCCCCGCCACGTTCGGGCCCATCGCGTGCATCAGCAGAAAGTTCTGTGCATCAGACTCCAGCCCCACCTTGTTCGACACCCGCGCCGCCATTGGCACCGCCGACACTCCGGCCGAGCCGATAAGCGGGTTGATTTTGTTCCGGCTGCACAGGTTCAGCAGCTTCGCCATCAGGACGCCTGCCGCGGTGCCGATAGCAAACGCAATCACTCCCAGCACCAGAATCCCCAGCGTCTGCGGCTGCAGAAACTTGTCCGCCACCAGCTTCGCCCCCACCGACAGACCGAGAAAAATGGTCACGATATTAATCAGCCCGTTCTGTGCCGTGTCGCTCAGGCGCTCCACCACCCCGCTCTCGCGCATCAGGTTGCCGAAGCAGAACATCCCCAGCAGCGGGGCCGCGTCCGGCAGCAGCAGCGCCACCAGCAACAGCAGCACCGCCGGAAAGAGGATTTTTTCCCGTTTACTCACTGTACGCAGCTGTACCATGCGGATTTTCCGCTCCTTCTGCGTAGTCAGAGCCTTCATAATTGGCGGCTGGATAAGGGGTACCAGCGCCATATACGAGTACGCCGCCACCGCGATGGCTCCCAGCAGCTCCGGCGCCAGTTTGCCTGACAGGTAAATCGCCGTCGGGCCGTCCGCGCCGCCGATGATGCCGATGGCCGCCGCCTGCGGCAGGGTGAAGCTGATGATGCCAAAATAATTCAGCGTCAACGCCCCCAGTACCGTGGCGAAGATGCCGAACTGCGCCGCCGCCCCCAGCAGCAGGGTGCGCGGGTTGGCCAGCAGCGGGCCGAAGTCGGTCATCGCCCCGACGCCCATAAAAATCACCAGCGGGGCGATACCCGAGCCGATGGCGACCTGATAGAAGATGGCCAGCACCCCGGCGGAGTAACCCATATCCACTGCCAGGTCCTCCACTTGCCCCCGTACCGACGGCAGCGCCAGGGCTAAGGCCTCCTTGATGGCATGGACGTCCGGCGCGCAGTGGAGCTTCGCGGCAATCACCGCCAGTTGCCCGGCGTCGTGGTGGGCCAGCAGGCTCTCCAGGGCGGTCAGCGCCAGCCCGGCCTCCGGGATATTCGACAGCAGCCCGCCGAAGCCAATCGGCAGCAGCAATAACGGTTCGAATTTCTTCGCTATCGCCAGCCACAGCAGCAGCAGGCTCACCAGCAGCATGACGGCCTGGCCAGCGCCGAGGTGCATTAGCCCCATGCCCTGAATCAGGGTGTTCAGACTTTCCATTTCCGTTCCTCTTCCTTACGCCAGACTCAGCAGGGTGTCGCCCACCGCGACCGCATCCCCGGATTTCACCGTGATACCGCATACGGTGCCGGCCTGCGCGGCGCGGATTTCGGTTTCCATCTTCATGGCTTCCAGAATCAGCAGCACGTCGCCTTCGGCCACGCGCTGGCCCTCAGTGACAATGACTTTCCAGATATTGCCCGCCAGCGGCGCGGTCACCGGGGTGCCTGTACCTGCAGGAGCCGCAGCCTGAACTGGTGCCGCTGGTGTGGCAGCCGTCAACTGGCTGATATCGCCGCCATCGCTGACCTTCACCACAAAGGCCTGACCTTCCACTTCCACGGTGTAGACGCCGGAGGCGGTCGGTTTCTCTACTTTCGTGGCGGGTTTGATTTCTTCCGCCTGCGGCAGCGGCTCAAACGCCGCCGGGTTATTACGGCTCTCAAGGAACTTCAGGCCGATCTGCGGGAACAGGGCCACGGTGAGCACGTCGTCGATGGCGTTTTCGGCAAGCATGATGCCCTTCTCCTGCGCCTGACGCTTCACGTCGGCCTCCAACTGCGCCAGCTCCGGCTTCAGCAGGTCTGCCGGGCGGCAGGTGATGGCCTCAGCTCCGTCCAGCACCCGCGCCTGCAGGGCGGCGTTAACCGGTACCGGGGTGTGGCCGTACTCGCCTTTCAGAATGCCTGCCGTCTCTTTGGCGATGGTTTTGTAGCGCTCGCCAGTGAGGACGTTAAGCACCGCCTGGGTGCCGACAATCTGCGAGGTTGGGGTGACCAGCGGGATAAAACCGAGGTCTTCGCGCACGCGGGGGATTTCCGCCAGCACCTGGTCGAGTTTATCCGCCGCATTCTGCTGCTTCAGTTGGCTCTCGAGGTTGGTGAGCATCCCGCCCGGTACCTGAGCCACGAGGATGCGGCTGTCATATCCTTTCAACTGGCCTTCAAACTGATGATATTTTTTACGCACTTCGCGAAAGTACGCGGCGATGCTCTCCAGCTTCAGGATATCCAGCCCGGTGTCATGTTCCGTTCCGGCCAGCGTCGCCACCAGCGCCTCGGTGGCCGGGTGGCCATAGGTGGCGCTCATGGACGAGATGGCGGTATCGACGCCGTCGACGCCGGCCTCGATGGCCTTCAGCAGGGCCATCTCCGCCATCCCGGTGGTGGCATGGGCATGCAGGTGCAGACGTACGTCATAGCGCTTCTTGATTTCGCTCACCAGCTCAAAGGCGGCAGATGGGGTCAGAATGCCGGACATATCTTTGATGGCGATGGAGTCAACGCCGGTCTCCAGCAACTGTTCAGTTAAATCCAGCCAGGTCTGCAGAGTGTGGGCCGGACTGGTGGTGTAGGAGAGCGTTCCCTGAGCATGGGCACCGTGGCTGCGCACTGCCTGCAGGGCGGCTTTCATATTGCGCGGGTCGTTCATGGCATCGAAGACGCGGAATACGTCCATGCCGTTTTTGACGGCTCGCTCAACGAAGCGCTCCACCACATCATCGGCGTAGTGACGGTAGCCGAGAAGGTTCTGACCGCGAAGCAGCATCTGCAGCGGGGTCTTCGGCATGGCCTTTTTCAGCTCGCGCAGGCGGACCCACGGGTCTTCACCGAGGAAGCGGATACAGGCGTCGAAGGTGGCGCCGCCCCAGCATTCGAGAGCGCCGTAGCCCACATCGTCGAGCTGAGCGGCAACCGGCAGCATATCATCGAGGCGCAGGCGGGTGGCAAAAAGGGACTGGTGGGCGTCGCGCAGGACGACATCGGTAATGGCAACGGTCATGGATTCCTCCGTGAATTAAGGGTTAAGTCGGCGATGGTGGTGGATAGCGGCGGCAATCACCGGCTTTAAGCGAGCGAAGTCGTCGGTGTGAGCGGCGACAGGTGCGTCCTTCGGCGCGGGAGCCGGTTCCGGGAAGAAGCGGTTGACGGCGGCGGACATGCCCCGGATGGCGAGAATCAGCAGAAACAGAAACGCCAGCACGAACCCCATGCCGAGGAACATCAGGGTGAAGCCTTCACCTAATAACAGTGCTGCATCAGTCATGAAAAGATCCAAAAGTAAGGGCACGATGGCGTGTTTGCAGGTTAACCAACTGGAGCTTCCGGCTAAGGAGTAGGGTGGATTTCCCGAAGCCGCCCCCGGCTCGGAGCCCTAATTTGCACCGCTGTGGTTGACACGCAAACATCGCCATCGTGCGTGTCGGTTACATCATCATGCCGAACACGATGCTGGCAATGACCAGCACAATACCGCCGCCCAGACGGGAGGAGATTTGCGCATAGGAGATAAGATTCATACGGTTACAGGCAGAGAGCACTTCCAGGTCGCCGGAGCCGCCGCGGTTAGCCATGCACAGGCCAGCGGTGATCGCTGATTCAATCGGGAAGAAGCCAATCAGCCAGCCGCCGACAGCAGCGCCCACTACCGCGCCGAACACGATCACCGCAGCGATGATGACGTTGGCGAAGGTAATTGCGTCGATAATTTCCTGCAGGTCGGTGTAGCACACGCCGACGCCGACCATCAGTACCCATAGCAACTGCTTAGAGAAGAAGTCAGACAGGCGTTTGGCTCCGGCTTTGATTTCCGGCGAACAGAGACCGGAAGCGTTCAGCGCCGCGACAATCAGCACCATCCAGGCGAAATAGTGAATAGACACGCCGCCAATGCTTGGCAAAATTTTCTTGGCAATGACGTAGGCCAGCAGGAAACAGGTGGTGGCGAGCACCAGCCCAACGGCGGTTTCGCGGTGGGTGATCTGACCCGCTTTTTCATCATCTTCGACTTTGAAGGAGGCTTTACGTACCAGTTCGCCTTCCCCGCTCAGCCTGGTGTGTTTTTTGCCGATGATATCGAGGAGCGCGGCAAAAACGATGGCAAAGATGTTGGCGATAGTCAGAATAGCAATCGCGGTTGAGTAATACTCTTCACGAGAGCGCCCGGTAACGGAGTGGTAAATTTCTGATAATGGAACCGCGCCTGCGCCGTTGCCGCCGCCCATAATCGGCAGGACGTACAGCATCATGATGCGATCGACGGAAATGCCAAAGCACAGGCCGATAACCATACCGAATATTGAAGCACCGAGGATCCCCATTAAGATGGTTGGAATATAGCCGAGCAGGGATTTCAGCAGCAGTTTACGGTTAACCGAGAGAATTGCGCCGGTAATCAATACGGCGATGAATAAGTTGAGGAAATTACTTTTGTCCATCACATTGGTGATGGCGTCAATTTCTCGCTGGGTAAAAATACCCGCATAGACAAAATAGGCGGCGACCAGGAAAATCATCACCGGTGCGCCGCCAATATATTTATTAAAGATCGGCAGACGTTTGCCAATTTCTCCAAAAATCGCGCCGATAATAAACATGATCGCGAAGCCACCAACAAGGTCGGTCGGCAGGGTGTTATAGAAATGTGAAAGTAGCAAAGTGATTAACGCAAAGGCGTAAAGCGGTAGCGGCATGCCGAAGATTTTAAACTCCAGAATATCGCTAACGCCTTTTTTCTCCGCAGTTGGAGCCTGGCTCATATTACTCATATGATGTCATCCTGTTAAAGAAATGAATAATGGCGTTAGAAAAATCAATAATAGAACGGCGGCATAATAATAAATATGTTCTCCGGCGATATGTGATTATCTTCACTGATTAGCCGTGTTTTTAATTAATTTAATTGTTTTTATTCTTCTCAATTAATTAACAACATAAAAACCATAAAGCCAATTAAGGTACGCGGGAAAATGTGATTTAAATAAAAGAACCGCTACGGGAACGGTGGCGAAATACAGTCCGTTTTTGGTCAATGAAGCGCGAAAAAAATGAATCTGATAGTTAAACGCGTCACGGTAAAAAAAGATCCCCGGCGGCGAGAGGCGATTAACCTCTTTCTCCACCAGCATCAGCTGTCGCTGGAGGCGGATTGCGAAATCGTCATTATCGCCGAGTACCAGCGGCGCATTGTCGGCTGCGGCGCGATTGCCGGATGCGTACTGAAGTGCATTGCCGTCGACCCGACGCTACAGGGTGAAGGGCTCAGCCTGAAGCTGCTGACTGAACTGATGACCCTGGCATATGAGCTGGGCCGCAGTGAGCTGTTTCTGTTCACCAAACCCTATAACGCGGCGCTATTTTCCTGCGCCGGATTCTGGCCTATCGCCCGCGCAGGCGGCCTGGCCGTGTTAATGGAAAATAGCCGCGAACGTCTGGCCCGCTACTGCCGTCAGCTTACGATGTATCGCCAGCCCGGAGAAAAAATCGGCGCCATCGTGATGAACGCCAATCCTTTTACCCTGGGACATCGTTGGCTGGTGGAGCAGGCCGCTCGCCAGTGCGACTGGCTGCATCTGTTTGTGGTGAAAGAAAATGCTTCATTTTTCAGCTATCAGGATCGCGTGGCGCTGATTGAACAAGGGGTCGCTGGGATCGACAACGTGACCCTGCATCCAGGATCGGCCTACCTGATCTCGCGGGCCACTTTTCCTGGCTACTTCCTTAAAGACAAAGGCGTGGTTGACGATTGCCACTGCCAGATCGATCTCCAGCTCTTCCGCGAACATTTAGCCCCGGCGTTACAGATAACTCACCGTTTTGTTGGCAGCGAACCGCTGTGTGCATTAACCCGTCATTACAACCTGCGTATGCATCAACTGCTGGAAGCCCCCGGAGACACGCCGGCCATTCAGGTGGTTGAGCTGGTCAGGGTTGAGAAAGATGGCGGACCGATTTCCGCTTCCCGCGTGCGCAAGTTGTATCAGCAGCGCCAGTGGGCGGCGATTGAGCCACTGGTGCCGCCGGAAACGCTCTCTTTTCTGATGCATCTGGCGGAAAGCGAACACCAGACCGCCTGATTTACCTCCATAACTAAGGATCAGCCTCTATGGAAATGATGATTGACGCCCTGGCCGGCACGCTGGAATCCAGCGATGTGATGGTCAGGATCGGGCCTGCTAATGAGCCAGGCATTCAGCTTGAAATCGACAGCATTGTGAAGCAGCAGTTTGGCACGGCGATTGATCGAGTGGTCAGAGAGACGCTGACACAGCTTGGCGTTACCCGGGCGAATGTTGTCGTCGATGATAAAGGCGCGCTGGAATGCGTGCTGAAGGCTCGCGTTCAGGCCGCGGCGCTGCGCGCGGCGCAACAATCTCAACTGCAATGGAGCCAGCTATGAAACCTCGTCGCAGTATGCTGTTTATCCCCGGCGCCAACGCCGCGATGTTAAGCACTTCTTTTGTTTACGGCGCCGACGCTGTGATGTTTGACCTTGAAGATGCCGTCTCGCTCCGTGAAAAAGATACCGCCCGTCTGCTGGTGCACCATGCGCTACAGCATCCGCTGTATCGGGATGTGGAAACGGTGGTGCGTATTAACCCGCTCAGTACACCGTTTGGCCTTGCCGACCTTGAAGCGGTGGTGCGTGCGGGCGTGGATATGGTGCGCCTGCCGAAAACCGATAGTCAGGAAGATATCCATGAGCTGGAAGCGCACGTTGAGCGGATTGAACGCGAGTGCGGGCGGGAAGTGGGTAGCACTAAGTTAATGGCGGCGATTGAGTCAGCGCTGGGCGTAGTGAACGCCGTTGAGATCGCTCGCGCCAGCCCGCGTCTGTCGGCCATTGCGCTGGCGGCCTTCGACTACGTTATGGATATGGGCACCTGCCGCGGCGACGGCACCGAGCTGTTTTACGCCCGCTGTGCGGTGCTGCACGCGGCACGCGTCGCCGGTATCGCGGCCTACGACGTGGTGTGGTCGGACATTAACAACGAAGAAGGTTTCCTCGCGGAAGCGAATCTGGCGAAAAATCTCGGCTTTAACGGCAAATCGCTGGTCAACCCGCGCCAGATTGAGCTACTGCATCAGGTTTATGCTCCAACGTTTAAAGAGGTTGAGCATGCGCGGGATGTTATCGCGGCGGCGGAAGAGGCAGAAGAGCGCGGTCTGGGCGTGGTATCGCTGAATGGCAAGATGATAGATGGACCGATTATCGACCATGCGCGCAAAGTCGTGGCGCTGTCGGCTTCCGGCATTCGTGATTAAGGAGGAAATAATGAAAGAAACCGTGGCAATGCTTAATCAACAGTACATTATGCCGGAAGGATTAGCGCCCTATGCGGGCGTGACGGCGAAGAGCCCATGGCTGGCCAGCGAAAGCGAAAAGCGCCAACGTAAAATTTGCGCCTCACTGGAGGAGGCGATTCGTCGCGCCGGGCTGCAAAACGGTATGACCATCTCCTTTCACCACGCGTTCCGCGGTGGCGACAAGGTGGTCAATATGGTGTTGGCGAAGCTGGCTGAAATGGGCTTTCGCGATCTGACCCTGGCCTCAAGTTCGCTGATCGACGCCCACTGGCCGCTGATTGAGCATATTAAAAACGGCGTGGTCCGCCAGATTTATACCTCCGGTCTGCGCGGTCAACTGGGTGAAGAGATTTCCGCAGGTCTGATGGAAAACCCGGTACAAATCCACTCCCACGGCGGCCGTGCGCATTTAGTACACACCGGCGAGCTAAGCATTGATGTGGCGTTCCTTGGCGTACCGTGCTGCGATGAATATGGCAACGCCAACGGCTTTAGCGGTAAATCCCGCTGCGGCTCGCTGGGCTACGCTAAAGTAGATGCTGAAGCCGCCAGATGCGTGGTGCTGCTGACTGAAGAGTGGGTTGATTATCCGAACTATCCAGCCAGTATCGCTCAGGATCAGATTGATCTGATCGTGCAGGTCGATGAGGTCGGCGATCCGGAGAAAATCACCGCCGGGGCGATCCGTCTGACCAGCAACCCGCGCGAGTTGCTGATCGCCCGCCAGGCAGCCAAAGTGATCGAACACTCTGGCTATTTCAAAGACGGTTTCTCTTTGCAAACCGGTACGGGCGGCGCATCACTGGCGGTGACCCGCTTCCTTGAAGATAAGATGCGTCGTAACAACATTACCGCCAGCTTTGGTCTGGGCGGAATTACCGGCACAATGGTCGATCTGCATGAAAAGGGCTTGATCAAAGCACTGCTGGATACCCAGTCTTTCGACGGTGATGCCGCGCGTTCGCTGGCAAATAACCCTAACCATATCGAAATTTCCGCTAATCAATACGCGAACCCAGGCTCTAAAGGCATCTCTTGTGAACGCCTCAACGTGGTGATGCTGAGTGCGCTGGAAATCGATACCGGATTCAACGTTAACGTAATGACCGGCTCCAACGGCGTACTGCGCGGGGCGTCCGGCGGCCACAGCGATACAGCGGCGGGCGCTGATTTAACCATTATCACCGCGCCGCTGGTTCGTGGACGCATTCCGTGCGTGGTGGAGAAGGTGCTGACTCGCGTCACGCCAGGTGCCAGCGTGGATGTGCTGGTAACCGACCACGGTATTGCCGTCAACCCGGCACGTCAGGACCTGATTGATAACTTGCATAACGCGGGCATCCCGCTAATCACCATCGAAGCGCTACAGCAACGCGCCGAGCTTTTGACCGGCAAGCCTGAACCGATCGAATTTACCGACCGGGTTGTGGCCGTGGTGCGCTATCGCGATGGTTCGGTGATTGATGTGATTCGTCAGGTTAAAAACGCCCGCTAACGCATCGAGGAGAAAGGCATGAGCGAAGTGATGATGAGCCAGCATCGCCAGTTGAGCCGTCAAACGGTTGCGGCGGCGGATATTGTTTCTCGCGTAGAGCGGGCGTTGCTGACCGAAGTTCGCCTGACGCCGAAGCCGGGTCTGGTGGATATTTGTAACGCTGGGGCGCATCAGGATATGGATCTGGCCTCCTTTGAGGCCAGCACGGCGGTTGTCGCTCCGTGGATGGAGAAGTTTTTCATTATGGGTCACGACACGGCCAATATCACGTCGGAACAAGTATTGACGATGCTGCGTCCGGTGGGCATGGCTTGCGAGACGGATATGCTGGAGGCTACCGGCGGGGTGAATACCCATCGCGGTGCGATCTTCGCTTTTGGTCTGCTCAGCGCGGCGGCGGGAAGGCTGGTGGCCAGAGGGGAGCCGGTTGAACAGCACCGGATTTGCGATCAAGTGGCCAGATTCTGTAGCGGCCTGGTGGGACGAGAGCTTTCCAGCGCTGTAGGTAACAAGATAAGTAAGAGCGAGGGGCATTTTCTGCGTTACGGGCTGTCTGGTGCCAGAGGCGAGGCAGAAAGCGGCTTTCGTACCGTGCGTACCCAGGCGATGCCGGTATTTAATCGTGTGATGGCGCAGACCGGTGATACCAATCTGGCGTTATTGCAAACTCTGCTGCACCTGATGGCATGGAATGACGATACCAATCTGGTTTCACGCGGCGGGCTGGAAGGGCTGAATTTTGTTCAGCAGCAGGCGCAAAAGTTGCTGTGGGAAGGTGGAGTGCTGGCCAACGGCGGGCTGGAAGCGATGAGCCAGCTGGATAATGAATTGATTGTTCGTCACCTTAGCCCCGGTGGTAGCGCTGACCTGCTGGCGGTCACCTGGTTCCTGAATGATTTTCCTGCCGGGGAACTGTTGTTGCACTAATCGCTTGCTTTTATAGTAACCGTTTTCCCGGATTTGCCAGCAAAGGAGGGCAGCTCCGGGATCCCTGGCTCCGCTTGTTCATCCCTTCTCACTACTCAATGGCAAATTCCCGACACAATCTTATAGTTTTTACTGATATCTGCGGCAGTTTGTCATAAATTTCTAATTATTGGTTTTTTTGAGTAGCGGCCCAGCGATGGGCTGGTTACTCTGAAAACAATTTACGTAGTATTAACAAAAGAGAATAGCTATGCATGATGCACAAATCCGCGTGGCCATCGCGGGCGCGGGCGGTCGGATGGGACGCCAGTTAATTCAGGCGGTACAGCAGATGGAAGGCGCGTCGCTTGGCGCAGCTCTGGAGCGCGAAGGTTCCTCGCTGCTCGGCAGCGATGCAGGCGAGTTGGCGGGCGTGGGCAAGTCAGGGGTGGTGGTGCAAAGCAGCCTTGAGGCGGTAAAAGACGATTTTGACGTTTTCATCGATTTTACCCGCCCGGAGGGCACGCTAAACCATCTCGCTTTTTGTCGTCAACACGCTAAAGGAATGGTTATTGGCACCACCGGGTTTGATGACGCCGGAAAACAGGCGATTTGCGCTGCTTCGCAGGAGATCGCCATCGTATTTGCCGCCAATTTTAGCGTCGGGGTTAACGTGATGCTCAAGCTGCTGGAAAAGGCGGCGAAAGTGATGGGCGACTATACCGATATTGAGATTATCGAAGCACATCATCGTCACAAAGTCGATGCGCCATCGGGTACGGCACTGGCGATGGGCGAGGCGATTGCCGGTGCCCTGAATAAAGATCTGAAGGAGTGCGCGGTTTACAGTCGTGAAGGCTATACCGGTGAACGCGTGCCCGGCACCATTGGTTTTGCGACCGTGCGCGCCGGGGATATCGTCGGTGAGCATACGGCGATGTTTGCTGATATCGGCGAACGTATTGAGATTAGCCATAAGGCTTCCAGCCGGATGACTTTCGCCAACGGTGCCGTTCGTTCTGCATTATGGTTGAAAGGTAAGAAAAATGGTCTATTCGATATGCGTGATGTGCTTGAATTAAACTCTTTATAATGTTTTTTACCCATCGTGATGTGGTTATTGCATTCAATAAGTAATTGATTGCAAGGGGCAATGTTTTATTGCCCTTTTTTATTTTTCCTTTTTTATCTGATTTTTATGATTAAATCAGCAAAACAAGCTGTTATCTGCCTATTCTTTGTTATTTTATTGTAAATTTTGACCGTCTGGTCTGTTTTTTTGTTCTCTGCGCGCAGATTTTACAATAATTCGCCTCCGCAAGCGTTTTCCCGGGTTACTTAGTTGATCTTTTTGCCCGTTAAGGCAGGTATTACTGAATAGTCGCCTGAAATAAGATTAAAAATATCCGCTTTAAGTTGACTTTTACCCGACATCTCTCCAGAATGCCGCCGTTTGCCAAAATTCTGCGGGCAACAGATTTGCATTGATTCAGAGCTACTTTATGAATTAATATGCAAATAAAGTGAGTGGATATTCTCTGGAGGGTGTTTTGATTAAGTCAGCGCTATTGGTTCTGGAAGACGGAACCCAGTTTCACGGTCGGGCCATCGGGGCTACCGGCACGGCGGTTGGGGAAGTCGTTTTCAATACTTCAATGACCGGTTATCAAGAAATCCTCACTGATCCTTCCTATTCCCGCCAAATCGTCACTCTAACTTATCCCCATATCGGCAATGTTGGCACCAATGCTGCCGATGAAGAGTCTTCTCAGGTACATGCGCAAGGCCTGGTTATTCGCGACCTGCCGTTGATTGCCAGCAATTTCCGCAATACCGAAGATCTCTCCTCTTACCTGAAGCGCCATAACATCGTGGCGATTGCCGATATCGATACCCGTAAACTGACCCGTCTGCTGCGTGAAAAAGGCGCACAGAACGGCTGCATCATTGCGGGAGATATCCCGGACGCGCAGCTGGCGCTGGAAAAAGCGCAAGCGTTCCCGGGCCTTAACGGAATGGATCTGGCGAAGGAAGTGACGACCGCAGAAACCTACAGCTGGACGCAGGGTAGCTGGACGCTGGCGGGCGACTTGCCGGAAGCCAAAGCGGAAAGCGAGCTGCCGTTCCACGTTGTCGCTTACGATTTTGGCGCTAAGCGCAACATTCTGCGCATGCTGGTAGACCGCGGTTGCCGTCTGACGGTGGTTCCGGCGAAGACCTCCGCCGAAGACGTGTTGAAGATGAATCCGGATGGCATCTTCCTGTCCAATGGTCCTGGCGACCCGGCGCCTTGTGACTACGCTATCGACGCGATTGAAAAATTCCTGGAAACCGATATTCCGGTATTTGGTATCTGTCTCGGCCACCAGTTGCTGGCGCTGGCGAGCGGTGCGAAGACCGTGAAGATGAAGTTCGGCCACCACGGCGGCAACCATCCGGTAAAAGATATTGAGAATAACGTGGTGATGATCACCGCGCAGAACCACGGTTTTGCGGTTGATGAAGCATCTATGCCTGCCAACCTGCGCGTGACCCACAAGTCGCTGTTCGACGGCACGCTGCAGGGGATCCATCGTACCGATAAACCGGCGTTCAGCTTCCAGGGACACCCGGAGGCGAGCCCTGGTCCGCACGATGCCGCACCGCTGTTCGACCATTTTATCGAATTAATTGAGCAGTACCGTCAGTCCGCGAAATAATCAGGAGTTAATAGAGCCATGCCAAAACGTACAGATATAAAAAGCATCCTGATTCTGGGCGCGGGCCCGATTGTTATCGGTCAGGCGTGTGAGTTTGACTACTCCGGCGCCCAGGCGTGTAAAGCGCTGCGCGAAGAGGGCTACCGCGTCATTCTGGTGAACTCTAACCCGGCCACTATCATGACCGACCCGGAAATGGCCGATGCCACCTACATCGAGCCGATTCACTGGGAAGTGGTGCGCAAGATCATTGAAAAAGAGCGTCCTGATGCGGTTCTGCCGACCATGGGCGGCCAGACGGCGCTGAACTGCGCGCTGGAACTGGAGCGCCAGGGCGTGCTTGAAGAGTTCGGCGTCACCATGATTGGCGCTACCGCCGATGCGATTGATAAAGCGGAAGATCGCCGCCGTTTCGACGTAGCGATGAAGAAAATCGGCCTCGACACCGCGCGTTCTGGTATCGCACATACCATGGAAGAAGCGCTGGCGGTAGCCGCTGAAGTTGGCTTCCCGTGCATTATCCGTCCATCTTTCACCATGGGCGGCACTGGCGGCGGTATCGCTTACAACCGTGAAGAGTTTGAAGAAATCTGCGAACGCGGGCTGGATCTCTCGCCAACTAACGAGCTGTTGATTGATGAGTCGCTGATTGGCTGGAAAGAGTACGAGATGGAAGTGGTGCGTGATAAAAACGACAACTGCATCATCGTTTGCTCCATCGAAAACTTCGACGCGATGGGTATCCATACTGGTGACTCCATCACCGTCGCGCCAGCACAGACGCTGACCGATAAAGAGTACCAAATCATGCGTAACGCCTCGATGGCGGTACTGCGTGAAATCGGCGTAGAAACCGGCGGTTCCAACGTCCAGTTCTCCGTGAACCCGAAAGATGGTCGCCTGATTGTTATCGAAATGAATCCGCGCGTTTCCCGCTCCTCGGCGCTGGCCTCAAAAGCCACCGGCTTCCCGATTGCTAAAGTCGCGGCAAAACTGGCGGTTGGTTACACCCTTGATGAGCTGATGAATGACATCACTGGTGGCCGTACCCCGGCGTCGTTTGAACCGTCCATCGATTATGTCGTGACCAAAATCCCACGTTTCAACTTTGAAAAATTCGTTGGTGCTAACGATCGTCTGACCACCCAGATGAAATCGGTGGGTGAAGTGATGGCGATTGGTCGCACCCAGCAGGAGTCCCTGCAGAAAGCGCTACGCGGTCTGGAAGTAGGCGCCACCGGTTTCGACCCGAAAGTGAGCCTTGATGACCCGGAAGCGTTGACCAAAATTCGTCGCGAGCTGAAAGACGCTGGCGCAGAGCGCATCTGGTACATCGCTGACGCTTTCCGCGCCGGACTCTCCGTCGATGGTGTGTTCAACCTGACCAATATCGACCGCTGGTTCCTGGTGCAGATTGAAGAGCTGGTCCGTCTGGAAGAGAAAGTGGCCGCAGTCGGGATTACCGGTCTCGATGCCGACTTCCTGCGTCAGCTCAAACGTAAAGGCTTTGCCGATGCGCGTCTGGCTGCGCTTTCGGGCGTACGCGAAGCGGAAATCCGCAAGCTGCGCGACCAGTATGACCTGCACCCGGTCTACAAGCGCGTGGATACCTGCGCGGCGGAATTCGCCACCGATACCGCCTACATGTATTCCACTTATGAAGACGAGTGCGAAGCGAACCCGTCCGTTGACCGTGACAAAATCATGGTTCTCGGCGGCGGCCCGAACCGTATCGGCCAGGGCATCGAGTTCGACTACTGCTGCGTACACGCTTCGCTGGCGCTGCGCGAAGATGGCTACGAGACCATTATGGTTAACTGTAACCCGGAAACCGTCTCTACCGACTACGACACCTCCGACCGTCTCTACTTCGAGCCAGTGACGCTGGAAGATGTGCTGGAAATCGTGCGCATTGAGAAGCCGAAAGGCGTTATCGTGCAGTATGGCGGTCAGACTCCGCTGAAGCTGGCGCGCGCGCTGGAAGCGGCTGGCGTACCGGTTATCGGCACCAGCCCGGACGCTATCGACCGTGCGGAAGACCGTGAGCGCTTCCAGCATGCGGTTGACCGCCTGAAGCTGAAGCAGCCAGCCAACGCCACAGTGACCGCTATCGAAATGGCGGTCGAAAAAGCGAAAGAGATTGGCTACCCGCTGGTGGTACGCCCGTCTTACGTTCTCGGTGGCCGGGCGATGGAAATCGTCTACGACGAGATCGACCTGCGTCGCTACTTCCAGACCGCCGTCAGTGTTTCTAACGATGCACCGGTGCTGCTGGACCGCTTCCTTGACGATGCGGTAGAAGTAGACGTAGACGCTATCTGCGACGGCGAAATGGTACTTATTGGCGGTATCATGGAACATATCGAGCAGGCGGGCGTGCACTCCGGCGACTCCGCGTGTTCGCTGCCGGCCTACACCCTGAGCCAGGAAATTCAGGATGTGATGCGCGAGCAGGTACAGAAGCTGGCCTTCGAGCTGCAGGTACGCGGCCTGATGAACGTGCAGTTTGCGGTCAAAAACAATGAAGTCTACCTGATTGAAGTCAACCCGCGTGCGGCGCGTACCGTACCGTTCGTCTCGAAAGCCACCGGCGTACCGCTGGCGAAAGTCGCGGCGCGCGTGATGGCGGGCAAAACGCTGGCCCAGCAGGGTGTCACCAAAGAGATCATCCCACCGTACTATTCGGTGAAAGAGGTGGTGCTGCCGTTTAACAAATTCCCGGGCGTTGACCCGCTGTTAGGGCCAGAAATGCGCTCTACCGGTGAAGTGATGGGCGTAGGCCGCACGTTTGCGGAAGCGTTCGCTAAGGCGCAACTGGGCAGCAACTCGACGATGCAGAAACAGGGACGCGCGCTGCTCTCCGTACGCGAAGGCGACAAAGAGCGGGTGGTGGATCTGGCGGCAAAACTGCTGAAGTTTGGTTTCGAGCTGGATGCTACCCACGGCACTGCGATTGCGCTGGGCGAAGCCGGTATCAATCCGCGTCTGGTGAACAAGGTGCATGAAGGCCGTCCGCACATTCAGGACCGTATCAAGAATGGCGAGTATACCTACATCATCAATACCACTGCAGGCCGTCAGGCGATTGAAGACTCCAAGTTGATTCGTCGCAGCGCGCTACAGTACAAAGTTCACTACGACACCACCCTGAACGGCGGTTTCGCTACCGCAATGGCGCTGAATGCCAACGCGATGGAGAAGGTGACGTCGGTTCAGGAAATGCACGCGCAAATTAAAAAATAATCAGCGGTATCATTTGCCTCTGTTTAAAAAACGGTTCCGGAAACGGAGCCGTTTTTTTTATGCACTCAGTTCATTACTGGGGATATAGTGCACAGAAGGACAGTATTCAATGTAACAAGCAAGATTTGGCTCACACTAATGCGTCGTTAAGTTGCTTACTATCATTTGATCCCACAATTTTAATAGGGTCTTGTTTTGTATTTTACGGACAGGGCATAACAAGATTTTTAATTTGTGAAATGGTGTGCTTATGTGTGAAGAATATGTTGAAAAGCCGCTTTACCTGTTAATTGCCGATTGGGTGATGGCAGAAAAGCGTTGGGTGAGTGCGAAAGAGATTGCGAAGCACTTTAATATGGATCACTGCAAAGCGATCAATGCCGTCTCTTATATTCTCGCTGAAGTCGGGGAAATTAATTGCGAGACCAGGACTATTCCTAATCAACTGGAAGGTCGCGGATGTCAATGTCAGCGTCTGGTCAGAGTGACACACATTGATCCACAACTGTATGCCCGCCTTGGGCATAGCGCGCAGGAGAAGAGGGTCAGCAAATCGCCGCGGATGTCGGCGGTGCCGCCGTCAGAACTGAACCGCGAGCAGAAATGGCAGATGATGCTGTCAAAAAGTATGCGTCGCTGAGCTTCGTTTTGCCGGATGGCGTATGACCATCCGGCATGATTACATTGCCGGTTTAGGCTTCACCTCCGTCGTACCCTTCAGGCGCGGCCGGTTTGCTTCAACCGCCGTTAACGGCGACGTTTCCCGTAGCGATGCCCGACAGCGTACGGCGAGATCCTGATATTCCTGCGTATTCAGCCGCTTCCAGTGCAGTTCCTGTTCACTAACGTCACGAATGACGCGGGCTGGCGCGCCGACCAGCAACTGCCGAGCAGCACCGATAAATCCGGCTTTGACGAAACTCATGGCGGCGACAATGCTTTCGTCGCCGATCACTGCACCGTCCATGATCACGCTGTTCATGCCGACCAGCGCGTCCCGGCCAATCACGCAGCCGTGCAGGATAGCGCCGTGTCCGATATGGCCGTTTTCATGTACCACTGTGTCCGTCTCGCAGTAGCCATGCATGATGCAACCATCCTGAAGATTGGAACCTGCTTCGAGAATCAGGCGACCATAATCACCACGTAGCGATGCGAGCGGGCCGACGTACACGCCAGCCCCCACGATCACATCGCCAATCACTACGGCGCTGGGATGCACATACGCCTCGGGATGGACCACGGGAATTAAGCCTTCAAAGGCGTAGACGCTCATTAGCATTCCTTAATTGTTCTGTGCCGTCATCCGGCCTACGGCACTGCCTGGGTCGGTTAAGCGTCGCGCCATCAGGCATTAACATCCTTTCCAGACCGGATCGCGTTTTTCAGCAAAGGCCAATGGCCCTTCGAAGGCATCTTCGGAGTGCAGCACGGACGGATAATGTTTCAGCATGCCACTGCGGATAAAGCGATAAGCCTCTTCCACCGGCATTTCACTGGTTGTGCGGTAAATCTCTTTCAGTGCGGCGATGGCCAGCGGTGCGCTATTCACCAGTTGTTGCGCCAGTTCACGGGCGCTCTCCATCAACGCCTGCTGGCTGACCACACGGTTGACGATGCCCCAGCGCAGCGCTTCTTCAGCGTTCATGTGCCTGCCGGTCATGATCATTTCGTTGACGATGGCCGGGGGAAGTATTTTCGGCAGGCGCAGGACGCCGCCGCTGTCCGGTACGATGCCGAGTTTGGCTTCAGGTAGGGCAAAGCTGGCGTTATCGGCACAGACAATAAAGTCTGCGGCCAGCGCCAGTTCAAAGCCACCGCCGAACGCATAGCCATTGACGGCAGCAATCACCGGTTTGTCGAGATTGAAGATTTCGGTCAGGCCAGCGAATCCGCCAGGGCCAAAATCGGCGTCTGGCGCTTCACCTTCCGCAGCGGCTTTTAAATCCCAGCCGGCGGAAAAGAATTTTTCACCCGTGCCGGTGATAATCGCCACGCGCAGGTCGGGATCGTCACGGAAATTAAGAAAAACTTCGCCCATCTGGAAACTGGTTTTTGCATCAATGGCATTCGCTTTGGGTCGATCCAGCATAATTTCCAGAATCGATCCGTTGCGGGTTAAATGTAAAGATTCACTCATGGTTCATCTCCAAAAATAGGATGTCTGGCAGGTGTATTCCTGCGTGCAGGGTTATTTCAGGTTTTTTTTGATTATTTTTCCTGAACAATTTCGGGGCAGGCCGGTTCTAATCTCCATAATTGAAGGGACTTTAAATTTCGCCATATTATTTTCGCAAAAGCTGAAAAACTCCTCTTCACTGAGCGTTTCTCCCTCGTTGAGTACCACAAAGGCTTTTATCGCCTCGTCGCGGATCGAATCTTTAATTCCGATGACAACGATGTCCTGTATTTTGGGGTGCGCTGAAATAATATTTTCCAGCTCTACGCAGGAGACGTTTTCCCCTCCGCGCTTAATCATGTTGCAGCGACGGTCGACAAAATAGAAAAAGCCATCTTCATCGCAGTAGCCGGAATCGCCGGTATGCAACCAGCCAGTTGGCTCAAGCGCGTTGGCGGTGGCGTCTGGTCTGCCGTAGTACTCTTTGAAAATCGTTTTTCCCGGTATACCCTTGACGCAGATTTCCCCAATTTTACCGGCGGGTAGCGCACGATTTTGTTCATCGCGAATTTCCGCTTCGTAACAAAATCCGGGGCGTCCAATGGATGGCCAGCGTCGCTTATCACCGGGGCGATCGCCGATGATGCCGACAATGGTTTCCGTCATGCCGTAGGAAGTCAGCAGACGTACACCGAAGCGCTCAATAAACGCATCTTTTTCCTGCGCTGACAGGTTGAGGTAGTACATCACTTCCCGTAAGCAGTGCTCTCTGTCCAGCGGAGAGGCGGGCTGAACCATCAGCGTTCTGATCATCATCGGGATACATTCCGTGACGGTCGCGCGGTATTGACGTATCTGTCCCCAGAATGCCCGGGCGCTGTACTTCTCAATCAGCACAAAGGTGGCGCCTGCCGAGAACGCGGCCATAGCGGCAGTGCACTGGCAGTCGATGTGAAACGCAGGCATTACCGTCAGGTAAATATCGTCATCGCGCAGGGCGCATTGCCACGATGAGTAGTAGCCGGCAAAACGCAGGTTGTAGTGGGTGATGACCACCCCTTTGGGGCGAGAGGTCGTGCCGGAGGTAAACAGGATCTCGGCCATGTCGTCCGTGGACAACGGTGGGGTATAGCGCAATGTCGTCGGCTGTTGGTCCTTCAATGGCGTAAAATGGCTCACGTCGTCAGCCACTGGTAACGCTTCGCCAGTCAGGCAGATATGGCTAAGCTGCGTCGTTCCTTCCTGTTGGATCTGCCGATACATCGGATAAAAAGCGGCGCTGGTCACCAGCAACTGAACGTCACTGTTTTGCAAGATCCACGCGCTTTCCTCACGCAGCAGACGGGCATTGATCGGCACCATGACCGCGCCAATTTTCGCCAGCCCGAACCAGCAAAAGAAAAACTCCGGGCAGTTATCCAGATGCAGGGCGACCTTATCACCTTTGCGAATGCCCAACGTGTGGAAAAGGTTTGCCGCCCGGTTGATTTCCTCGTTAAGCGAGGCGTAGCTGTACTGGCGTACGTCCCCTTCGCTGGATTCGCAAATCAGCGCTGTTTTACTGCCATATACCTCGGCCAGATCGTCCCACATCTGGCGTAAGTGTTGTCCGCCAACGATATCCATTGCACTCCTGTCCATTTTCACTGGCGATTTGCTAACCGGGCGAGCCGGTCAGCATTTCGCATTTAATTCTCAACTTTGGCCAGATCCTTACTGACCAGTTCCTTAATGTCTGCGTCGTTGTAACCGATATTTTTCAGAATGGCGGCAGTATCCATGCCGTGCGACGGCATGCCGCGCCAGATTTTCCCCGGATTGTTTTTGAATTTCGGCATGACGTTTGGCCCTTTGCAGATACGGCCATCCATCGTTTGCCACTGGGTGATGGATTCGCGGGCAACGTATTGCGGATTGCCTTCCAGTTCAGGAATGGTCAGCACTTTGGCACAGGCGATATTCAGCTCGGCGAAACGTGCCTGCACATCCTCTATGGTGTGCGCGGCCAGCCACGCATCCAGTTTTTCTTCGACCAGCGGTCCGTACGGGCACTCGACGCGGTGAATCAGTTGTGTTCCTTCCGGCACTTCCGGCGTACCGAGAATGTGGGCCAGGCCGATGTCTTTAAAACATTCGGTGACCTGGGTAATCCCAACCAGCTCCATCACGATATAACCGTCGGCGCATTTATACAGTCCGCAACCCGCGTAGTAGGGGTCTTTACCTTTGGTCATGCGTGGGCAAATTTCGCCGCCGTTGAAGTAATCCATCATGAAGTACTGACCCATGCGCAGCATCACTTCGTACATTGCCACATCGATACTTTCTCCTTTGCCGGTTTCCCGCACCTTATACAACGCCGCCAGCGCGGCAGTGGTGGCTGTCATGCCAGAGAAATAGTCGGCGGTGTAGGGGAACGCGGGCATTGGTTGGTCAACGTCGCCGTTTTGGATCAAATAGCCGCTGAAGGCCTGAGCGATGGTGTTATAGGCCGGAAGGTTGGTGTACTCCTCGGTGCCGTACTGACCAAAGCCGGACAGATGAGCGATAACCAGTTTCGGGTTATGTTGCCACAGGATGTCATCGGTAATTCCACGACGGGCAAACGCCGGCCCTTTACTGGCCTCAATGAAGATATCGGTGGTTTCCATTAGTTTCAGAAACGCTTCCCGGCCTTCATCTTTAAAAATATTCAGTGAGAGCGCGTGCAGGTTGCGCCGCGACAGTTGCGGATAGTTCGGCTGAACGCGGATGGTATCGGCCCAGGCGACATTCTCAATCCAGATCACTTCAGCGCCCCATTCGGCAAACATCTGCCCGGCAAATGGTCCGGCGATTTCGATCCCGGAGAAGACAACGCGTAATCCGGCAAGGGGCCCAAAAGCAGGCATTGGTAGACGATCCATAAAATACTCCTGATAAATTTGTCGGCCTTATTCGGCCTACAAAAGCGTGGCGTTGTTCTAACGATATTGTTTCAGCACGGCACGACCGAGCGTCAGGATCTGCATTTCATCAGAACCACCGGATACGCGATCAACGCGCAGATCACGCCAGAATCGGGTGATGCGATGGTTACCCGCAATCCCCACACCACCGAGAACCTGCATGGAGGCGTCCACGACTTCAAACGACGCATTGGCGCAGAAGTATTTACACATCGCCGCATCACCCGAGGTGATGGTGCCGTTGTCTGCTTTCCACGCAGCTTCCAACAGCATGTTTTTCATGGAGTTTAATTTGATCGCCATATGGGCGAACTTTTCCTGGATCAACTGGAAACGACCGATCGTTTCGCCAAACTGCACGCGTTGGTTGGCGTAGCGTGCCGCATCTTCAAAGGCGCACATTGCGGTACCGTAGTTGGTGAGGGCTACCAGGAAACGTTCGTGATCGAACTCTTCTTTTACGCGGTTAAAGCCATTACCTTCCCGACCGAACATGTCTTTTTCGTCCAGCTCGACATCGTCAAAGTTGATTTCACAGCAGCTGTCCATGCGCAGACCTAACTTCTCAAGTTTGTTGACCTTGATGCCGGGTTTACTCATGTCGACAAACCATTCGGTATAGACCGGTTTATCCGGGGAAGTGCCGTCTCTTGCCATCACCACGATATAAGGGGTGTAAGCGCTACTGGTGATAAAACACTTACTACCATTAAGATAAACCTTACCATTTTTACGGGTATAGGTGGTTTTCAAACTGCCCACATCCGATCCTGCTCTTGGTTCGGTAATGGCAGAGTTCCACATCTGTTTTCCCGTTCCCTGGAACGCCATGATTTTATCGATCTGTTCCTGGGTTCCTTCGCGCAGGAAGGTATTAAAACCGCCCGGCAACTGATACAGCACGTAGGTGGGCGCGCCGAGGCGTCCCAGTTCCATCCAGACGGCAGCCACGGTGACGAATCCGGCTTCCAGGCCGCCATGTTCTTCCGGGATCAGCAGACTATCGATACCCATATCCGCCAGCGCTTTCACGAAACGCTCCGGATACACGCTGTCGCGATCGCACTCGGCAAAATAGGCTTCCCAGTTCTCACTGGCCATCAGTTCACGTATACCGGCAACAAACAGTTCCTGCTCATCATTGAAATTGAAATCCATCTTCTAACCTCTATGTCATGGGGTAATTAGGTTTATTTATCTTTCCAGTGCACTTTGGCGTCTTTGATAAAGGAGAGCGTCACCATAATGTTGACGAAGAACAGCGGGCAGCCCCCGGCGATAATCGCGGTTTGTATCGGTTTCAGCCCGCCGAGCGCCAGCAGTACGATGCCAATCACGCCGACCAGCACCGACCAGCCGATACGCACCAGCAACGGCGGTTCTTCGCCATCGCGAACTTCACGACAGGTCGACATCGCCAGGGTGTAAGAGCAGGCGTTGATCAACGTGACGGTGGCAATAAAGCAGAGGATAAAGAATCCCCACATCGTGGTGGTGCTGAGCGGCAGGGCGGCCCAGGTTTCGATAATCGCGCGCGGTACGCCATGTTCTGCAATCAGTTGTGGGATGTTGATGATGTTCTTATCCATCAGTAGCAGGGTGTTACTGCCGAGTACGGTCCACAGGATCCAGGTCGATGCCGTCAGGCCCAGCACCATGCCGAAGCACAGTTCGCGCACGGTACGACCACGAGAGATACGCGCCAGAAAGATACTCATCTGGATGGCGTAAATCACCCACCACGCCCAGTAGAAGACCGTCCAGCCCTGCGGGAAGCCGCCTTTGGCGATAGGGTCGGTGTAGAACAACATGCGCGGCAGATACATAAACAGCGTCCCGACGGAGTCGGTGAAATAGTTCATGATGAAGCTGGCGCCGCTGACGATAAATACCCAACCGAGCATCAGGAAACTCAGATAGCTACGCACGTCGCTGGCGATCCTGACCCCTTTTTGCAGGCCGCAGGCCACGCAAATGGCGTTCAGAATGATCCAGCAGGTAATGATGATCGCATCGAGTTGCAGCGTATGCGGGATACCAAATAGGTACTGCATACATTCAGTGACCAGCGGTGTCGCCAGTCCGAGGCTGGTGCCCATCGCGAAGATCAGTGCTACCAGATAGAAGTTATCAATGATGGTGCCGAACAGCCCTCTGGCGTATTTCTCGCCGACCAGCGGCACCAGTGTGGAGCTGGGACGAATGACGTCCATCTTGCGCACAAAGAAGAAGTAGGCGAAGGCCACGGAGAGGAAACTGTAGGTCGCCCACGGCAGCGGTCCCCAGTGGAACAGGCTATATGCGAGGCCAATCTCTTTCGCCCCGGTGGAGTTGGGTTCGAGGCCAAACGGCGGCGTGGAGATGTAGTAGTAAATCTCGATCGATCCCCAGAACAGCACGGCGGCAGAGGTACAGGAGGCGAACATCATGAAAATCCAGCTGGCGGTGCTGAACTCCGGTTTCTCGTCACCTAATTTCTTTTTCGAGTAGGGACCAAACACCAGCCAGAACCAGCCGATGAGCATAATGACCATATACCACTCAAATGCCCATCCCCAGACATTCGTGACATAACTGAAGACCGCATTAATAACGACGTTCGCAGCATTGAGATCGCGAACCGTTAGCCAGCAAAGTATCCCGACGATTATGAGTGGCGGGAAGAAAACCTTTGGCTCAATTCCAGACTTTCTCTTTTCATTTTTCATGAGTGAATTCCAGGTTGAAAACGGAATTTATTTGGCGTTCCCGTTTGTTTTATTTATTTTAATTAAATATTTGTTGATGCCGATTTAACCTCAGGACGCGTTGATAAGTAATTCATAATGGATATTCATTTTGCGGCATTCTGTTATGTGAGTCACACTTATTGGTTGGGCGTTTTGGTGCTAATTATTTATAAAAACAAATTAAAATCATATTGTTATTGGTGTTTTCGTTCGGTTTCACACCGTTTGGCGTTCAATATTGGTGATCTGCCAGACAATATTGAAAATATGCCTTTTTGATGCCGGACTTCAATATTGGTGAGGCGCTTAACAATATTGAAAGTTGCGAATATCAGTGTGTGACATTTTCAATATTGGTGATTATGGTTTTATTACCGAATTAAAGAGCGTGATATCTGTATTTAACACCACCGATACAAATACGTTTCCTTCATGATATCTGGAGATGCAATGAAGATAATTACTTGCTACAAGTGTGTGCCTGATGAACAGGATATTGTCGTCAATCACGCCGATGGTTCATTAGATTTCAGCAAAGCAGATGGCAAAATCAGCCAGTACGACCTCAATGCGATTGAAGCAGCCTGCCAACTGAAACAGCAGGCCGGCGATGCGCAGGTGATCGCTCTGAGCGTGGGCGGCAAAGCGTTAACCAACGCGAAAGGGCGTAAGGATGTCCTTTCCCGCGGCCCGGACGAACTGGTGGTGGTCATTGACGACCAGTTCGAGCAGGCGCTGCCACAGCAAACCGCGGCTGCGCTGGCCGCTGCCGCGAAAAAGTCGGGTTTTGACCTGATTCTCTGCGGCGATGGTTCCTCTGATCTCTACGCACAGCAGGTCAGCCTGCTGGTAGGGGAAACGCTGAACATCGCCGTGATCAACGGCGTGAGTAAAATCCTCTCCCTGACGGAAAGCACGCTGACCGTTGAACGTGAACTGGAAAATGAAATTGAAACGCTGAGCATTCCGCTTCCGGCGGTCGTGGCCGTCTCCACTGACATTAACTCCCCCCAAATTCCGTCCATGAAAGCCATTCTGGGTGCGGCGAAAAAACCGGTTCAGGTCTGGTCTGCGGCGGATATTGGCTTCAGCGCCGGGGAAGCCTGGTCCACACAAACGGTGGCTGCACCGAAACAGCGTGAGCGCCAGCGCATTGTGATTGAAGGCGATGGTGAAGATCAGATCGCTGCGTTTGCCGCTAGTCTGCGCAAAATCATTAATTAACAAGGGGATGTTATGAGCAAGTTTTCCAGCGTCTGGGTATTCAGCGATACCGCGTCTCGCCTGCCGGAACTGATGAATGGCGCGCAGGTTTTAGGTGAACAGGTTAACGCCTTTGTGCAAAACGCCGATGAGTCTACCGCAGCCATTCAGTTGGGGGCGCATCACGTCTGGCAATTGAGTGGCAAACCGGACGATCGCATGGTGGAAGATTATGCGGACGTAATGGCACAAACCGTACGCCAGCAAGGCGATTCTGGCCTGGTACTACTGCCTGACACGCGTCGCGGCAAGTTACTGGCGGCAAAACTGGGCTACCGCCTTGCGGCAGTGATCTCTAATGACGCCAGCGCGGTGACAGCGCAGGAGGGGCGTGCGACGGTTAAACATATGGTGTATGGCGGTCTGGCGATGGGTGAAGAGACGATCTGCACGCCATTCGCGGTACTGACGCTCAGTAGCGGCACCTTTGAGGCGCTGCAGCCGGATGCCGCCCGCAGCGGCGAAACGCACAACGTAGCCTGGCAGGTGCCGGGAATTGCCGTCACGCGCACCGCCACGCAGCCACGTCAGATCAACAGCGTCGATCTCGACAAAGCCCGGCTGGTGGTCAGTGTGGGGCGCGGTATCGGCAGCAAAGAGAATATCTCACTGGCGCAAGCGCTGTGTCAGGCCATTGGCGCGGAGCTGGCCTGCTCGCGTCCGGTCGCTGAAAACGAGAAGTGGATGGAGCATGAGCGCTATGTCGGGATCTCGAACCTGATGCTCAAGCCGGAACTGTACCTGGCGGTGGGGATCTCGGGGCAGATCCAGCACATGGTTGGGGCGAATGGGGCACAGACCATTGTTGCCATCAACAAAGATAAAAACGCACCCATCTTTCAGTATGCGGATTACGGCATTGTCGGCGATGCGCTGAAGATCCTGCCCGCGTTGACGATCGCGCTGGCACGCTAACCTATTCAGACAGGGAATATGTATGTCCGAAGATCTCTTTGATGCCATCATCGTGGGCGCGGGGCTTGCCGGTTCTGTCGCGGCCCTGGTGCTTGCCCGTGAAGGGGCTCAGGTGTTGGTTATCGAGCGCGGAAATTCCGCTGGCGCGAAGAATGTCACCGGTGGGCGCATCTATGCCCACAGTCTGGAGCGCATTATTCCAGGCTTTGCTGAGCAGGCCCCTGTTGAACGGGTCATTACCCGCGAAAAGCTCGCCTTTATGACCGATAACGGGGCGATGACCGTGGACTACCTCAACGGCGAAAAGGCGGGTCCATCGCAAGTTTCTTACTCGGTGTTGCGCAGTAAATTTGACGCCTGGCTGATGGAGCAGGCGGAAGAGGCTGGCGCGCAATTGATCACCGGCATCCGCGTGGATAACGTCGTTCAGCGCGACGGCAAAGTCGTTGGCGTAGAAGCGGACGGCGACATCATCGAATCGAAAGTGGTGATCCTCGCCGATGGCGTCAACTCCCTGCTGGCGGAAAAACTGGGGATGGCGAAACGCGTTGAGTCTGCGCACGTGGCAGTCGGCGTGAAAGAGCTGATTGAACTGCCGAAGTCAGTGATTGAAGATCGCTTCCAGTTGCGGGGCAACGAAGGGGCGGCCTGTCTGTTTGCCGGTTCACCCACGGATGGCCTGATGGGCGGTGGCTTCCTCTATACCAACCAAAACACCCTGTCACTGGGGCTGGTGTGCGGTCTTCATCATCTGAACGAGGCGAAGAAATCGGTCCCGCAAATGCTGGAAGATTTCAAACAGCATCCGACCGTTGCGCCGCTTATCGCCGGTGGCAAGCTGGTGGAGTACGCGGCGCACGTGGTGCCGGAAGCGGGGATGAACATGCAGCCTGAACTGCTGGGCGACGGCGTGCTGATTGCCGGTGACGCGGCGGGTATGTGTATGAACCTCGGCTTCACGATCCGCGGGATGGATCTCGCGGTGGCGGCAGGCGAAGCGGCGGCGAAGACGGTGCTTTCCGCCATGCAAAGCAACGACTTTACCCGTCAGGGACTGGCGGAGTATCGCCAGCATCTCGACACCGGTCCGATGCGTGATATGCGCATGTACCAGCGGCTGCCAGCGTTCCTCGATAACCCGCGCATATTCACCCGTTATCCGGAAATGGTTGTTGGTATCGCACACGATCTCTTTACCGTCGACGGCAGCGCGCCGGTGCCGATGCGTAAGACGATCCTGCGCCATGCGAAGAAGGTCGGATTCATCAACCTGATGAAGGATGGCATTAAAGGAGTGACCGTATTATGACTTCTCCCGTCAACGTGGACGTCAAACTGGGCGTCAACAAATTCAATGTGGATGAAGAGAATCCGCACATCATCATGAAGGCGGCACCGGACAAACAGGTGCTGGAAGTGTTGATCAGGGCCTGTCCTGCCGGGCTATACAAAAAGCAGGATGACGGCAGCGTGCGCTTTGATTACGCCGGTTGCCTGGAGTGCGGCACCTGTCGGATTCTGGGGCTTGATACGGCGCTTGAGAAGTGGGAGTACCCGCGTGGCACCTTCGGCGTGGAGTTTCGCTACGGCTAACACGTCGGCGCAGGCCTGATAAGCGAAGCGCCATCAGGCCATGACAGGACTCATGCCGGATAGCGCTTCGCTTATCAGACCTACAAGATTGATTCCACCAAAGGATGCGCTCATGAAACAGCCCAGGAACTTTGATGACATCAAGTTCTCCTCGATTCACCGCAGGATCATGCTGTGGGGAAGCGGTGGGCCGTTTCTGGACGGTTATGTGCTGGTGATGATTGGCGTTGCGCTGGAACAGCTCACGCCAGCGCTGAAACTGGATGCTGACTGGATTGGCCTGCTGGGTGCGGGCACGCTGGCCGGGCTGTTTGTCGGCACCTCTTTGTTTGGTTATATCTCGGACAAAGTGGGGCGGCGCAAAATGTTTCTCATCGATATCATCGCGATTGGGGTGATATCGGTGGCCACCATGTTTGTCTCATCCCCGGTTGAACTGCTGGTGATGCGGGTGCTGATTGGGATCGTGATTGGTGCGGATTATCCCATTGCCACCTCGATGATCACCGAGTTTTCCAGCACCCGGCAACGTGCCTTCTCGATCAGTTTTATTGCAGCGATGTGGTACGTCGGCGCGACCTGTGCCGATCTGGTTGGTTACTGGCTGTATGACGTCGAAGGCGGCTGGCGCTGGATGTTGGGGAGCGCGGCGATCCCTTGTTTGCTGATCCTGATCGGCCGCTTCGATCTGCCCGAATCCCCACGCTGGCTGCTGCGCAAAGGGCGGGTCAAAGAGTGCGAAGCGATGATGATCAAGCTGTTCGGCGAGCCAGTGGCGTTCGATGAAGACACGACGCAGGAGACCCGCTTTTTGCAGTTGTTTAATCGTCGCCACTTTCCGTTTGTGCTGTTTGTCGCGGCGATCTGGACCTGTCAGGTGATCCCGATGTTTGCCATTTACACATTTGGTCCGCAGATTGTCGGACTGTTGGGACTGGGGGCCGGGAAGAGCGCGGCGTTGGGAAATGTGGTGATAAGCCTGTTCTTTATGCTGGGTTGTATCCCGCCGATGTTCTGGCTGAACAGCGCGGGGCGGCGACCGCTGCTGATTGGCAGTTTTGTGATGATGACGCTGGCACTGGCGGTGCTGGGGCTGATCCCGGAAATGGGCATCTGGCTGGTAGTGACGGCATTTGCAGTCTACGCCTTTTTCTCCGGCGGACCGGGGAATTTGCAGTGGCTCTATCCCAATGAACTGTTCCCAACCGACATCCGCGCCTCCGCAGTAGGCGTGATCATGTCATTGAGCCGTATCGGCACCATTCTCTCTACCTGGGCACTGCCGATCTTCATTACGAAATATGGCATTAGTCAGGTCATGCTGATGGGCGCGGGGATCTCGTTGATCGGGTTGTTGGTTTCCATTGCCTTCGCGCCAGAAACACGTGGCCTGACGCTTGCCCAGACCAGTACGATGACAATTCGCAGGAAACCGCTGCGCTAAGGTGAAGCTTCAGAGTGTTCTGTATTTGCCCTCAGGGTCAGTCAGTGCGTCTACAGTTAATGGGTATATCACTGAAAATGACTGAAAAGCGGGGAGAACACCATGCAAGAGAAACGATTAATCGCATCCATTTTAGCCGCAGCAACTCTCTTCACCCTCGCCGGGTGCTCCTCGAACCAGGCTGTACGTACAACCGATGGCCGAACCATTATTACCGACGGTAAACCGCATGTGGACGATGACACGGGCCTGGTCTCGTACAAAAATGCGGAAACAGGCCAGACGGAGCAAATTAACCGCGATCAGGTGAAAAATATGAGCGAACTGGATAACTAGTTCAGTTTTCTCCATTCATCTACTCAATAATATTCACTATTAGCCTGTTGGATTACTGACTACACTCTCTTATAAAACAGAACGGTAAAACAACAGGCTAAACATGATTCTCATTATTTATGCGCATCCGTATCCGCAGCACTCGCATGCGAATAAGCGGATGCTTGAGCAGGCAGGGGCGCTTGATGGCGTAGAGATACGCTCCCTCTATCAACTTTATCCCGATTTCAATATCGATATCGCCGCCGAGCAGGCTGCGCTGGCCCGCGCCGATCTGGTCATCTGGCAGCATCCGATGCAATGGTACAGTGTGCCGCCGCTGCTGAAGCTGTGGATGGACAAAGTCCTGGCGCACGGCTGGGCATATGGACATAACGGCATCGCGCTGCGCGGTAAATCGCTGATGTGGGCGGTCACTACCGGTGGCGGCGAAAGCCACTTTGATATTGGTTCCTTCCCCGGTTTTGACGTTCTGGCACAACCGCTGCAGGCGACCGCGCTGTACTGCGGCATGAAATGGCTACCGCCGTTTGCTATGCATTGTACTTTTATCTGTGATGACGAAACCCTTCAGGCGCAGGCGCGTCACTATCGGCAACGTTTAATCGAATGGCAGGAGGCACATAATAATGGATAGCCATACGCTGATTCAGGCGCTCATCTATCTAGGGTCCGCCGCGCTGATTGTGCCGATTGCCGTACGTCTCGGGCTGGGGTCGGTGCTCGGCTATTTAATTGCCGGCTGTATTATTGGCCCGTGGGGGCTGCGGCTGGTCACCGACGCCGAGTCGATTCTGCACTTTGCGGAAATTGGTGTGGTACTGATGCTTTTTGTCATCGGCCTGGAGCTGGATCCCCAGCGCCTGTGGAAACTGCGTACCTCGGTGTTCGGCGGCGGGGCGCTACAGATGGTCGTCTGCGGCGTGCTGATTGGCCTGTTCTGTATGTCGCTTGGTCTGCGCTGGCAGGTTGCGGAGCTGATTGGTATGACCCTGGCGCTCTCCTCAACGGCGATCGCCATGCAGGCGATGAACGAACGTAACCTGACGGTCACGCAGTTGGGCCGGAGCGCCTTTGCGGTGCTGCTGTTTCAGGACATCGCGGCCATTCCTCTGGTGGCGATGATCCCGCTGCTGGCGGCGAGCGGTGGCTCGACGACGCTGGGTGCGTTTGCGCTTTCGGCCCTGAAAGTGGCGGGCGCGCTGGCGCTGGTGGTGGCGCTTGGACGTTATCTGACCCGGCCGATGCTGCGTTTTGTCGCGCGCTCCGGCCTGCGCGAAGTGTTCAGCGCCGTGGCGCTGTTCCTGGTATTTGGCTTCGGACTGTTGCTGGAAGAGGTTGGGTTATCGATGGCGATGGGGGCATTCCTTGCCGGGGTGCTGCTGGCGAGTTCGGAGTACCGCCACGCCCTGGAAAGCGATATTGAACCGTTTAAAGGTCTGCTGCTGGGGTTGTTTTTTATCGGCGTCGGAATGTCTATCGACTTCGGTACGCTGGTGACCCATCCGCTGCGTATTCTGATTTTACTGGTAGGGTTCCTGGTCATTAAATCCCTGATGTTGTGGCTTATCGCCAGACCATTGGGGGTGCCGCGCGCCCAGCGCCGTTGGTTTGCGGTGCTGCTGGGGCAGGGGAGTGAATTCGCCTTTGTGGTTTTTGGCGCGGCACAGATGGCCGATGTACTGGACAGCGAGTGGGCGAAGGCGCTGACCCTGGCCGTGGCGCTATCGATGGCGGCAACACCGATCCTGCTGGTGCTGCTGACCCGGCTGGAGAAATCTGCCAGCAGTCAGGAACGCGAGGCCGATGAAATTGACGAAGAGCAGCCGCGGGTGATTATCGCTGGCTTCGGTCGTTACGGGCAGATTGCCGGCCGCGTGCTACTCTCCAGCGGCGTGAAGATGGTTATCCTCGATCACGATCCTGATCATGTCGATACCCTGCGTAAGTTTGATATGAAGGTGTTCTATGGCGATGCGACGCGGGTTGATCTGCTGGAGTCGGCGGGGGCGGAAAAAGCGGAGGTGCTGATTAATGCCATCGACGATCCGCAAACTAACATTCAGCTGGCGGAGCTGGCAAAAGAGCATTTCCCGCATTTGCAGATCATCTCCCGCGCTCGCGATGTCGATCATTACATCAAGCTGCGTCAGGTCGGGGTCGAAGCACCGGAGCGTGAGACTTTTGAAGCTGCGCTGAAGTCCGGGCGTATGACTCTGGAGGCGCTGGGCCTGGGAGCGTACGAGGCCCGCGAACGCGCCGACCTGTTCCGCCGTTTCAACCTGCAAATGGTCGAAGAGATGGTGGCGATGGCGGAAAACGACGCGGCTTCCCGGGTGGCGGTATTCAAGCGCACCAGTGATATGCTGACCGGTATTATCAACGAAGACCGCAATCACTTATCGCTGGTTCAGCGTCATGGCTGGCAGGGGACGGAAGAGGGGCGGCATACCGGTGACATCGCCGATGAGCCGCAAAATAAACCCTCAGTATGAGGTGAATTCAGGGTGTTACGTTAGCTTTATAAGTAACATTTTGTTTTCAACTTACAACCTGTTCTGGCGGCTCACGGGGCTTACGTGGGCTCGCCAGCAAATCTTAAAATTTTCTGCTTCTTTACCCTTCATGCAGTCGACGAAGTATTGCGCTTTCCGTATAGTGGCGGCAATTTTTAGTATTCAGGAATTATTCAATGATCAGTCTGATTGCGGCGTTAGCGGTAGATCGCGTCATTGGTATGGAAAACGCCATGCCATGGAACCTGCCTGCCGATCTCGCCTGGTTTAAGCGCAATACCTTAAACAAACCGGTAGTGATGGGGCGTCTTACCTGGGAATCCATCGGTCGCCCGTTACCGGGACGTAAAAATATCGTTATTAGTAGTCAGCCCGGCACCGACGATCGCGTGCAGTGGGTAAAGTCGGTTGATGAAGCCATTGCCGCTTGCGGCGAGGTGGAAGAGATGATGGTGATCGGCGGCGGACGCGTATATGAGCAGTTCCTGCCGAAAGCGCACAAGCTCTATCTGACGCATATTGATGCGGAAGTGGAGGGCGACACCCATTTCCCGGATTACGATCCCGATGAGTGGGAGTCGGTATTCAGTGAGTTTCATGACGCAGATGCACAGAATTCCCACAGCTATTGCTTCGAGATTCTGGAGCGCCGCTAGGTGTTTTTTAACGAGTAATGTAAGGCTGTCAGTAAATTATAATGAACCTTAGATGGAGTTTCGGATGAATAATTTCTATCAGTTGAAAGTTACCCTTACAGAGACAACGCCTGCTGTCTGGCGTCGGTTTGTCGTGCCTGCGAGTATCACGCTTGATCGTTTACATGACGTTCTTCAAATAGTGATGGGATGGGAGGATAGCCATCTTCACGATTTCATTTTTAAGAAGAAAATTTATACGGAGCTTCCGGAATCGTCGACAGATGAATATGAAGCTGTTACCCGTCTAAATGAACTCCTTAAGAAGAAGGGGAATACGCTTATTTATCGTTATGATTTTGGCGATGACTGGTTGCACGAAATCACTTTGGAAGATAAAAACTATTTTCCGGATGAGATGCTTTGTCCGTTCGAATGCATCGAAGGTGAAATGATTTGCCCAATGGAGGATTGCGGCGGACCAGGTAGCTATACGCATATGCTGGAGATCATTAATAACCCACACAATAACAAAGAGGGGTTTGAAGAGCTTCTGGAGATTATTGGTGTGCCCGATGCCGATCCAAAAGAGTTAGAGGAATTGGTTTGTAGCTTTGATATCGACGAGGTGAATTCAGCGTTGGCGCTGTATTCGCGCTGGTCCAGGGATCGCGAGCTGCCTTTGATAGATGATTATTGAAATTTTATACCAGCTCAGCAGGCCTACGAACGTAGGCCTGACTCTGTCGGTCAAATAGCCGCTGTTTCGCCAGAATGTAAATTCAGCAGCCGGTTCGATGGCTGCGTGAACCAGGTTTTATCTTCCCAGCGCAGGCAGGTAAGATTGCCGCCCCAGCAGCAGCCGGTATCCAGCGCGTAAATCCCTTCCGGCGTGCCTTTTCCTTCCAGCGAAGCCCAATGACCAAAGGCAATGCTGTACTCGCTGGTCACTGGTCCGGGAATGGCAAACCAGGGTTTTAGCGGTGCAGGCGCGTTTTCCGGCGCCTCTTTGGCATACATATCAAGCTGCCCGTTAGGGAAGCAGTAGCGCATGCGGGTAAAGGCGTTAGAGATAAAGCGCAGGCGCGCCAGTCCGCTAAGTTCGTTGCTCCAGTTGTTCGGCATATCGCCGTACATCGCATCGAGGAAGAACGGGTAGGAGTCGCTGGCGAGTACGGCTTCCACGTCGCGGGCGCACTGTTTAGCGGTTTCCAGATCCCACTGCGGCGTGATCCCGGCATGGGCCATCACCAGCTTTTTCTCTTCATCGATTTGCATCATCGGCTGACGACGCAGCCAGTTGAGCAGAGTGTCGGCGTCCGGCGCTTCAAGCAGCGATTTCAGCCGATCTTTGGGTTTGTTGCGGCTAATCCCGGCAAAGACCGCCAGCAGGTGCAGGTCATGATTGCCCAGCACGATGCGTACGCTGTCGCCAAGTTGTTTCACGAAACGCAGTACTTCGAGCGAACCGGGGCCGCGCGCGACCAGGTCGCCCGTCAGCCACAGCGTATCAGTCTCAGGGTTAAACTCCACCTGCTCTAATAATGCGATCAGTTCATCGTAGCAACCGTGAATATCGCCAATAAGGTATGTAGACATTGTTTTAATGGATGAGAGTGGGTACTGCGAGACGGAAAACAGGGATTTCAATGGTGAACGGCGCGCCGTTCACATCGATCATCTCATAATGTCCCTGCATGGTGCCCAGCGGCGTTTCAATGACTGCACCGCTGGTATATTGGTATTCACCGCCAGCCGGAATATGCGGCTGCTCGCCGACAACGCCTTCACCCTGGACTTCGGTCTCACGACCGTGTCCGTTGGTGATAAGCCAGTAGCGGCCAAGAAGCTGAACCTGAGTCCGCCCCAGATTGCGAATGGTGACGGTATAAGCGAAGACGTAGCGCTCTTCTTGCGGAGAAGATTGCGATTCGATATAGACGCTTTGCACCTGTACACAAACTCGGGGCGAATTAATCATGGTTAGCTCTCCTTGGTGGGCGCGTTCTCAGATAACCAGTTAGCCAGCTGACAGTACTGCGCCACGGAAATATTCTCTGCGCGCTTCGCCGGGTCGATACCCAGTTCACTCAGAACTTCAACGCTGAACAGATTGCCCAGACTGTTGCGGATCGTTTTCCGGCGCTGGTTGAACGCTTCTGTCGTGATACGGCTCAGTACGCGCACTTCTTTCACCGGATACGGCAGCGTGCGGTAAGGCACCAGGCGCACCACGGCGGAATCGACTTTAGGCGGTGGCGTAAAGGCACCCGGCGGTACTTCAAGTACCGGGATAATCTGGCAGTAATACTGCGCCATTACGCTTAACCGACCATACGCCTTACTGTTCGGCCCGGCAACCAGGCGATTGACCACCTCTTTTTGTAGCATAAAGTGCATATCGGCAATGGCATCAGTATAGCTGAACAGATGGAACATCAGTGGGGTCGAGATGTTGTACGGCAGGTTGCCGAATACGCGCAGCGGCTGGCCCATGGTCTGCGACAGTTCGCCGAAGTTCATGGTCATCGCATCCTGCTGATAAATAGTCAGTTTAGGTCCGAGGAACGGATGCGTTTGCAGACGTGCGGCCAGGTCGCGATCCAGTTCGATAACAGTCAACTGGTCGAGGCGTTCACCGACCGGTTCGGTCAGCGCGGCGAGGCCGGGGCCGATTTCAACAATCGCCTGACCTTTTTGCGGATTGATGGCCGAGACAATGCTGTCGATCACAAACTGATCGTTGAGAAAGTTTTGCCCGAAGCGTTTACGGGCTAAGTGGCCCTGATGGACTCTATTATTCATTGAGTATTAACAATCATTGTGATGGCGAGATTAAGCGCCGTGATAAAACTGCCGACTTCCGCTTTCCCCTGGCCCGCAAGTTCAAGTGCGGTACCGTGGTCAACGGAAGTACGAATAAATGGTAAACCGAGCGTAATATTCACAGCGCGGCCAAAGCCCTGGTATTTTAGCACGGGCAGACCCTGATCGTGATACATCGCGAGTACTGCATCGGCATGGTCGAGATATTTGGGCTGAAACAGGGTATCTGCCGGAAGCGGGCCGCTCAGATTCATGCCCTTCGCGCGCATCTCTTCCAGCACCGGAATAATGGTATCAATCTCTTCCGTACCCATATGGCCGCCTTCGCCGGCGTGTGGGTTCAGACCACAAACCAGCACGTGCGGGTTATTAATGCCAAACCGGGTACGCAGGTCATGATGCAGGATGGTGATGATTTCCCGCAGCAGCTCGGGAGTAATGGCATCGCTTATCGCTTTTAACGGCAGATGAGTGGTCACCAGCGCCACGCGCAGCTCTTCGGTCGCCAGCATCATAACCACTTTACTGACCTGCGAGCGCTCTTCGAAGAACTCGGTATGGCCGGTAAAAGCGATCCCGGCATCGTTGATAATGCCCTTGTGTACCGGCCCGGTAATCAGCGCGGCGAACTCACCGTTCAGGCAACCATCGCAGGCGCGGGCCAACGTTTCCACCACGTAGCTGCCGTTGTTCACGTTGAGCACACCTGGTTCAACCGGCGCGCTGAGCGCGACGGGAAGAAGGGTGAGGGTGCCTGCGCGCTGCGGCGTAGCCGGGACAGTAGGATCATAAGGCAGAAGAGATAAGGGAAGAGCGAGCTGTTTTGCCCGGTCAGATAACAGAGCGCCATCGGCGCAAATCACCAGCTCTACTGGCCAGTCGCGCTGTGCAAGCTGCACCACAAGGTCGGGGCCAATCCCGGCAGGCTCGCCGGGAGTGATAACAACTCGATTCATACTGGTCTTCCTTCAGGCGATCGCTGACTGGCTGCGTTTATCGCCCCAGTCAGAAGCCAGGGCGATTCGCTTTACCGCCTCGATACACTCTGGGCGATGCTGTGTATGAGGCAAATACGATTAGTTATTCAGAATTTTAACGTAGGCGCTGGCACGCTGTTCCTGCATCCAGGTCGCTGCTTCTTCAGAGAATTTGCGGTTCATCAGCATGCGATAAGCGCGGTCTTTCTGTGCGGCATCGGTCCTGTCGACGTTGCGGCTATCCAGCAGTTCAATCAGGTGCCAGCCGAAGGAGGAGTGAATCGGTGCGCTGATCTGACCTTTGTTAAGGCGAAGAATAGCATCACGGAACGCCGGATCGAAGATATCAGGCGTTGTCCAACCTAAATCACCGCCCTGGTTAGCAGAGCCTGGATCTTCAGAGAACTCTTTTGCCGCTTTAGCAAAAGTGGTTTTTCCGCTCTTAATGTCAGCCGCGATCTGCTCCAGCTTCGTGCGTGCCTGATCGTCATTCATGATCGGCGATGACTTCAGCAGGATATGGCGGGCGTGAACTTCAGTGACTGAAATACTCTGGCTGCCGCCGCGCATGTCGTTAATTTTCAGAATGTGAAAACCGACGCCAGAACGAATCGGGCCGACAATATCGCCTTTCTTCGCCGTGCTCAGCGCCTGGGCAAAGATCCCCGGCAGTTCCTGAATACGTCCCCAGCCCATCTGGCCGCCCTTAAGCGCCTGCTGGTCGGCGGAGTAGGTGATAGCCAGTTTGCCGAAGTTCGCACCGCCGCGAGCCTGCTCAACCACAGAGTTTGCCTGCTCCTGCGCAGCGGAAACCTCTGAGGAACTTGGGTTTTCCGGCAGCGGGATCAGAATGTGGCTCAGGTTCAACTCGGTACTGGCGTCGTTTTGATCGCCGATCTGCTTCGCCAGAGTTTCTACTTCCTGCGGCAGAACGGTGATGCGGCGACGAACTTCGTTGTTACGTACTTCCGAAATCAGCATCTCTTTACGGATCTGATTACGGTAAGTGTTGTAGTTAATACCGTCATAGGCCAGACGGCTGCGCATCTGATCCATGGTCATGTTGTTTTGTTTCGCGATGTTGGCGATAGCCTGGTCGAGCTGATCGTCAGAGATCTTCACGCCCATTTTCTGTCCCATCTGCAGGACAATTTGATCCATGATCAACCGCTCAAGGATCTGATGACGCAGGGTTGCATCATCCGGCAACTGCTGCCCGGCCTGGCGAGCGTTAAGTTTTACCGATTGCATCAAGCCATCAACGTCGCTTTCCAGAACAACGCCATTATTGACGACAGCTGCTACTTTATCGACAACCTGTGGGGCAGCGAAACTGGTATTCGCGATCATGGCGATACCGAGAAGCAGCGTTTTCCAGTTCTTCATACTTTTTCCATTTCAATTAACCGCAATTGCGGATTACGTTTAAACCAGCCACATCACAGAGAGCGCTGGTACGGTAAAATGTTCGAACGCAGCATCTGCTGGGTGCCGAGGCCATAATTGGAGCTCAGGCCGCGCAGCTCAATGTTAAAGCCGAAGGTATTATCGTATTTACTTTTGTTGTTGTTGCTATCCCAGCCATTGATCTTACGTTCATAGCCGACGCGGATAGCATAACAGCAGGAGCTATACTGTACCCCTAGCATCTGGTTCACTGACTGTCTGTTATTCGTATCGTAGTAGTACGCGCCGACAACTGCCCAACGATCAACAATTGGCCAACTGGCGACCATACCGGCCTGAGATATCCCACCTTTGTACTGCTGGGCGGTAGAATACGACGGCAGAGTCGCCTGAATGTATTCCGGACTCGCGTAACGATAGTTAAGTTGTACTAAACGGTTTTCGTCGCGACGGTATTCCACGGTTCCGCTGGCGGTAGCGATGTTATCCAGACGCGTATCGTACTGAATTCCCCCGCGTAAACCCCAGTCATCGGCAATGCGCCAGTAGGTATCGCCAGCCCATACCAGTGAACCTCGCGTGTCGTTGTTCTCCCAGTTGATGTTGTCGTCACCGGTGCGTGCCTCGGTGAAATAGTAGATTTGACCAACGGAAATATTAAAACGTTCAACGGCGGCAGCATCATAAACACGAGATGTGACGCCGGTGGAGACCTGGTTGGCAGAAGCAATGCGGTCAAGACCGCTGTAGGTGCGGTCGCGGAACAGGCCGCTGTAGTCCGATTGCAGCAGTGTTGAGTCGTAGCTGCCGATTTTGCTCTGGTCACGATAGGGGATATACAGATACTGCACCCGTGGTTCAAGCGTCTGGGTATAGTTCTCTTGCATATCGCGCTCGAAAACCATTTTACCATCGACTTTAAACTGTGGCATTACGCGGTTAACGGAGTCTTTATAGTTGGTACTATTGGCCGCGTTGTAGCGATCAAGGTTACTTTGCTGGTAATGGGTGGCCAGCAGTTTTGCCTCAGAGTTGATGCTCCCCCAGCCGTTAGACAGCGGCAGGTTGATGGTCGGCTCTAAGTGAACTCGAGTGGCTTCCGGCATCTTACTGTTCGAGTTAACAAAATGCACAGCCTGACCATAAAGATGGGTATCAAACGGGCCGACATCGTTCTGGTAATAATTGACGTCCAGTTGCGGCTCAGCGGAATAGGCGTTGCTTGAGTCGCGGTTAAAGACCTGGAACTGCCTGGTCGATACGGTGGCGTCAAAGTTCTGATTAGCGTAGCCCGCGCTGAGTTTCTGTGTGGCGTAGCCATCGGTACTGGAACCGTATTTAGAGCTGAAATCGTTAAAGTAGTTCGGGTCGCTGACTTTGGTGTAATCGGCGTTAAAGCGCCATACCTGGTCTACGACTCCGGAGTGGTTCCAGTAAAACAACCAGCGACGGCTGTTGCTGTCGTCAGAGTGATCGTCCTGGTAAATTTTATCCGATGGCAGGTAATCGAACTGGACTAAACCGGTTCCTGCTGTGGTCAGATAGCGGAATTCGTTTTCCCACATCACGCCGCCGCGCTTGTTCATATAGTGCGGGGTCAGCGTAGCATCAAAGTTAGGTGCGATATTCCAGTAGTAAGGAAGAGAGAATTCTACGCCGTTTTTGGTGCTGTATTTGGCGTTGGGGAGCAGGAAACCTGAACGACGCTTGTCGCCTACTGGCAGTTGCAGGTAGGGACTGTAAAAAATCGGCACGGAACCGAGCTTGAAGCGTGCGTTCCAGATCTCAGCCACCTGTTCTTCGCGGTCGTGGATAACTTCACTGCCGACTACGCTCCAGGTGTCAGACCCCGGCAGACAGGAGGTAAAGCTGCCGTTTTCTAAAATGGTATAACGGTTTTCGCCGCGCTGTTTCATCAGGTCTGCGGTACCACGCCCCTGACGGCCGACCATTTGGTAATCGCCCTGCCAGACGTTGGTATCTTTGGTGTTCAGATTCGACCAGGCTTTTGGCCCTTTGAGGATCACCTGATTGTCGTCATAGTGAACGTTGCCGAGAGCATCAACCGTGCGCACCGGCTGGCCTGCCGCCTGTCGCTGATGAAGCTGAACCTCATCGGCCTGCAGTCGGCTGTTTCCCTGACTGATATCAACATTACCGGTAAATACGGCGTTATCAGGATAGTTGCCTTTCGCATGGTCGGCATTGATCGTCACCGGCAGGTTGTTGGGTTTCCCTTCAACCAAAGGACGATTATAGCCTGGAACGCCAAGCATACACTGTGTGGCGAGATCGGCAGTAAGGCCCTGCTGGCTATACAAGGCGCTGGCAATCATGGTGGCCAGGAGGCTGGGAATACGTTTTTTCATACGTTGTATTTGTTGTTCCGTCATCGTGTGGCAGCGGCTTGCAAACGGTCAGAGCCTAACGTACTCATCTAAATCGCGCTAGTGTTAATCCTGCTCGTTTACTTCCCGAGCGTTAGGCACCGTGTAGAATGACGAGTATGATAAAGCAAATTATAGGCTATGTCCCACAATTGACCGAGGCGTAAACGCTTTGTAACGTGCGGTCAGATATAGCTTAACTGGCGGCAGAGAGATTGGGGAGTCTATGCAGTATTTGGGGAAAATAATTGGTGTTGCAGTGGCGTTAATGATGGGAGGGGGCTTCTGGGGCGTGGTGCTGGGGTTCTTAGTAGGACATATGTTTGACCACGCACGTAGTCGCCGGTTGAATGTCTTTGCCAACCAGCAGGAGCGCCAGTCGCTGTTCTTCTCCACCACTTTTGAAGTGATGGGGCATCTGACCAAATCTAAAGGGCGTGTCACCGAAGCCGATATTCATGTCGCCAATTTACTGATGGATCGAATGCATCTTCACGGTGAAGCACGAATTGCGGCACAACATGCGTTTCGGGTAGGGAAATCAGATAATTACCCGCTGCGTGAGAAAATGCGTCAGCTGCGCAGCGTCTGCTTTGGGCGCTTTGATTTAATTCGGATGTTTCTGGAAATTCAGTTGCAGGCGGCTTTTGCCGACGGCGCTCTGCATCCCAACGAACGTGACGTGCTGTTTGTGATTGCCGATGAACTGGGTATTTCCCGCGCCCAGTTTGAGCAGTTCCTGCGCATGATGCAGGGAGGGGCGCAGTTTGGCGGCGGCTCGCAGCAGCAATCCAGGGGGCAACACGGCGGCAACGCGAACTGGCAGCAGTCGCAGCGCGGGCCAACCCTTGAAGATGCCTGCAATGTGCTGGGGGTAAAACCGACCGACGATGCCGCCACCGTCAAGCGCGCTTACCGTAAGCTGATGAGCGAACACCACCCGGATAAGCTGGTGGCGAAAGGTTTACCGCCGGAGATGATGGAGATGGCTAAGCAGAAAGCGCAGGAGATCCAGAAAGCCTGGGAACTGATTAAAGAGCAGCGCGGCTTCTAAATAAACGACCGGCCTCTCCCTGCTGATGGGCTGTCTCTTATACACAAATCCCTGACTTATTCGTCAGGGATTTTTTTGAACCTTTTCCTCATCTGTTGATCTGTCTGTATATCCCTTCACTTCGGTTTTTAGTATGGTACTTTCTGCTTGTTATTCATGGGCTAAAGA
>DASYFN010000066.1:0-12312 GCA_036498385.1 Klebsiella sp.
AGTCCGTCACGGGTTTTTAACCGCCGCTCGCGCAGCACCACGCCCGCGTCCATCGGTATCTGCCAGCGGTAAACCTGCGCGCGACGCATTACGGGTTCCGTTTGTATTTGCTGAAGTCCGGCTGGCGTTTTTCGTTAAACGCGTTGCGTCCTTCCTGCCCCTCTTCGGTCATGTAGAACAGCATGGTGGCGTTACCCGCCAGCTCCTGCAGACCCGCCTGTCCGTCACAGTCGGCGTTGAGGGCCGCCTTCAGGCAGCGCAGCGCCATCGGGCTGTTTTGCAGCATTTCGCGGCACCAGCGCACGGTCTCTTTTTCCAGATCCGCCAGCGGCACCACGGTATTGACCAGGCCCATATCCAGCGCCTGCTGCGCGTCGTACTGACGGCACAGGAACCAGATCTCTCGAGCTTTTTTCTGCCCAACGATGCGCGCCATATAGGAGGCGCCCCAGCCGCCGTCGAAGGAGCCGACTTTCGGACCAGTCTGGCCGAAGATGGCGTTTTCCGCCGCGATGGTCAGATCGCACATCATATGTAGTACGTGGCCGCCGCCGATGGAGTAACCCGCCACCATCGCCACCACCGGTTTCGGGCAGGTGCGGATCTGGCGCTGGAAATCGAGAACGTTGAGGTGATGGACGCCCGAATCATCCTGATAACCGCCGTAGTCGCCGCGGACTTTCTGATCGCCGCCGGCGCAAAACGCTTTGTCTCCTTCACCGGTCAGGACGATGACGCCAATATTATCGTCATAGCGGGCATCCGCCAGCGCCTGAATCATCTCTTTGACGGTCAACGGACGGAATGCGTTGCGTACCTGCGGGCGGTTGATGGTAATTTTGGCAATCCCATCCGCCGATTTTTGATAACGAATGTCGGTATAGCCTTCGGAACAGTCCTGCCATTCAACCGGGGCGTAAAGCATTGCTTCATCAAGAGAGATCATAAAGTGTCCTTCAGTTAATTCGTTAAAAACTGCGCCAGACAAGACACGACAGCATCGGGATTTTCCCGATGCGCGTTGTGTCCGGCATCATTAATCACATGGATGGTTGCGGATAGCTCGTCCGCGATGGCGCGAAACTTGCCATCGCGTTCGCCGCAAAGGTAATGAAAAGGGAAATCGCAAGCCCGTAACGACTCACGGAGATCGGGTTGTTCAGCCAGTGAGGTGGCCTGCAGCATCGCCGCCAACGCCCTACCGTTATTGCGGCTGCGTAGCGCAACCAGCGCCGCACGCTGCGCGACATCAAGGGAGGCGAAGACCGGCTGCTGATACCAGTCTGCAAAGACCTGCGTCAGCGGCTCGTCGCGAAAGCGTTCGGCCCAGGCGGCATCGCTGCGCTGGCGCAGCAGGCGCTGGTTATCATCCCGCAAGCCCGGATGCGCACCCTCCACCACCAGCCCGCAGAGCCCTTTACGCGGCTGACAGGCATAGAACATCGCCACCCGTCCACCAAGAGAGTACCCCACCAGCCAGTACTTTAGTATGTTGTAACTATTAAGCGTACTCTTAACAAGCTCACTGACATCAGCAAAATGGTTTACCTCAATATTCGCTGAACCGCCGTGGCCCGGCAGGTCAATATAGAGACGCGAATATGCACCGAACGCCTGCCCTGCCTCCCGCCATTCATGGCTATCGCCGGAAAATCCGTGCAAAAAAACCAGCCAGGGATAGCCCGACAGGCCACGTTCAGCCACTGCGTGCAGCGTCATAGCTGGCTCACCTGCGCCAGCAGTTGCTGGAGAGTTTGCGTACCATCGGTTTCATTCACCACCAGCTCAATCAGCGTCGCGCCAGCTCCTCGCCAGGCAACATCCAGAACGTGTTCCAGTTCGTTCCAGCCCGCAGGGCGATGATAAGTCAGATTGAACATCGCCGCCGCGTGCTCGAAATTGATATTCTGCGGCATCAGATAGAACTGGCTTCGCTGGTCCTGCGGCGTAGGCAGCAGGGAGAATATCTGCCCGCCGTTATTGTTAACGACGATGAGCACCAGCGGCGCTGAAGCCTGACGCAGCAGCGCCAGCGAGTTGAGGTCGTAAAGCGCCGAAAGATCGCCGACGATAGCCAGTGTCGGACGTGCGCTGGCGCGTTGCACTCCGGCCGCCGTCGCCAGCAGGCCATCTATTCCGCTGGCTCCGCGATTACTGTAGACCGGATAGCCTGCGGGTAACTGCGACAGCGCGTCAATTAAGCGCACCGCCAGGCTGTTACCAACAAACAGCTGCCCTTGATCCGGCAGATAGCGACGGATTCGCTGCGCCAGTTGGGCCTCGCCGAACGCCTCGCTGCTGGCAACCGCCGCCTGCCATACCTGGCGCGCCAGTTGAGGAATAACGGCGGCCCATGGTCGGCGTTTTTCCGCCGGGTGCTGCTCAAGCCAGCGGTCAATGGCGCAGACCAGACGACGGCCGCGATGCTGAGCTGGATCAAGACGCCCCGGCAGCTTGTCCACCAGCCAGTACTCTTCAGGTTCGCAGGTCGCCTGCCACTGCAAAACGCGTTTGCTGGTCAGGCTGCTGCCCAGTTGAACAATAATTTGCGCCTGTGCCAGCTCGCTGACCGCTTTTCCGTTGCCGAGCCACAGGTCAGCGCAAGGGAGCGGCTGCCCGGTTTGCGAGAGCACATCGCCAATCAGCGGCCAGCCGAGCGTTTTTGCCCACTCGGCAACCTTTAAGCCCTCCTCCGCACTCATCCGCCCGGCGACCACCACACCGCGTTTTTGTCGCCAGAAAAACCAGTCGCGCTGTATGTCGCTCGCTTGATGCAGAGACTGATTCAGCCAGAGCTTATCGCTCTGCCACCAGTCGCCGAGCTGCTGTTGCCACTCGACGCCAGTGTCGTCCATATCTCCATACAGCGGTTCGGCAAACGGGCAGTTAATATGAACGCCGCCGGAGTGCAGTGCGCCGAGCGCCTGGTCGAGAATGGAAACCAGCCAGCGGGCGGAAATATCCTGCGACGGACGCGGCAGGGAGATAGTCTGCGACGGATGCGAGGCAAACATGCCCGGTTGCCGAATGGCCTGATTCGCACCGCAATCGATCAGCTCCGGCGGTCGGTCGGCGGTCAGTAAAATGAGTTTTTCACCGGTCAGCCCTGCTTCTATCAGCGCAGGATAGAGGTTAGCCGTCGCGGTGCCAGAGGTAACAATCACCGCCACTGGCTGGCCGCTGGCTTTCGCCAGCCCTAGTGCCAGATGACCAAGACCACGTTCGTCAAAGTGGGTGTGATAAATAAACGCACGATTTTCCGCCGCCGCCAGGGTTAAGGGTGTCGAGCGCGAGCCGGGCGCAATGCAGATGTGCTGCACGCCGTGACGCGTTAAAACTTCAAGGATCACCGCCGCCCAGCGGCGGTTAAATGCGCTTACTGACATGAATTTGCCCGATATCAAATATTGACACTAAGTATAGATAAAGCAAAATATTGCCGTTTTGATATGCATCGTTTTATCCAGGCTTTATAAGCAGTAATGAACGCAATCCTGCCGCTTTATTTTCAATTTCCTGCCACTCTTGCTCCGGGTCAGAACCACTGACGATCCCCGCCCCGGCGTATAATCTGAGCGTATGCTGCTGCACTTTCGCCGAGCGCAGGGAAACGCAAAATTCGCTTTGCGCCAGCGACAGATAACCGGCGGAGCCTGCATACCAGTCGCGGGTAAAAGGCTCGTTATGAGTGATAAAATCCAGCGCGACCTGACGCGGCAAGCCAGCGACCGCCGCCGTGGGCTGGAGCTGATACAGACAGCGGACGTCATTAGCTTTATCCAGCTCGGCCCAGATACAGCGCCGCAAATGCTGTACTTTACGCAAACGGACAACCTGCGGCGGCAGCACCTCCAGCGCGTGAGTCTCCTCTTGCATACGCTGACAGATATCCTCCACCACCAGCATATTTTCGCGCTGGTTCTTATCGTCGCTCATCAGCCAGTCGCCCAAACGCTGCGCCTGGCGATCGTCCTCATGGTTGGCAACAGTTCCGGCCAGCGCTTCGGTACGCAATAACGCGCCACGACGCCGCCACAGCCGTTCCGGTGTTGAACCAAAGAAGGCTTCCTGCGGGTTAAAAGCCATCAGGTAGTGGAAGCAGTTAAGATTGCTGCGGCGGCTGGCGGCCATAATCGCTCCAGCATTTAACGGAGCGGAAAACGCTAAATCTGTGGCGCGAGCCAGCACCACCTTGTCCATTTCCCCTGCCGCTATCGCCTGCGTCGCCTGCGTAATCAGTTCTCGCCACTGCGGATAAGCCGGGAAATGCTGTTCACTAAGCAGAGAGGGCATCGCCGTGGCCCGCCCATGCTGCATCGTCAACGAGCGGAGGAATTCACGCGCCGCGCAGGCGTCGTCAGAGAGTGAGGTATCGCTACACAATACCAGACGTAGCGTGGCGTTACCGCCAAGCCGATGCCACTCCAGCCTCGGCAATAACAACATGCCCTGCTGCGGATCAAATGCGTTAAGGCCGCAAATCCGCAGGTCGTCTCGCCCTTGTTGCTGCAAAAAAGCGTATGCCCGCTCCAGGGAAGAAAAGGTTTTTACCGCTCCCAGAGCAGCCAGCTCCTCATCGCCGCTGCGCTGCTGCCAGTAATATTGCGGCCACTGCGGTTGACGACTGCACCACAGCAGCGGGTCAAAGGCATCATTCAGCGCAAAGGGTATATCAAAAATTCGCATGCCGGGCGATGGCGGAAACTCTTCAGCCAGGCAGCTATACAGGCTTTCCAGGGCAGTGGAAACAGACAGCACGCAAACCTCCACGGAGTAAAAACCCCACATTATACGGGGTACCGCTGCGGAATAGCAGTACCCACGATGAGGGAGCGGCTTTTAACTGGCGCGGCTGTTAATGGGTGGCAATTTCGCACGCCATGCCGATATGGTCGATGCCGTCCTCGTCATAAACCTCGGTTACCGGCACAAAGCCGAAGCTGGCGTAGAATTTTTGCAGATGCGCCTGGGCGCTAAGATAGATAGCCTTTTGCGGCCAGTGTTGGCGGCAACTGGCCAGCGCCTGTTCCATCAACTGATAACCCAATTTCTCGCCGCGCGCCACCGGACTGACAATCACCCGGCCAATCACTACCGGCTCAAACTCATCATCACTCTTGAGAATGCGCGCGTAGGCGATCAGTTCATCGCCGCGCCAGCCGAGAAGATGGCGGTTCTCCCCTATCAGGTCGTCGCCATCGACGTCCTGATAGGCACAGCTTTGTTCGACAACGAACACCGCACAGCGTAATTTCAGCACGGCATAGAGTTGCGGGACGGTCAGTTCGGCGTGGTGAAGATCCTGCCATGTCATCATCTGCGGTTCCTTAATTGGTATACTTTATTTTTTGACTCACGCCCTAAGGACACTGGACAATGGAATTACTATTTTTGGGGACATCTGCTGGCGTGCCGACCCGTACGCGTAATATGACGTCGATGGTACTGAATTTGCAACAGCCAACAATGGCTGAAATGTGGCTGTTCGACTGCGGGGAGGGAACTCAGCATCAGTTTTTGCACACCCCTTACCATCCCGGCAAGCTGAATAAGATTTTCATTACGCATTTACATGGCGATCATCTTTTCGGTCTCCCCGGCCTGCTGTGCAGCCGTTCGATGCAGGGGAATTCTCTGCCGCTGACGCTGTACGGGCCAAAGGGACTTAAAGAGTTCGTGGAAACCGCGCTGCGTCTTAGCGGGTCCTGGACCGATTATCCGCTCGCTATCGTCGAAGTAGAACCGGGGCTGGTGTTTGATGAAGCAGGTTTCCGGGTCAGCGCCAGGCCGTTAAACCATCCGGTCGAGTGTTACGGCTATCGTATCGAACAGCACGATAAGCCGGGCATCCTTAATGCCGCTCAGCTTATCGCCGAAGGCGTGCCTCCCGGTCCGTTGTTCCACCGCTTAAAACAGGGGTTGACGGTTGAGCTGGAAGATGGTCGGGTAATTGACGGCCGCCGTTATCTCGGCCCGGCAACGCCGGGTAAGAAGCTGGCGATTTTCGGCGATACCGCCCCCTGCGAGGCGGCGCGGGAACTGGCCCGCGGCGTGGATGTCATGGTTCATGAGGTGACGCTCGAACAGGCGATGGCGGAAAAAGCGAACAGCCGCGGGCATTCAACCAGCCAGCAAACGGCGGCGCTGGCGCGCGACGCGGGCGTCGGCACGCTTATCGCCACCCACTTTAGTTCTCGCTATGACGCTGAAGGCTGCCAGCGTCTGCTGGCTGAGTGCAGAGAAATATTTCCGTCTACCGTGCTGGCGGAAGATTTCATGACGTATACCGTAGAATAAAAAAAGGATCGCCGAAGCGATCCTTCTCCACCTACAGAGACGATTACATCAGCGGCGTCGCCAGTTGTACAAGGCTAATCAACGGCTGCGGCCATACCCCCAGCACCAGCACCAGCAGTGCAGAGATCAGCACCACAATGCCCCCGGCGCTGTACTGCCAGTCAGAAGGCGCATCGCGATTCAGTTTCTCCGGTGCGCTCAGATAGAGACTTACTGCCACACGCAGATAGTAGTAGAGACCAATCGCGGAACCAACCACCACCGCCCCCACCAGCCACCACAGATGCGCATGCACACCAACCGCCAGCACGTAGAATTTACCGATAAAGCCCAGCGTCATCGGAATACCGGCAAGAGACAGCATCATTACCGTCATCACCGCCGACAGAATAGGACGATGCCAGAACAGACCACGGTAGGAGTAGAGCGAATCCGCATCCGGTCCACGGTAAGGGCTGGACATCAGACTCACCACGCCGAACGCGCCGAGGCTGCTGAACAGATAACCGGCCAGGTAGACTCCCACCGCTTCCATCGACATCTCGCCGCTCTGCAGGGCAATCAACGCCACCAGCAGATAACCAAGATGAGAAATGGAAGAGTAACCAAGCAGGCGTTTGATATTGGTCTGGCTCAGCGCCATCAGATTACCGAAGATAATCGACGCAAAGGCGATCAGGCCCAGCACCACGCGCACCGCTCCGCTGTCGCCCACTGGCATGTAGAGGAACAGGCGCATGACCACGCCAAAGATAGCAATCTTGCTGGCGGTCGCCAGAAAGGTTGATACCGGCGCAGGTGCGCCCTGGTATACGTCCGGCGTCCACAGATGGAACGGCACCAGCGACAGCTTAAAGCCAAGACCGACAATCATCATACCGAGACCCGCCAGCAACAGCGGCTCGTGTAGCATGCCATCCGTCAGGCTCTGACCGAGCGCCAGGAAGGAGAGGTTACCGGAATTGGCATACACCAGCGCCATACCGAACAGCAGGAACGAAGAGGCAACGGCGGACAAAATCGTGTATTTGATACTGGCTTCCAGTGAGCGTTTCTGGCGGAAGGCGTAGCCGACCAGGCCGAACAGCGGCAGCGAAATCAGTTCAATGCCGAGGAACAGTGCCGCCAGATGGTTAGCACTCGCCAGCAAAATGCCGCCCAGCGCGGCGATCAGCACCAGAAGATAAAACTCTTCCTTGTTGTCCTTGTAACCCTCAAGCCACGGGTAGGCGAAAGTACAAGTGGCGAGGCTCGCCAGCAGCACCAGCCCGGTATAGAGCATCGAGTAGCCGTCAACGCGAATCAGCGGCGTGACCTCCATAGCCCCGTTCTGACCTACGAACCAGAGTGATATCAGCGCGGCGTTGAGGCCGAGAACCGACAGCGTGGCATTGAGGAAATGATTGCGTCGCCACGCAATGGAGAGCATCACAACCACCACCGTCAAGCCGACGATCAGCAGCGGTAGCAGTGCGATCAGTTGTTGTGGAGTTATTGTCATGGCGAATTACGGCCTTGTAGTAGAAACAGAATTAACAAACCACTGCTGAATGTTGCTCATCGCAGAGTGCGAGGTGTCCAGAACCGGCTGCGGGAAGAAGCCCAGCAGCACCAGCAGAACGACCAGCAGCAGGATGATCGACAGTTCACGCAGGGACATTCCCGGCAACGCTTTCGCGGCGATTTCGCTTTTTGCTTGACCAAAGTACGCGCGATGTAGCATCGACAGCGAGTACACGGAAGCGAACACCAGACCAAAGGTAGAAATAATGGTAATCACCGGCACGGTTTTATAGCTGCCGAACAGGATCATAAATTCGCCGACGAAGTTACCGGTACCCGGCATCCCGAGAGTCGCGACCGCAAAGAACATCGACAGCGCTGGCAGCCACTTAATTTTGCTCCACAAACCGCCCATCTGACGCATATCGCGCGTATGTAGTCGCTCATAAAGCTGGCCGCACAGAATAAACAGACCGGCAGCGGACAGGCCATGAGCAATCATCTGAATCACCGCTCCCTGATAAGCCAACTGGCTACCGGTGTAGATAGCAATCAGCACGAAGCCCATATGGGAAACGGAAGTGTAAGCAATCAGGCGCTTAATATCGTACTGACTGAAGGCCATCCATGCGCCGTAGAAAATACCGATGACGCCCAGCCACATGGCAATCGGCGCGAACTCTGCAGAAGCGTTCGGGAACAGCGGCAGCGCAAAGCGCAGCAGGCCGTAGGCTGCGGTTTTTAACAGGATCCCCGCGAGGTCAACGGAACCCGCAGTCGGCGCCTGAGAGTGCGCATCCGGCAACCAACCGTGCAGCGGAACCACTGGCATTTTTACCGCGAAAGCGATAAAGAAGCCCAGCATCAGCATGTATTCCACGCCGTGGGACATCGGCGTCTTCAGCAAATCTTCATAATTGAAGGTCCATACGCCGGTTGCGTTGAAGTGGACAAACGCCAGCGCCAGGATGGCAATCAGCATCACTAAACCGCTTGCCTGGGTATAAATGAAGAACTTGGTTGCCGCCGTGATACGCGTTTTGCCGTCGGAAGCCTTATGACCCCAAAGTGCTATCAGGAAGTACATCGGCACCAGCATCATTTCCCAGAAAAAGAAGAACAGGAACAGGTCGATAGCCAGGAATACGCCGATCACACCGCCGAGGATCCACATCAGGTTAAGATGGAAAAAACCCTGATATTTTTCGATTTCGCGCCATGAACAGAGCACAGCCAGCACGCCGAGCAGCCCGGTCAGCACGACCATCAGCAGCGACAAACCGTCGATAGCCAGATGAATGCTAATACCGAATCGCGGGATCCACGGCATCACGAATTCCGACTGCCACTGCGGAATACCGGTAGATTGCGTGAGAGAATAGCCGCCCTGCATCCACAACTGCAGGCCAAGCAGAAACGTCAATCCCATAGTGATCAGCGCGATCCAGCGCGGCATTTTCACGCCGAAGCGTTCTGTCTGCCAGCACAGGAAGCCGCCGATAAAGGGAATTAATATTAGCCAGGGTAGTAACATGGCGATTTTTATTCCTTGTTAAAGTCCCGTTCAGGACCGATTTTCAACGAATTCTCACAGAAAATTCACTTCGGATTGCGGGTTTTATTGCCCGGCGGCGCTATGCATGCCGGGCCTACCACGCGTAGGTCGGGTAAGCGCAGCGCCACCCGACAACTCCCACAATCCTCAAACTCAACGCAATACCATCAGCAGCGCCAGCACCACGACCGCGCCAATGCCCATTGAAGCCACATACCAGCGCAGATAGCCGTTTTCGCTCAACACCAGACCTTTGCCTGCAAAGCGGGAAAGGATCGCCGGAATGTTCATCAGGGCATTCAGTGGGTCGCTCTTCAGCAGCCACGCCACGCCGAGGAACGGCTTGACGAACACTTTGTCATACAGCCAGTCAAAGCCCCAGGCGTTGTACCACCAGGTACCGAGCAGACGGCCCGGCGCGCTGTTGGCAATTGACGCCACCAGCGTGCGTTTACCCAGCCACAGCCAGGCAGCAATCAGAATGCCTGCAATGGCAATAACCCCGGAGGCAATTTCCAGCGTCATGACGCGCCCATGTGCAAGCTCGGTGGTCTGCGGCAGCACCCCTTCCAGCGGCGGCACAATCAGCGCGCCAACGAAGGTCGAGAGCACCAGCAGCACAATCAGCGGCAGATGATGGGTGATCCCCTTCCCTGCATGAGCGTGAATTTGTTCTTTACCGTGGAACACGATGAAAATCATGCGGAAGGTGTACAGGGAGGTCATAAATGCCCCGACCAGACCGGCAACCATCAGATTCAGATGACCGTTCGCCATCGCGCCCGCCAGAATTTCATCCTTACTGAAGAAGCCTGCAGTCACCAGCGGCAGTGCGGACAGCGCCGCGCCCCCCACCAGGAAGCAGACGTACACCAGCGGAATAGACTTGCGCAGGCCGCCCATCTTGAAGATGTTCTGTTCGTGGTGGCAGGCGAGGATCACCGAGCCGGACGACAGGAACAGTAGCGCTTTAAAGAACGCATGGGTCATCAGATGGAAAATCGCCGCATCCCACGCCTGCACGCCGAGCGCGAGGAACATGTAGCCAATCTGGCTCATGGTGGAATACGCGAGTACGCGTTTGATATCGGTCTGCACCAGCGCGGCGAAACCTGCCAGCACCAGCGTTACCGCCCCGACGATCCCCACTAGGTGCAGCACTTCCGGGGTCATCAGGAACAGGCCATGGGTACGCGCAATCAGGTAGACGCCGGCGGTCACCATGGTGGCGGCGTGGATCAGCGCGGAGACCGGGGTTGGACCCGCCATCGCGTCCGCCAGCCAGGTCTGCAAAGGCAACTGCGCAGATTTACCCACCGCGCCGCCCAGCAGCATCAGGGTTGCCCACCACAGCATGTTATTACCGGCTTCGAAGTGCGCAGGCGCCAGTTCGACCATTTCGCGGAAGTTCAGGGTGCCCAGCTCGTTGTAGAGAATGAACAGCGCGAACGCCAGGAACACGTCGCCGACGCGGGTCACCACAAACGCTTTCATCGCCGCCGCGCCGTTCTTCGGATCGGTGTAATAGAAGCCGATCAGCAGATAGGAGCACAGGCCCACACCTTCCCAGCCGAGATACATCACCAGCAGGTTATCAGCGAGCACCAGAACCACCATGCTGGCGATAAACAGGTTGGTGTAAGCAAAGAAGCGGGAGTAGCCCTCTTCACCGCGCATGTACCAGGAGGCGAACATGTGGATCAGGAAGCCGACGCCGGTGACCACGGACAGCATGGTCAAGGAGAGACCGTCCAGCACCAGGTTGAAGCCGATGTTGAAATCGCCGACCGACATCCAGGTCCACAGCGGTACACTGACCGCCTGTTTGCCGTTGGCAAAGAAGTCAACACCGACAAACGCCGTGACCAGCGCCGCCAGGCCTACCGAACCCACACCCACGGTGGCGGATAAATTTTCCGACCAGCGACCGCGAGAGAAGGCCAGCAAAACAAAGCCAATCAATGGCAAAAGAATGGTTAAGGCAAGCATGTTCATCCGCGCAACTCACTTACTGAATCGATGTTCAGGTTCTGGCGACGACGATGGAGCTGCAGCAGCAGCGCCAGGCCGATACTCGCTTCCGCGGCGGCGAGGGTGATAGCGAGGATATACATTATCTGGCCATCGGTCTGGCCCCAGTAGCTCCCTGCAACCACGAAAGCCAGCGCCGCGGCATTGATCATGATCTCCAGGCTAATCAGCATAAACAGCAGATTGCGGCGGATAACCAGCCCCGTCAGACCGAGGATAAACAGGACAGAGGCGAGGATCAGTCCATGTGTTAAGGGGATCATGCGTGTTCCTCCGTTTTTCTTTTATCGCTGTCGTTCGGGCGGTTGCTCAGCACTTCCCCGACGCGCTCTTCGCGGCCGATATGGAAGGCAACAACCAGGCCCGCGAGCAGCAGCATGGAGGCCAGTTCCACCGCCAGAACGTACGGCCCAAACAGCGCAATACCCACTTCTTTGGCGTTAATCGCCGCGCCGTCGATGCCCTGATCGTTAATCCCGAGGATGGCATAAACGATAACCACCAGCAGCACCGCAGCGAGGATGGCCGGACCAATCCAGATCCCAGGTTTCAGCCACTGACGCTCCTGCTCGATTTCGCTGCCGCCCAGGTTGAGCATCATCACCACGAACACGAACAGCACCATAATGGCCCCGGCGTAGACGATAATTTCCAGCGCACCGGCGAAGTAAGCCCCTAATGAGAAGAACACCCCGGCAATCGCCAACAGCGAAATAATCAGATACAGCAGCGCATGCACCGGATTGGTATGGGTGATCACCCGCAGGGTGGCGAGGATGGCTATCAGGCCACAGATATAAAAAGCGAATTCCATTGCCCTCTCCTTACGGTAACAGGCTCTTGACGTCGATAGGCTTAGCTTCGTTCTCTGCTTCGCCCTTATCTTTGCCGTCGATTGCCATACCCGCCATCCGGTAGAAGTTATA
>DASYFN010000067.1:0-29084 GCA_036498385.1 Klebsiella sp.
CCCAATAGTGCAAGTACACCAAGTCCCTGGATTAATGCTGCAATTCCACCAGCATGGGCTTCAGGAAGACGAAATGACATGAGCATTTTAATGTCTTCAACGATGCCCCGAAAATCAAGGGTCAACCAGGCAAAATAGTAACGAAACCCTCGTTGCTTAAGCATCCACACTAGCATGATTCCTCCAAGGACAATCAGTGCAAATCCTGAGATAACATGGAACCACGTTACGATTCCAGTCAGGGTATGGTCGCTAAGCGCCTCACTTTCAGTGAGATTAGAGTTAATGATCTGCAGTAAAACCAGTACGGCTACAATAATATGTAGTATGCGGAAAAAGGGAGTGTCTTTGTGAGGTAGTGCATTTCGTAATGGTTCGTTCATCATTCAGCCTTTTTGGCAGGGGGGTGACCTTATGAGTATCATGCCTATTTATTAACGAAACCTTAACGTCTCAACATGCCTGTAGCGTAAAAAAGAGGAATAAAGTGAGATGAAGCAAGACGTTATCTCTGAGCACACTCCTGCGGCAGTTTTTTTAATATTTCTGAGGCTTGGCCTGACATCTTTTGGTGGCCCGATTGCACATTTAGGTTATTTCCGTGATGAGTTTGTGACGCGACGTAAATGGATAAGTGAGCAGAGTTATTCAGACATAATTGCTCTCTGCCAGTTTCTCCCGGGGCCGGCAAGCAGTCAGGTCGGGATCGCGCTGGGGCTGTCCCAGGCAGGCTATTCTGGAGCGCTGGCCGCTTGGGCGGGATTCACGCTACCCTCAGCAATTTTACTTATCCTGTTTGCTCAGGGAATATCCAGCTACGGTAAATTAGTGCCACCTGGCGCATTGCACGGTCTTAAGGTAGTCGCTGTTGCCGTCGTCGCGCAGGCAGTATGGGGAATGATGCGCAATCTGTGCCCGGACGCCACACGCGTTACCATTATGGCAGTGGCTACTTGCGTCCTCCTTCTGTTTCCTGGAGCCCTGAGCCAACTGGGTGTTATTGGCGTCGCGGCAATCATTGGCCTTTTTATTTGTCAACCCGGGCACAATGAAAGGCATGAACCACTGAATATCCCGGTACGACCTCGCACAGGGGCATTCTGGCTGACGCTGTTTTTGATTTTGCTGGCTGGATTGCCGATACTCGCTGCCATATACCCGAACCACACGCTGGTAATGGTAGAGGCATTCTACCGGACTGGCTCACTGGTATTTGGCGGTGGTCATGTCGTGTTACCGTTACTCCAGGCTGAAGTCGTCCCAACCGGCTGGGTCAGTAATGAGACATTTCTGGCAGGTTACGCCGCCGCTCAGGCGGTGCCTGGCCCACTTTTTACCTTTGCTGCATTTCTTGGCGCGTCGATGAACCCATTTCCCTCAGGCTGGGAGGGAGGCATATTATGCCTACTGGCAATTTTTGCGCCCTCTTTTTTGCTCGTTACTGGTACATTGCCGTTCTGGGATCTTGTGAAAGAAAACATACGGATCCGGGCAGCATTGTCGGGTATCAATGCTGCGGTGGTTGGCTTACTACTGGCCGCACTTTATAATCCCGTATGGACAAGTGCTATCCATACTCCGCAAGACTTTTGCTTAGGGCTACTGGCTCTGGTTTCTCTCACTTCCTGGAGACTTCCCCCCTGGCTTGTTGTGATGTGCGGAGGTTTTGTCGGCGGGATGATTTGAATGGTGATTACCCCCAAAATACCCACGAGCGCCGGGGCTGTATTGAAGGTATGAGCGCGACGTATATCAATCAGCGAAAAGTGAAACCCTGGCTGAAAATCTTTTCATGGTCGCTAAACGATACCGGGGATAATATTCCGCTGGTTAAGCGCAGCAAGTCATTCTGACAGAAGAGTCAAAAGCTTGCCCCTGATGAGTGGATCTACCATCGCCTGAGCTTTTGGGCGTAAACCATGAAGTTTCTTCGACGAGACGCCGATGCTGGGCGAGAAGAAACCGTAAGACGTCTTGATAGTCACGGCCTCAGAGATGGGGCCGTTTTTTTGTTTACCCACTCGGCCAGGACTGCGAGAAGGCGCGTTAGCGCTTTTTTGTGTTATGCGTACTTAAGCATGAAAGGATCTCTGCTACCCTCTCCTGCTCGTTCTATTATCGCACTTTGCTGAATAAATTTTACTCACTCAGATTTAACCCTGTGATGAGCCAGGCGCATGCCGGAAACTCTTTTTTACGTGTCAGATCAATCGTAGATTGCTTCAAAACAATCACCATATTTGTTATATTGCTGCTTATTGATTACTTACCTCTGCGGTACCAAAAAGAACAAGATTCACCGCAACCCAGGATAATATAATGTTAGATTACCGCTTCCCGACAGCTTTGCAGATGGTTCTCAGCGTAGCGATGGCGGAGCAATTGGGTGAACGTTCGACGAGCGCGATTCTGGCCTACGGTCTGGAAGCTAATCCGAGCTTTATCCGCAAATTAATGGTTCCTCTCACGCGTGACGGCATTATCGTCTCAACGCTTGGCCGCAACGGTTCTATTCATCTTGGTCGCCCGGCGGAAAAGATCACCCTGCGCGATATCTACGTTTCCGTACTAGAAGATAAAAAGCTGTGGGCGTCGCGTCCTGGCGTACCGGCCCGCTGTGTGGTCAGTGCCAACACATGCTGGTACTTCAAATCTATCGCCGATGAAGCAGAGCAGGCTTCGTTAAGCGTCTTAGCTCATCATACCGTGGCAAGCGCGCTGGAAGAGGTCAAAAAAGCCGATACCAGTGGGTGCGATCCGCTGCCTGAAATTACTGCCCGGTATAAATAAAAAAGCGAATTAATTATTTTCTTATTGCAAGAAATAATTCGAGTTGCAGGATAAAACGATTAACCGTTTTGAACAGCGCTTGCAGCAACCCGCAGGGGGTGAGGCCCAGAGATGGGCCGAATAACTTATAGCCAACACGCATGCAACCTGAAATATGACGGGTATATTTGTCTATAGAAAACCGCCTTGCTATGAAGGCGGTTTTTTTGTTCTCCTCAACAACCTACGCTGGCAAAACGTCCTTTACCGGTTTGCCGCGCGTAACGAATTTACGCAGCGTAACGTAAAACACGGGTGTCAGGAACAGACCAAACAGCGTCACTCCCAGCATACCGGAGAACACTGTGATCCCGGTAACGCCACGCACCTCTGCACCCGCGCCATGGCCGAGGATCAACGGAATCGTCCCGGCAATAAAGGCGATGGAGGTCATCACTATCGGGCGTAAACGCAGGCGGCAAGCTTCCAGCGCCGCTTCCATGATACCTTTCCCCTGAATTTCCAGCTCGCGGGCAAACTCAACGATCAGAATCGCGTTTTTACATGCCAGCCCCATGAGGACTACCAGACCAACCTGCACAAACACGTTGTTATCGCCACCGGTCAGCCAGATGCCAAACAGAGCGGACAGCATCGTCATCGGGACAATAAGGATCACCGCCAGCGGCAGCGTCCAGCTTTCATATAACGCCGCCAGCACCAGGAAAGCCAGCAGAACCGCGACCGGGAAGACGATCAGCGCCGTATTGCCCTGAGTGGCCTGCTGGAAGCTGAGATCCGTCCATTCAATATTCATCCCGTTTGGCAATATCTGCTTAGACATTCCTTCCAGCTGCGTCATCGCCTGTGTGGACGAGAGCACGCGAGGATCGGCATCGCCAATCAGATCCGCCGCCGGGTAGCCATTGTAGCGAATCACCGGATCCGGACCGTATGTCGTACTGATATTCACCATACTGCCAATCGGCACCATTTCGCCCTGGTTATTACGGGTGCGTAAATTAGCGATATTTTCCACGCTGTCGCGGAACGGCCCGTCTGCCTGCGCCATCACACGCCAGGTACGCCCGAACTGGTTAAAGTCATTCACATACGACGAGCCCAGATAGGTTTGCAGCGTACCGAAAAGATCGGTCAGCGACACGCCCTGCGCTTTCGCCTTATCACGATCGACCTGCACATCCAACTGCGGAACGTTAGCCTGGTAGGTTGAGATGGGGAAATGCATCCCTGGCGTTTGCATAATCGCACCGGACATCATGTTCACCGCATTTTGCAGCGCGCCATAACCAAGACCGGCGCGATCCTGGATGTACAGCGAATAGCCAGAACCCTGACCCAACCCTAAAATCGGCGGTGGCAAAATGGAGAAACCAAAGCCTTGCTGGATTTGTGCGATTTTAGCGTTGATCTCGGCGTTAATTTCCGCCGCAGAATGTTTACGCTGGTCGAACGGTTTCAGGCCGAAAAAGACCGTCCCGGTATTCGGCGTATTGGTGAACTGCAACGCATTGAGCCCAGGAAAGGCCACCGAATAATCCACACCTTCGGTATTCATCCCGATTTCACTCATTTTACGGATCACCGCATCAGTGCGTGCCAGCGAAGAGCCTTCCGGCATTTTCACGCCGCCAATTAAATACAGCTTATCCTGTGTCGGAATAAACCCGCCGGGTACGGCTTTAAACATGACGCCTGCGGCACAGAGCAGCAGCACGTAAACAGCAAACACCGCACCGCGTCGTCCGAGCACTTTGCCAACCAGCCTCTGATAGCCGTTCGAGCTACGGTGGAAAAAACGGTTAAACGGACGGAAAAGCCAACCGAACAGACGATCGATAAGCCTGGTAGGGAAGTCTTTCGGTGCGCCGTGCGGCTTTAATAGCAGAGCAGCCAGAGCCGGAGAGAGCGTCAGTGAATTGATGGCGGAGATCACTGTTGAAATCGCGATAGTCACCGCAAACTGTTTGTAGAACTGTCCGGTTACCCCAGAGAGAAACGCCATCGGTACGAACACGGCGCACAGCACCAGCGCAATGGCAATAATCGGCCCGGAAACTTCACGCATCGCCTGATGCGCCGCCTGAAGGGGAGCAAGCCCCTCTTCAATATTTCGCTCAACGTTTTCCACCACCACGATGGCGTCATCCACCACGATACCGATAGCCAACACCAGCCCGAACAAGCTCAGTGTATTAAGGGAAAAGCCCAGCAGATAGAGAACGCTGAACGTCCCCACGACCGATACCGGCACCGCGATCAGCGGAATAATCGACGCGCGCCAGGTTTGCAGGAACAAGATCACCACCAGCACAACCAGCACCACCGCTTCCAGCAGTGTTTGCACGACCGCGCGAATGGAATCACGAACAAAAACCGTAGGATCGTAAGGGGCCGCCCATTTCATATCTTCCGGGAAACGCTGAGACAGTTCGTTCATTTTGGCGCGCACCGCGTTAGACAGATCGATGGCGTTCGCCCCCGGCGACTGGAAGATACCAATCCCGACCGCGTCTTTATTGTTAAGCTGGGAACGCAGCGCATAGCTGCCAGAACCCATTTCTATACGCGCCACGTCGCGCAGGCGTACCAGCGAGCCATCTTGCGCCGTTTTCAGAATAATATTGCCAAACTCTTCTTCCGTGTGCAGGCGACCCTGGGCGTTAATTGAGATCAGGAAATCGCTCTCTTTCGGCAACGGCTCGGCGCCAAGTTGCCCGGCGGAAACCTGGACGTTTTGCTCCTGCATCGCCGTGACCACATCCGAGGCGGTCAAACCGCGCGCCGCCACCTTATTTGGATCCAACCAGATGCGCATAGCGTATTCGCCCGCGCCAAAAATCTGAATCTGGCCGACGCCGGGCAGACGAGCCAGTTCATCCTTCACTTTTAGGGTGGCGTAGTTGCGCATATACAGTGAATCGTATTTACCACCGGGCGAAAACAGATGCACCACCAGCGTAAGCGTCGGCGATTGTTTCTGGGTGGTGATACCCAAACGCCGCACATCTTCCGGTAGACGCGCCTCTGCCTGTGATACCCGGTTTTGCACCTGAACCTGCGCTTGATCAGGATCTGTCCCTGGACGGAAAGTGACGGTGGTCACCAGTACGCCATCGGAGCCGGCGACAGATTTCATGTACATCATGTTTTCAACGCCATTGATCGCTTCTTCCAGCGGCGTCGCCACGGTCTCTGCAATCACTTTCGGGTTGGCGCCTGGATACTCCGCGCGCACCTGTACGCTTGGCGGTACGACATCAGGATATTCGCTGACCGGCAACAGCGGGATGGCGATTAATCCTGTAGTAAAAATAAGAATCGACAGTACCGCGGCGAAAATCGGCCTGTCGATGAAAAAGCGGGAAAAGTCCATGTGTCAGATTCTCAGATAAGATATCAGTTGAGGGAGGTGCTGGCGGTCATGGCCACGGTCTTCGCGTTAACCGGCATCCCCGGCATAAACACTTTTTGCAAACCATCAACGATGACTCTGTCGCCAGGGTTCAGCCCCTGCTGCACAATGCGTAAACCGTCTGCCAGACGCCCCGGAGTAATATCACGACGCTGCGCTTTTCCCTCTTTATCAACGATATAAACATATTTACGATCCTGATCAGTCAACACCGCTTTGTCGTCGACAAGCGTGGCTTTGAATTCAGCGCTGCCCGGCAGGCGTACGCGGGCAAACAATCCCGGTGTGAACTGACGCTGCGTGTTATCCAGCAACGCGCGCATACGGATCGTGCCGGTACTCGGCGTTAACTGATTATCAAGAAAATCCACTTTGCCCTGATGGGGGTAGCCATCCTCGCCAACAAGGCCAATCTCAACCGGTAACGCCAGGTGATTACTGGACGCTCCCTGCCCGCTGCGGGCGAGATTTTGGTAGCGAAGGTAGGTCGACTCATCTACGTCAAAGTAGACGTAAACCGTCTTCTGCGATACCAGCGTGGTGAGCACGCTGGCGCTGTCACCGGCGGTGACCAGATTACCGCTGGTGATCAACGCGCGGCTGGCGCGGCCATCGATAGGCGCGGTCACTTTGGTGAAATCCAGGTTTAGTTGCGCGGCATCTACCGCCGCCTGCGCTGCGCGAATATCGGCCTGCGCCTGGGCGGCAGCCGAACGGCGCTGCTCCCATTCTTCACGAGATACCAGATTGGTATTGATTAATTTATCGGTACGGTTAGCCTCGCTTCGCGCCAGGCTGGCCTGGGTTTTGGCTCTCGTCAATGTCGCCTGCGCCTGTTCCAGCGCGGCGCGATAAGTTCTGTCATCGATAGTGAACAGCACCTCGCCCTTTTTCACCTCCTGGCCATCGGTATAATTCACTTTATCAATGTAGCCGGAGACGCGAGGGCGTAGCTGAACACTTTCCACCGCTTCAATCCGACCATTAAAGCTATCCCACTGACTAATTGATTTTACTACCACGTCAGCGGCGCTAACGGCGGGAGCTTGTGGCGCGGCGTTTTGCGCCGCCCCCTCATCGCACCCGACGAGGAGCGCAGAGAGGAACATCACTCCCAGCGCATGCAGATGAAAGTTACCCCAGTTTTTTTGCAGGCTCATTATTGTTATTCCGGTAATTGTAGCCGCCGGGCAAGGCGCAACTGGAGACGCCGCACCACTTCCTTTGTCCGGGCTGGCTTAAGGCCATTTGTGTCGTTCATCGCCACAAAACTGTAACAGGTTCGAATACACTATCCCGGCGATTGTAGGAAGGCGCTAAATTTAGTGCAAGAATAATTGATACACTTTATGTGCTGTTCCGGCCAGAGGTAAAACACGCGTTTCCAGTAGGGGATTAAATGCAACAATAAAACTTGCAATTAACACAAAAACGGACCACCTTTAAGTGCAACAGATAAAGGTACTTTTTATAAGCTGCGTGGAGGTAAACAAGATGAACACTGACGCATTTATTCACGATTTACTCGACTGGATCGACAACAATCTTGAAAGCCGTCTCGACATTAACACCGTTTCCAGGCGAGCCGGCTATTCGAAATGGCACCTTCAGCGGATATTCAAAGAACACACGGGTTATCCTCTCGCCGAGTATATTCGTGCGCAAAAGTTGCAAAAATCGGTTGAGCGCTTAGCCCGCAGCGACGAACCGATTTTGAACGTGGCGATCGCGTTGGGCTTTGACTCCCAGCAGTCCTTCAACCGCAGTTTCAAGCGCCAGTTTGGTCAGGCTCCTGGTGCATGGCGCCGCAGTATCGGCTGCCCTGAAACCCAGCGATTACGTCAGCAATCACCGCTCTTCACTGAATAAGTTTACTCTCTCAGCATTAACTCCGTTGCACACTAAAATTAGTGCAGTTTGGCTGATGGCTTTGTGTGGACAGAGAGATGAGGCAGGTAATATACCCGTCATATTTCAGGTTGCATGTACGAGCAACATGCAACCTGAAATATGACAGGTATATCAAGGTAAACAAAACATTGCAGATAAGATAACGTCATAATCCCATACTTTATTAAACAATTCATAAACGATTATCTATGCTCTTTTTATGTCAGTTAAGTTGATCTTAGTCAAAATTACGATCTGGGCCGTTTAATATCCGTTTAAAATAAATTACTAGAATCTGGCTTACAAAATCACAATTTGTTACGGAAATATTATGGGGAATGAAGCAAAGAGAAAAAAAACCGCCACTGGCGTCATATTTAGTGTGTTCATAATAGTGAATATATTATTGTTAACTGTCAGTATTTACACGTTATTTTTTAGTTCATCATCTCCGTTTACTGAACACCGAATGAGTCACGACACTCTCTTCTGGATAGGTGCTTTTAAAAATATCGCCTTGCTAAGCGGTTTATGGATTTTCATAGATGTCATCTTTTCAATTTTTTTCTACTTAAAGACGAAAATTCATTAAAAACATTTTTATAAAAGGAAATGACATGTTATTTGTTATCGCCTGGCTTGTCGCCATGGGCACCAGCGAACTGTTGTTATGGTCTTATGGCTACCTTCATCTTATTTCTCCTGTTCTTTATATCTCACTGTGTATCATGTTCCTCTATCAACGCAGAAAAATATCTAAAAATAAAGACCTCAACTTTTATGAGAAAAAAATAAAAGCCCTGAGAATGGGTATAATGTTTGTTCTTTCAATGTTGGTTATGCTGGCCATTACTGTCATCATTCGCTTTTTCACACTTACCTACACCGGACTTTAACATTATTTGACATTTTCTCTAAAGGAATACCGCCTCATTTTTGCATAGAGAGCCGGTATGGGCTTGCGCAATGAGTCTGCTGCGAGAAGGGGTTTTATCATTAAGTCATATGAGCTAGATATTCAATCATGAATAAATCAGATGCAAAGCTATCTTTGCCTGCGCTGACCGCGTTGGTTGTCGGATCAATGATTGGCGCAGGTATATTTTCACTTCCGGCCACGTTTGGGCGCGCAACGGGAGGGCTTGGCGCCATTATCGCGTGGTGTATAGCCGGTGGGGGAATGTTGGCCCTCGCCCTGGTCTTTCAGACTCTGGCAACAAGAAAACCACATCTGGATTCGGGTGTATTTATTTACGCAAAGGAAGGCTTCGGTAATTACCTTGGGTTTACTTCCGCGCTCGGTTTTTGGGCGGGTACCTGTATCGGAAACGTATCTTATTTTGTGCTGATAAAATCAACCCTCGGCACATTTTCCCCTTTGTTTGGTGATGGCAATACTTTATACGCGATTCTCGCCTCCTCTATCGTGCTGTGGTGTTTCCATATTCTGGTATTAAAAGGCGTAAAAGAAGCCGCAATTATTAATACAGTGGTCACCTGGGCCAAAATTATTCCGATAGGCGTTTTTATTGTCGTCCTCGCGTTTGCGTTTAATGCTGACATTTTTACCAGTAACTTCTGGGGTGCATCCGATATTACGGGCATCGGCTCCCATGCCCATTCTGAAGGGTATATTGATGGTGTACTTAATATCGCCGCGCCTGACGGTGAGTACGAGTCACTATTTTCGCAGGTCCGTAATACCATGCTGGTGACGGTGTTTGTCTTTCTCGGAATAGAGGGAGCAAGCGTGTATTCCCGCCTGGCGAAAAAGCGTAGCCACATCGGTACCGCCACGGTGTTCGGTTTTATTGGTGTCCTGTGCATTCTGTTCCTGGTCACGCTGCTCTCTTATGGGGTGCTTTTACGACCGGAGCTTGCCGGGCTTCGTCAACCCTCAATGGCTGGAGTCCTGGAGACGATTGTCGGTCGCCCGGGAATGATTTTTATCAGTATTGGACTGATAATTTCGGTTTTAGGCGCCTATCTCTCCTGGTCATTACTGGCAGCAGAAGTTTTATACAGTGCGGCAAAATCCGGACTGATGCCAAATGTATTGGCCAAAGAGAACGCTAACCGGGTTCCTTATAAGGCCGTTTGGCTTACCAATATATTTATTCAAGTCTTTTTAATCATCACTCTGTTCACCGATTACGCCTTTCAGTTGGCGCTGGAGTTAACCAGCTCGCTGACGTTGATTCCTTATTTCCTTGTCAGCGCATATGCTTTAAAGCTTGCGTTAACCGGGGAGACCTATTCCAGCTCGGGGGCAGAAATAAGGAAGGGGCTGATATTATCAGCTATCGCCCTGATTTATTCACTCATGATGATTTATTCTGGTGGAGTAAAATATCTTTTACTTTCTACCATTATTTACGGCCCGGGAACCATCCTTTACTACTTCGCCAGGAAAGAAAATTCCTCGAAGGTTTTTACCGTGCGTGAACGCGTTCTGTTTGTCCTGTTGATGGTCGGGGCCGTCATCGGTATCTATGCTATCGCGACTGGACTCATCCAAATTTAATAAACGGAAATATTATGCTTACTGAAAATAAAAATACATCCCCTGCCTTTGGGGTTTATTCAGAGGTCGGTAAATTAAGAAAAGTCATGGTATGTTCACCGGGCATGGCGCATGAACGTCTTACCCCGGGTAACTGCGACAGAATGTTGTTTGATGATGTTCTGTGGGTGGCGAACGCCAAACGCGATCACTTCGATTTTATGAATAAAATGCGTGAGCGCAACGTTGAAGTTGTTGAGTTTCATAATCTGCTGGAAGAAACGGTAAAAAATCCTCTGGCACGTAAATGGATCCTGGATTTACAAATTGTACCTGATGAAGCGCCCCTGGGGCTGATAGACGAAACGCGAGACTTCCTCGAAAACATTTCCGCCCGCGAACTCGCACAGACTTTGCTTGGCGGTCTTTCAACGCTGGAACTGATACATGCTTCAGGCGGAAAATACGATAAGGAAGAACTCAGACTTCTCCACGAAGCTATTGCGCAGAGTCAGTATCTGCTTCCACCTTTGCCGAACGCGCTCTATACCCGTGACACCACCTGCTGGATCAATGGCGGGGTCACTCTGAATCCCCTCTACTGGCCAGCCCGCCATGAAGAGACCGTGCTTGCTACTTCCGTTTACAAATTTCACCCTGATTTCGTTGGTAAGGTTAATGTGTGGTATGGCGACCCAACGATCCATCACGGTACGGCCACTCTTGAAGGTGGTGATGTAATGCCAATCGGTAATAAAACGGTGTTGATAGGCATGAGCGAGCGAACTTCTTACCAGGCGATAGCGCAACTTGCCCAGGCGCTTTTCGCGGATACGCGTTCGGGGATTGAGAGGGTCATGATTGCCGCCATGCCGAAGCTGCGCTCCGCGATGCATCTTGATACCGTCTTTACCTTCTGTGATCGTGATCTCGTCACGCTTTATCCGCCTATTGTTAATCAAATCAAAACATTTTCATTGCGTCCTGATGAAAGCTCCCCCTACGGAATGCGTTTAACCAGGGACGAAGATAATTTTGTGGATGCGGTAGCCAGCGCGCTTAACCTCAAACAATTAAGAGTGGTAGAGACAGCCGGTAATGACTACGACATGGAGCGTCAGCAGTGGGATAGCGGCGCAAATATGGTTGCGCTGGAGCCTGGCGTGGTCGTGGCCTATGACCGAAATACCAAGACCAACGCACAACTACGGAAAAGCGGGGTTGAAGTGATAACCATTGTTGGCAGCGAGTTAGGTCGCGGTCGTGGCGGTGGTCACTGCATGACCTGTCCGATTATCCGGGACCCCATTGATTATTAATAGCACTATACCCGTCATACTTCAGGTTGCCGGTGTGTTGGTTTTGTGACTCGGCTCATCCATGGGCCCCGCCCTTACGGGCCGCCGCTACACGGTATTCAAATCTGTTCCGGACAGATTTGTCATTCCCCCGGCACTTCTTTAGTAATCGCCGGGGGATTAATGAGGGACATTCTTGTCCCTCGGATGACAATTGTCACGGTGAGATAGCCACCAGCCGGGGGAAGCACTGCCGATAGCTATTTTTTCAACCACTTGCCGTTAAGTCCCTGCACATATTCGCCCGGCTGTGCTCTGGCGACCAGCTTCTGACCGGCCAACCGAGCCACCTGATCCACGGGTAGATTATTGTCATCCGCCAACTGTTGATAGCTGTCGCTGCGGGCGGCGTTGATCTGCTTCACCAGCGCCAGGGTTTCTTTATCCTGACGTAGCGGTTCAAGATAACCATTGAGGGTTTCACCGACCCGCCCTTGCTGGCGAGCTTCGCTCAAGGTTAAGGCCAGCGCCTGAGTACTGAATAGCACAAGCGCCAACGTCGCTATTATCAGTCGTTTTCTCATTATCGCCTCAGAATAGATCGCTACGCGATTTGAGCAGATTCTCAACCTCTTTATCTACCCTAATATGGATTTCATGCTCAATTCTGACATTCATATTGATAGTGATCGGCTCTCTCGACGCCGCAATTTCAATACGCGGCGTACAGCCTGCCAACAGCATAATTGCCAGAAAGGCAGTGAGTAATTTGATCATCATTGTTGTTCCTTACAGGTATTACTGTCCTGACAGCGCTGCGCGGGCAGCCTGACGTTCTGTTCAAGCCATGCCTGCAGATTGTCGCCAAAACGCAAGCTGCGCCACAGGTCAAAAATATTCTCTTCATGGGAGTAATTTAAGTGCACCGTATTGCTTTTGCCTTCTACCCGGCTGGTGCCACTCATTGTCGCCTTCAGCGTCAGTACGCCAAGGTTATCGAGATTAATACGCGTCCACGAAGTGGCCACCTCCATATAGCGTAGCCAGTTAATGGCCGCCCCGGCGGAGACGTTGTCGGCCACCAGTGCGTCTGCGGTGTTTTTATCCAGGCGCATCGTCATCGGACCCGGATTACTTAACCAGCCGTCCTTAATGATCCATTTATCGTTATTCAGCCACAGCGGCAAAGCGCCGTTAAACGGGCCGGAGATGGCGAACTGCTTCACTTTAACTGCGCTCACTAATTCACTGCTGGAAATGTTTTGCAGGCGCAGCAACGCCGGGTCGTGCTGCGGCATCCGCAGTTGCTGCATGGTCAGCTTGCCACCGAGAATATCAACGCTAACGTTGCTCAACTGCAAGGGAGAGTCTTCGCTCCAGGGATATGACCCCTGAAGATCTGCCGTCAGATTGCGCGAAGTGAACTGGTTGACGACTTCTCCTATACGTAGCGATACCGGATGGCGGGTGCCAAGCTGCCAGGTACCTTCGCTAAAGCGGAATGGCAGCACAAAATCGACGCCATTAATCTGGTTATCCGGCATCCAGGCGCTACCGCCTTTTAGCACCCCGTGACCACCCGCTTCAAAACCCTGGCCGGCGGCAGCGGAAAACGCTACCTGCGCATACAGAGTTCCTGCGCGCAGATTCATTTTCCACTCCGGCGGGATCAGCGGCTGAAACACCGTTAATGACTGCTTCGGCCACCACGCCTGCCCGCGCAATCGTTCACCGTCCCAGCGTCCGCTGATGCGCACGGGGCCAATATTTTGCGCATTCAGGGAACCGTTAAACTGGAACCAGGTTGGATCGCGCCCATTGAGGTTAAATGTCAGCGTCGATGGCGGTAATTCGCTACCGCCGCTGAAAGTGGTTTTGCCGGCATCCAGCGACAGTGCGCCTGTCAGTTTCGGATGGCGTTCATCACGTAACCAGTGAATCGGCTCCTTCAGCGTCAGACGCGGCGTACTCATCAGCATAGTGCCGTATTGCAGTTTATCGAAGCCAGTCGACAGGCTATTGAGAACAATGGCGCTGTCAACCCATCCGCCCGTACCTCTCACATCCCAGCGCGCTTTCATCGGCGAGAACTGACCATCGCCCCAGTAACGCCACCGCCAGCGGCCGCGATCAGGCATAAAATTGTCAGCCTGACCGTCAAGATGCAGCGTAAAATCGCCCATCTCCTGCTCATGGGCGCGCAAAATAGCCTGCAGACGGCCATCAACGCCCTGTTGAGTGACTTTGACGCCCGCCAGCGGCCAGCGGATTTCATCGATGTTAAGCGAATTAATTAGCCGACCGCGAGAACGCAGCAGCGCGCCGGGGTGAAAATTGAGCACCGGCGCGGTAAGCGGCCCGCTCAGTTGCGCGGGGAGTCTGGCATAGAAAATCAAATCGCCAAGTTTGGCCTCGCCGGTCAGTTGTAGGGGGATATCGCTACTGTCCATGCGCAGCTTACCAGGACCGATATTCAGCACAGCGTTGCCCTTACCGGCCTTACCCTGAGTCAGCACATTCAGACGTCCACTGACCTGCATCTGCTCAGTGCCCTGCTGCCAGTTGCTCACGGAAAGCGCGACGCGACCGCTTAACGCATTGCCCGCATATTCGGTGCGCCAGCGACCATCGCTGATAGCGATACGATCGGGGGTAATTTCCCACGGCAGGTCAAGCATCGGTTCAGCGTCACCACGCGGTGTGACCAGAAGCTGCCCGCGATTCTCCTGCCACTCCAGCTCGGCATCAACAAGGCCGGGTGTTTGTGGAAATTCAAAGGTGCTGAAGAGATGTCCATTGACCGGCAAACCGTCCGGCACCAGCGGCATTTGAAACTTGCCCACCAGTTTTACCGGAGCCTGGTCTTCCACCAGACGCGCGGAAAAGTCGCTGATCGTCAGCGACTGGCCACGCAGTCGCGCCTGGAGGGAAACCTCTTTTCCGACATAGCCTACATCCTGCTGCTGCGGCGTAAGCGACATCACCAGTCGCCCCTGCCATTTCTCCCACGGTGACAAGCGCAGATTTTCGATCGTCAGCCAGCTGTAAGGGAGCATCGATTGCCATTCAGCAAGCGTTGTCGGTGCCCCCGGCGCAGCTTCGTTTTCGGGTAATTTGTTCAGGCAGAGGCTGTTAATATCCAGCTCGGTGATATGTAAACGCCAGCGGCTGGGACGGGAAAGCTCGGCATTGGTGACGCGAGCGATTTCGCAGTCGCCGACCAGGTAGCGGAGATCCGGGATATGCAACGAGGAGCGCGTCAGGCGTGGGCTTTCATTGAGGGAAATTCGGGTTCCCGCAGGCAGCCAGATACCTGCCAGCGTGGGCACCCAGTGGGTGAGCGTCAATAGCAAAGCCAGCGGTAGCAGCACGAATGCTAATAGTAGCGCGATGGCGGCTTTATATTTACCCTTCATGGGCAGCTAATATCCTGATTCGAAATAAGTAAAAGCCGAGAGGCCGTTATTGTGGCACGTTCAACCTGTGAATTAAAGTTTCCATCCCGTTTAAGCGTAGTCGCCGCCATGTAATTCTCCAGCAAGTCATTAGCCAGGATTTAGTTTTCTCCTGCGACACTGGTTAACACCTGCGATCGTAAACGGATGGCGCTGTGGAGTTGATTATCTGCTGGCGCCAGGCGCTTTGAGTCTCAATTTTTGGTAAAAGGCATTGTCTTTAAAGAGATTTCTGAACTCAGCGATATACTCTAGAATGATTACTACAACCCAGTAATTAAACTAATTTTTAATATTTGTAAGATTATTTTTATTATGCTACCGTGACGATATTATTACTGGAGAAAAGTCTTATGAAAATCGCTGTGTATAGTACGAAGCAGTATGATAAGAAGTATCTGCAGCATGTTAATGATGCATATGGCTTTGAACTAGAATTTTTTGACTTCCTGCTAACCGAAAAAACCGCTAAAACGGCCAACGGCTGTGAAGCAGTATGCATCTTCGTTAACGATGACGGTAGTCGCCCGGTACTTGAAGAACTGAAGGCCCACGGCGTGAAGTACCTCGCGCTGCGCTGCGCTGGCTTCAACAACGTTGACCTCGAAGCCGCCAAAGAACTGGGCTTGCGCGTGGTACGCGTCCCGGCCTACTCGCCGGAAGCGGTCGCAGAGCATGCTATCGGCATGATGATGTCGCTGAACCGCCGCATTCACCGCGCCTACCAGCGTACCCGGGATGCTAACTTCTCCCTTGAAGGGCTGACCGGTTTCACTATGCACGGTAAAACCGCCGGGGTCATCGGCACCGGTAAAATTGGCCTCGCCGCGCTGCGCATTCTTAAAGGCTTCGGTATGCGTCTGCTGGCTTTTGATCCTTACCCAAGCGCCACCGCGCTGGATCTGGGAGTGGAGTATGTTGATCTTGAAACGCTGTACAGAGAGTCCGATGTTATCTCTCTGCACTGCCCGCTGACCGATGAAAACTACCATTTGCTGAACCATGCTGCTTTCGATCACATGAAAGATGGGGTGATGATCATTAACACCAGTCGCGGAGCGCTGATCGACTCGCAAGCAGCGATCGACGCCCTGAAGCACCAGAAAATTGGTGCGCTGGGGATGGACGTGTATGAGAACGAACGCGATCTGTTCTTTGAAGATAAATCTAACGACGTTATTCAGGACGATGTGTTCCGCCGTCTGTCCGCCTGCCACAACGTACTGTTTACCGGTCATCAGGCATTTCTGACCGCAGAAGCGTTGATCAGCATTTCGCAAACCACCTTTGACAACCTGCGTCAGGTAAATGCTGGCGAAACCTGTCCTAACGCGCTGGTCTGATTTTCCTTTCCCTTTTGTGCTCCCCCTCTGCGGGGGGCACATTCAGATAATCCCCACGGAAATCGCCTGCGATAAAGTGACAATCCCTTTCATTTATAATGCGACAAATATTGATGGAGATGAAATGAATAAGTTTGCTGCGCTTCTGGCGGCAGGAATGTTGCTATCGGGATGCGTTTATAACAGCAAGGTTTCGACCAGGGCGGAACAACTTCAGCACCACCGTTTTGTACTGACCAGCGTCAATGGGCAACCGCTGAATGCTGCTGATAAGCCGCTGGAGTTGAGCTTCGGCGAAAAGATGCCGATTTCAGGCACCATGCATGTTTCAGGTAATATGTGCAACCGCTTCAGCGGCACGAGTAAAATCTCTGATGGCGAGCTGAAGGTTGAAAAACTGGCGATGACCCGTATGCTCTGCACGGACTCGCAACTGAACGCTCTGGATGCCACGCTGGGTAAAATGCTGCGCGCAGGCGCGCAGGTTGACCTGACGGAAACGCAGTTGACGCTGGCGACCGCCGATCAGACGCTGGTGTATAAGCTCGCCGACCTGGTGAATTAATAGTTTCCGCAGCTTCCACCTGCCAGAGCCTGCTCGCTGCAGCGCTTGCCATTTGGCAATGCACACATGCCGATAGCCGAACCATCAAGCTGGCGGGCCACCGATAACGAGCCGCCGACCATCGCGCAGTTTGCCTGGCCGGTGCTGCTCATCGCGGCGCGCATCCCTGGCGACACGTGCGCCGCCGTTGCCTGCTGAACAGGTTCATCATTACTACTGCACGCCGACAGTAACAACGCAGCACATCCCACTAAAAACGCAACTCGCATCTTATCTCCCCTCAGATACATCTTAAAATGAACAAACCCAAGAATAATAGGCAGCTCAGCGCGCCACGTCGAGAGATGAAGTACGTATTTATGCGCTGTATTAACATTTACTCGCAAATTTTTGCTGTATAGCAAAACGACTAATACAACATTGCTACTTATGGAAAAATGGAACTACCGATTTTGGTGTAGGGTGTCGTTAATACGTGAACGCCCAGGTAATAAGTTGAATTAATTTACTTAAATTATGGATTTGGTAGCCACCGAAGATCAAAAAATTATGTTTCTCAGGCGCCTATACTTAAACAGTCAGTCACAAACAGGGTAGTCATGCCAGAACTAAGCGGGTAACGCATCGTCCGTTATAAGGCCGATGAGAAATAAATTTATAAGCTACCTGTGAACCTGCGCTTATGGCAGGTCCCCGGATATACATGAACGGGTGTTCAGATCGCATTACTGAGCATTAAAACATTACTTATCAAATCTTTAGCAATGTGAGTGTTTATATGATCACTATCGACGGTAATGGCGCGGTCGCTTCAGTCGCGTTTCGCACCAGTGAAGTTATCGCCATCTACCCGATTACTCCCAGCTCCACCATGGCGGAGCAGGCAGACACCTGGGCTGGCAACGGGCTGAAAAACGTCTGGGGCGATGTTCCCCGCGTGGTCGAAATGCAGTCGGAAGCCGGGGCAATCGGAGCCGTACACGGCGCACTGCAAACCGGTGCCCTCTCAACCTCTTTTACTTCATCACAGGGTTTGCTGCTGATGATCCCGACGCTGTACAAACTGGCAGGCCAATTGATGCCGTTTGTTCTGCACGTCGCCGCCCGCACCGTGGCAACCCACGCGCTCTCTATTTTCGGCGATCACTCAGACGTGATGGCCGTGCGTCAGACCGGCTGCGCAATGCTCTGCGCCAGCAGCGTTCAGGAAGCCCAGGATTTTGCGCTAATTTCGCATATCGCCACGCTGCAAAGCCGGGTGCCATTTATTCATTTTTTTGATGGTTTCCGCACCTCGCACGAAATTAATAAAATCGCCCCGCTAGCCGACGATACCATTCGTAGCCTGTTGCCGCAGGATAAAATCAACGAACACCGCCTGCGTGCCCTGAACCCGGAACACCCCGTGATCCGCGGCACCTCAGCTAACCCTGATACATACTTCCAGTCCCGTGAAGCGACCAACCCGTGGTACAACGCGGTTTACGCGCATGTTGAAACGGCGATGTACGATTTCGCTGCCGCCACCGGACGGCAATACAGACCGTTTGAGTTCTACGGCCATCCGCAGGCCGAGCGCGTTATCGTGATTATGGGCTCCGCTATCGGCGCCTGTGAGGAAGTGGTTGACGAGTTGCTAAGCCGCAGTGAAAAAGTTGGCGTGCTGAAAGTTCGCCTTTACCGCCCCTTCTCCGCCGCACACTTGCTGGAAGTCCTGCCGGAAAGCACCCGCGCCGTGGCGGTACTCGACCGCACCAAGGAACCAGGCGCCCAGGCTGAACCCCTGTATCTCGACGTGATGACCGCGCTGGCGGAAGCCTTCAACCGCGGCGAGCGAGAAACTCTGCCGCGCACTATTGGCGGCCGCTACGGTCTCTCTTCAAAAGAGTTCGGTCCGGAGTGCGTACTGGCGATTTTCAACGAACTGAACGCCGCCAGGCCAAAGCCGCGTTTTACCGTCGGCATCTATGACGACGTCACCAATATTTCCCTTCCGCTGGGTGAAAATACCCTGGCCCCGGAGGCGAAGCTGGAAGCCCTGTTCTACGGCCTCGGCAGCGACGGCAGCGTCTCAGCCACCAAAAACAATATCAAGATTATCGGTAATTCAACGCCGTGGTTCTCGCAAGGCTATTTCGTCTATGACTCGAAAAAAGCCGGTGGCCTGACGGTTTCCCATCTGCGCGTCAGCGAGAAGCCGATTCGTTCTTCTTATCTGATTTCGCAGGCAGATTTCGTCGGCTGTCACCAGTTGCAGTTTATCGACAAATATCAGATGGTTGAGCGCCTGAAGCCGGGAGGCATTTTCCTGCTTAACACACCGTATAGCGCCGACGACGTCTGGTCGCGTCTGCCGCAGGAAGTACAGGCCACCCTGAATCAGAAACAAGCACGTTTCTTTATCGTCAACGCGGCAAAAATTGCCCGCGAATGCAAGCTTGGCACGCGCATTAATACCGTTATGCAGATGGCATTTTTCCATCTGACGCAGATCCTGCCGGGTGATAACGCGCTGGCGGAGCTGCAGGGCGCAATTGCCAAAAGCTACAGTAGCAAAGGCCAGGAGCTGGTGGAGCGTAACTGGCAGGCGCTGGCGTTGGCTCGCGAGTCTCTGGCGGAAGTGCCGCTGCAGCAGGTAGATGCCAACAGCCCGAACCGCCCGCCGGTGGTCTCCGACGCCGCACCGGACTTCGTCAAAACCGTGACCGCCGCAATGCTGGCCGGGCTCGGCGATGCACTACCGGTTTCCGCCCTGCCGCCAGACGGCACCTGGCCAATGGGAACCACGCGTTGGGAAAAACGCAACATCGCCGAAGCGATCCCAATCTGGAAGGAAGAACTTTGCACCCAGTGTAATCACTGCGTTGCCGCCTGCCCGCACTCGGCAATACGCGCTAAAGTGGTCTCCCCGGAAGCGATGGAAAACGCCCCTACCAGCCTGCATTCCCTGGACGTCAAATCCCGCGATATGCGCGGCCAGAAATACGTTCTGCAGGTCGCGCCAGAAGATTGCACTGGCTGTAATCTCTGCGTCGAGGTTTGTCCGGCAAAAGAGAGGCAGAATCCGGAAATCAAGGCCATTAACATGATGTCGCGCCTTGAGCATGTTGAAGAAGAGAAAGTGAATTATGACTACTTCCTTAATCTGCCGGAAATGGACCGCAGCAAGCTGGAACGTATCGATATCCGTACCTCGCAGTTGATCAGCCCACTGTTCGAATACTCCGGCGCCTGCTCCGGTTGCGGCGAAACGCCATATATTAAGTTACTCACTCAGCTCTATGGCGACCGGATGCTAATTGCCAACGCCACCGGCTGTTCATCCATTTACGGCGGCAACCTCCCTTCCACGCCGTATACCACCGATGCTAACGGCCGCGGGCCGGCGTGGGCCAACTCGCTGTTCGAGGATAACGCCGAATTTGGTCTCGGCTTCCGCCTCACCGTCGATCAACATCGTCAGCGGGTTATGCGCTTGTTGTCTCAGTTCGTCGATAAACTCCCGGCCGAGCTGAACGCCGCGCTGCACGCAGAGGCAACGCCTGAGGTGCGCCGCGAACAGGTGGCCGAACTGCGCAAGGTTCTGGCAAATGAAGCGAGTGCGAAAGAGCTGTTAACCGACGCCGACGCGCTGGTCGAAAAATCTATCTGGCTGATCGGTGGCGATGGCTGGGCCTACGATATAGGCTTCGGCGGCCTCGACCACGTGCTAAGCCTGACCGAAAACGTTAATATTCTGGTGCTCGATACCCAGTGTTATTCCAATACCGGCGGCCAGGCATCGAAGGCCACCCCGTTGGGGGCGGTCACTAAGTTTGGCGAGCATGGCAAGCGCAAGACGCGCAAAGACCTCGGCGTCAGTATGATGATGTACGGTCATGTTTATGTGGCGCAGATTTCCCTTGGCGCACAACTGAACCAGACGGTAAAAGCGATTCAGGAAGCGGAAGCTTATCCGGGGCCATCGTTGATTATTGCCTACAGTCCTTGCGAAGAGCACGGTTACGATCTGGCTCTGAGCCACGATCAGATGCGTCAGTTGACGGCTACCGGATTCTGGCCGCTGTATCGTTTTGACCCGCGTCGTGCCGATGAAGGTAAGCTCCCGCTGGCGCTGGACTCCCGTCCGCCGTCAGACGCGCTGGCAGAAACGTTACTGAACGAACAGCGTTTCCGCCGCCTGAACGCGCAACAACCGGAAGTGGCGGAACAGTTGTGGAAGGATGCGACGGCGGATCTACAAAAACGCTACGACTTCCTCGCGCAGTTAGCCGGTAAGACGGAAAAACCGACAACCGAAAGCTAATTCACTGGCATTTTTCAGCGTATCAAAAGCGAGAATGATGACAAACCGGCTTTAGCCATGATTCTCGCATTTCTGCCGAGTGGCAGCCAGGCCTTGTACGGCACAAAAAAACCATAACATCATTAGGTTATGGGAATCAGTCCGGAACAGATTTAAACGCCGCTGCGCCTGATGGCGAAAGTGTGATTGCGCTCAATGTACAATAATCACCTGGATGTCCTACACTTTAAGTGGTTACTTAAACAGGAGGTTTTATGAACAGAATGATCCTTGTGCCCATCGATATTTCCGATACAGAATTAACTGATCGCGTTATCAAGCATGTTGAAGCTGAAACCAGAATCGATGATGCCGAGGTGCATTTCCTGACCGTCATTCCCTCCCTTCCCTATTATGCTTCGCTGGGAATGGCCTACACCGCAGAGCTGCCGGCGATGGATGACCTCAAAGCCGAATCGGAATCGCGGCTGAAAGAGATTGTGAAAAAGTTTAATATCCCTGAAGACCGTATTCATTTTCACGTTTCAGAGGGCTCGCCGAAAGATAAAATCCTTGCTATGGCGAAGTCTCTCCCCGCAGAGCTGGTGATTATCTCTTCGCATCGTCCCGATATCACCACCTACCTGCTGGGCTCTAACGCTGCCGCCGTTGTACGCCATGCGGAATGCTCAGTGCTGGTAGTGCGTTAATCCCCGCTCAGCCCGCCGTTCGGCGGGCTTTTTGTCTTTTACCCTGTCGGGCTTATTTAACCTTAAATGTGCTGACATTCCCTTCGCTAATCCGTACCATACACGCCACATGCTACGCACCAGCAGAAAGCCATGAGAATGCTGGCAGAACGCGTGCTCTTCTGATGCCACACTATGAATTGAGCCATTATTAAATGCTGCAGAATCAAGAAATTAGCAAGAAAGAAAAATACAATATCGACAAATTACAAAAGCGCCTGCGCCGTAACGTCGGCGAGGCGATCGCCGATTTTAATATGATTGAAGAAGGCGACCGTATTATGGTTTGCCTCTCCGGTGGTAAGGACAGCTACACCATGCTGGAGATCCTGCGCAATCTACAAAGAAGTGCGCCGATTTCTTTCTCTCTGGTGGCGGTCAACCTCGATCAAAAACAGCCGGGCTTCCCGCAGCATATCCTGCCGGAATATCTTGAGCAGTTGGGCGTTGAATATAAGATTGTTGAAGAGAATACCTACGGTATTGTTAAAGAAAAAATTCCGGAAGGTAAAACCACCTGCTCGCTCTGCTCACGCCTGCGCCGCGGCATTCTTTACCGCACCGCTTCTGAGCTGGGCGCGACCAAAATTGCCCTCGGACACCATCGCGACGACATACTGCAAACTCTGTTCCTGAATATGTTCTACGGCGGGAAAATGAAAGGTATGCCGCCGAAGCTGATGAGCGATGATGGTAAACATATCGTTATTCGTCCGCTGGCCTACTGCCGGGAAAAAGATATTGAGCGTTTCTCTCAGGCGAAAGGTTTCCCGATTATTCCGTGTAACCTGTGCGGCTCGCAGCCTAATCTCCAGCGCCAGGTGATTGCCGATATGCTGCGCGACTGGGACAAACGCTACCCGGGACGCATCGAAACGATGTTTAGCGCGATGCAGAACGTAGTGCCTTCCCATCTTAGCGACATTAACCTGTTCGACTTTAAAAATATTCATCATGGTTCTGCGGTCATTGATGGCGGCGACCTGGCGTTCGATCGTGAAGAGATCCCGATGCAGCCAGTTGGCTGGCAGCCGGAAGAGGATGAAGCCCAACTGGATGAACTGCGCCTGAAGGTCGTGGAAGTAAAATAATGCCCATGCGTCTCAGGTGCTCGCCTGAGACGCCTTTTCGCGTTTATTTCAGTAAACGAACCCGGCAGGTCTTACCTTTAATTTTCCCGTTTTGCAGCTGCTTAAACGCTTTATGCGCCACGCCCTGACGCACGGCAACGTAGACATGCGCCGGATGAATGGCGATCTTACCGATGTCTGCGCCCTCAAGACCAATATCACCGGTCAACGCCCCCAGCACATCGCCTGCACGCATCTTAGCTTTTTTACCGCCATCTATGCACAACGTGGCCATCTCTGCCTGCAGTGGCACAACATTGCTATTCGTCGGCCCATTCATCCAGTTCAGCTTCATTTGCAGCATTTCGGCAAGGATATTCGCACGCTGCGCCTCTTCCGGCGCGCAGAGGCTAATCGCCAGACCGCTTTCCCCGGCGCGAGCGGTACGACCAATGCGGTGCACGTGAACCTCCGGGTCCCAGGCCAGTTCATAATTCACCACCAGCTCGAGCGACTTGATATCTAACCCGCGGGCAGCAACATCGGTCGCCACCAGCACACGTGAGCTACCGTTAGCAAAACGCACCAGCGTCTGATCGCGGTCGCGCTGTTCAAGATCGCCATGCAGCGACAGGGCACTCTGTCCGGCTGCGTTTAGCGAGTCGCAGACGGCCTGACAATCCTTTTTGGTGTTACAGAACACCACGCAGGAGGCGGGCTGATGCTGGCTTAGTAGCTTTTGCAGCAGCGCGATTTTACCGTGTTGTGAGCTCTCAAAGAATTGCTGCTCGATAGCGGGTAGCGCATCAACGGTGTCAATTTCAATAGTCTGCGGGTTATTCTGCACGCGGCCGCTAATCGCCGCGATAGCTTCCGGCCAGGTGGCGGAAAACAGCAACGTCTGGCGCGAAGCCGGCGCAAAGCGGATCACTTCATCAATGGCGTCACTAAACCCCATATCCAGCATGCGGTCCGCTTCGTCCATCACCAGCGTTTGTAGAGCAGCCAACGATACAGTCCCCTTCTGCAGGTGATCGAGCAAACGCCCTGGCGTAGCGACGATAATATGCGGCGCATGCTGTAACGAGTCGCGCTGCGTGCCAAAAGGCTGGCCGCCGCAGAGGGTTAAAATTTTAATATTCGCCAGGAAGCGCGCCAGCCGACGCAGTTCACCAGCGACCTGATCCGCCAACTCGCGAGTCGGACACAGCACCAGCGACTGCGTCTGGAACAGTGAGGCGTCAACGTGCTGGAGTAACCCGAGGCCGAATGCCGCCGTTTTACCGCTGCCGGTTTTTGCCTGCACGCGTACATCTTTACCCGCAAGAATCGCGGGTAAAGCCGCCGCCTGAACCGGGGTCATCGAAAGATATCCCAGTTCATTCAGGTTAGTTAGCTGGGCGGCGGGCAAAACATTCAGAGTTGAAAAAGCGGTCACAATTATTTCTCGCATTACATGTAGGGGGCGGACAATCTGCTGGCGCGTATCCTCGCAGATCTCCGCTCCCGATGCGACAATTTAATCGGTTCATCGTCAGGCGGTGGGTCGGGTAACGGGCGTGGACGGGGTTTGGGATCGTGAATCGGTACCGGATCGTTGGGTTCCGGCGCAATGGGTATTGAGCTCAGCGGTTGATTACGCATATTGACTCCCTGTTATGGGCGGGTACACACGTTAAGCGTAGAAGCTGAGAAACAAAGCGCAAAAAAAAGCCGACTCATTAAAGTCGGCGTCGTACGAATCAATAGTGCTATGCAGTAATTCAAAAAAGGAAGTAAGACAATATGGAGCGCAACGCCCATCGCTTGACGTTGCATTCACCTGCGAGAAGGATATTGCCTCGAATGGGTTGACGGTTTATTGATTTCGCTCAAACATTGCCGGGTTTTCACCATCATCATCGCGATAAAAGGCGATTCTTTACAACCATTTACTGCGATGCAACCACCATGTAACACCGCCAATAAGAACGACTAACATTATACAGAAAATAGAAAAGCCCATATGCCAGCTATTGCCGGGAATGCCGCCAAGGTTGACACCAAACAGCCCGGTTAAAAAAGTACTGGGCAAAAAGACCATCGCCATCAACGACATCGTATAGGTTCTTCGCGATAGCGACTCCTGCATAATCTGCGCGATTTCATCACTCATAATTGCCGTGCGGGCGATGCAACTATCAATTTCATCAAGACCCCGACCCAGACGTTCAGCAATATCCTGCATCCGTCGCCGTTGGTCGTCCGTTATCCACGGCAGACGCTCACTGGCAAGCCTTGCATAAACATCACGCTGCGGTGCCATATAGCGGCGCATGACGATAAGCTGTTTACGCAACAGCGCCAGAAAGCCGCGCGGCGGAACCTGCTGATCCAATAAATTATCTTCCAGATCGATAATCCGGTCATGAAGCTGCTCGATAAACTCACTGGCGTGATCGGTCAGAGCATCGCAGACTTCCACCAGCCAGTTGCCGCCGTCAACCGGACCATTGCCCTCACGTAAATCACCGAGCACATCGTCCAACGCCAGAACTTTGCGCTGCCGTGTTGAGACAATCAAGCGCTCGTCCATATAAAGACGCATCGCGACCAACTGATCCGGGCGCTCATCGGTACTGCCGTTGATGCAGCGCAGCGTGATTAAAGCCCCATCGCCAATCCTCGTCACGCGTGGGCGAGTGCTCTCCCCCGCCAACGCATCGCGCACGTTATTAGGCAGCAGCGGTGTCGATGCCAGCCACTCTGCGCTATTAGCATGGGTATAGTTGAGATGCAGCCAGCAAGGATGCGCTTTATCAATGGTGTCACTATCGACCAACGGCTTTACACCGCCCTGCCCGTCGAACACCCATGCAAAAACGGCATCCGGCACATTCAGTTCCGATCCCTTAATGGCGTCCACTGGACCTCCGTTAACTCATGCACATTTCCGTAGTCTAGCCTTACGCGACGGTTACGCAAGAGCTAATCAGGGCATGCTGCTGAATTCACTGGCGAAAAGCCGTAAAGCTGAGAAAGAATCGCTGGCGGTAGGTTTTGGATATGCTTTGCAATATATCTCACCTGCTTTATCTGCCACCGCCAGACGATAAGATGATGAACTGACGGGAAGGCAGGCTAGCGGGAGTCGGTCCAGACAGAAGGTTACCCTTAAATATTGATCGCTGGCAGCTCGACATGATTTAAATTTAAACAAATTAAAAAGCTGCCCGCAGGCAGCCTGATCAAAAATGTAATAACTTTTACTACTCAGATATCAAAAGCCCTTTCTGAACCAGGGCCCTATGTTACTTCCGTAATGCCAGCGATGCTGAGTTTCTGGAAATATGCGGTGCGATATTATCGAATGTAATCATTGCGGATTTACAAAAAATGCATTTCGCGCCAAACGGATTTTTTTCAGAAATATCGTAGGTGGATGTTCTGTACTGTGACCCATGACAGCATGGGCACCTGAAATGAATGTGGTCAATCATGATGTTAGCCTCTCTTTGCTACAACATTCTCTACCGCAGGGACATTTAGCCATAATTCACAGAAAACGCCTTTACCGGGCTTTCTGTAACAGCGTCAAACGCTGTTCTGAATGGTTGAGAATAACAATGACATCATTGTCATTACTTCTTATAGATATATCTGAAGCTCACTCCAGATTGAACTCTATTACTGCACCAGCGATTTTTTAATGTTGTTAGTTTATTAATTTGCCCTCAGGGCATGTAATGTTCGGTAAATTTCAATAAAAATAGTCAGCTACGCCTGGGATAACGCTATCTCTTACGCACTTTTTCACGCTAAACGGAAGACACAAAGACAACCACTTTCAGTATCATCGTTAGCACCAGTATCGGAACCTGTCTACTCGGGTTTAGACCGTCATCGTTGTCGCAGGTTCAGAAAAAATTTAAAATTATTCACTTCACAGAGTTTAATTAATCACGAAAGGAGACTCTAAAGAAAGATTATCTAGGGATAATGCTTGAGATGAGAACTTCTTCACTAAACCGTTTATTACTGGATCTGTGCAGTAAATCAAGCGTCTATTAATCACACAGATGGAGATTGATAGCAAGCTTTATTTTTTCACATTACTCCGATCTGATGGCAATCTGCATAAAAACGATACGTAATGAGTGCGATATCCTAAATAATTCAAGTTGCAGGAAGGCGGCGGCCTTCTTAAGCCACAACTTACCGATGGGGGTCATCGTCTATACAGCGATGCAGATATCCAGCAGGCGCTCAAAATTCTCAGGAGGCGAACTTTCCTTAAGCAACACCGCTTTGGCTCCTTTTTCGCTCGCCACTATACTCTGCTGATGGGCGCCGCCATCGGGGCATCATCGCCACAAGAGATGTTCCGCTTCCCGCTAACGCTACACATGCATGTCGAGAGCTATCAGACAGCGAAAGCTACCGTAACCTTTTTCTTCACCCGATCGGCACAATAAAAGAGGACAGCGCCATGAACACACAACCTGTCATTGGGATCAGCGGATGTTTAACCGGTTCAGCCGTGCGATTCGACGGCGGGCATAAGCGAATGGGCTTTGTGATGGATGAGCTGGCGCAGTGGGTGGCGTTTAAGCCTGTCTGCCCGGAGATGGCTATCGGCCTGCCTGTCCCCCGCCCGGCGCTGCGGCTGGTGCAGACTACCGAAAGGGAGATCCGCATGCGTTTCACTCATGCTCCGTATGACGACGTAACGGAGAAGATGGTCGATTTCGCCAGCGCCCACCTCTCCATGCAGGACGAGCTGTCGGGCTTTATCGTCTGTGCCAAATCGCCCAGCTGCGGCATGGAGCGAGTGCGGCTGTACGATGAAAAGGGCAATTGCGGGCGTAAAGAAGGAACTGGATTGTTTACCGCAGCGCTGATAGAGAAATATCCGTGGCTACCGGTTGAAGAGGATGGCCGCCTGCACGATCCTATGCTGCGTGAAAATTTTGTCGAAAGAGCCTTCGCCCTGCACGAGCTCACTTGTTTGTACAAAAATGGCCTTACGCGTCGTGCGCTACTGGATTTTCATAGTCGCTATAAACTTCAGTTGCTGGCCCACCATCAGGCGGGTTATCGGGAGATTGGTCCGTTCGTTGCCTCGCTACATGAATGGGGGGATCTGGAGGCTTTCTTTGCTATGTACCGTGAAAAACTGATGGCGATCCTGAAACAACCCGCCACGCGAAAAAACCACACTAACGTATTGATGCATATTCAGGGCTACTTCCGTAATCAGTTGAACAGCCGCCAGCGCGGCGAGTTGCGCGAGGTGATCCTCAACTATCGCTCCGGACTGTTGCCCATCCTCGCGCCGTTAACACTGCTTAAGCACTATCTGGCCGAATACCCTGATCGTTACCTGCAGGCGCAGAGCTACTTTGATCCCTATCCACAGGAGCTGGCCCTGCGTCTGACGGTGAATTGAGACCGCAGATCGCGTGAACAGGCTGGCGCATGCCAGCCTGTCTCTCTGCTGAATTCAACCCTTAGAACCACGCTTCAAACATGCCGCCGACATTCAGCGAATCCAATTGTTCATTCCTGGTGCCGTTAACCTTCGCGGTACGCTTGTTATCCACCTGACCGCCAGTCACGTAGAAGCGCAGCATCGGGCGGAACTCCGGCCCCATGCCGATGGCGATGTTCTGCGACAGCGTCATCTTCCAGCCGTGGTTATTGCCGCCCTGATCGTAATCCACGTGCTGGTAGCCCGCTTCC
>DASYFN010000068.1:0-60205 GCA_036498385.1 Klebsiella sp.
TGATCCAGTTCGATTGCTACTGGCGCAGCTTCGCCGCCATAGATGATGGCCGGGAATTTATTAGCTGCACGCAGGCGGCGGCTCGCACCCTTACCCTGCTCTTTACGTACTTCTGCGTTGATAGTAAACATTGATGTCTCTCTATATATAAATCCTGCTACAGGCGACCCAGCAGCAGGCAGATTATGTGCTTTGCGAATGCAAAAGCGGGCAGCATTATAGCCGCCATACGTTATTGCAGCAACCAAAACCTCAGGCGTGGGGGAGATTAGCGCAGTTCATTGGCCCGGCGGAATCGGCCCTGATAATCAAATACTTTCTCCCGTACCTGCCAGTATTGCCCCTTCATACGGGCAACGACAAAGTCCGGATGGCGCAGAAGCGTCTGCTGGGCGAGGATATCGGCAGGCGTTATCCAGCGCAGCGGCACGCCCGGCGTACGGGTGTGCGGGCGGATAAATAGTTGCTCAAAGGCGGTGCGCTGGGCGGGGGTATGCAGGCGGAAGCGCTCGCTGACATCCGCGCCATCTTCATCGTAATAGGTGATTTTCAGCCAGGCGCCTTTATCATCCGCGCCGTGCTGCAGCGCCATACCGCTGCAGCGCAGCACCAGCGCATCTTTCAGCTTCAGCGCTGCTTTCAGCATGTCATCGGGGTCGACCAGGATGGTATCGCACTCGCGGCAGCGGCGGGCGGCGATATCGTTTTCCGCGTTACACTGCGGGCAATTTTTAAAGCGAAAACGAAAATCGCACTGTTCGCGATGGCCTTCGTCATCTTCAAACCAACCCTGACAGCGGCGGCCAAAATGTTCAATCAGCGTGCCGTCGGCGGTTGTTTTTCCCCAGAAGGTATTGGCGAAACCGCATGCCGGGCAAAAAACCTGTACCGGCACATTATCGCTTTTCCCCTTCGGCGTCCCCACTTCAGGAGCATAAAGATCATGCGGATTACCGGCGTAATCAAGAATCAGGCAGTCGGTTTTACCCGGCGCCAGGCGCAGACCACGGCCGACGATTTGTTGGTAAAGGCTCACCGACTCGGTAGGGCGCAGTATGGCGATCAGATCGACATGTGGTGCATCAAACCCGGTAGTCAACACCGCAACGTTAACCAGATAGCGATACTGCTGCGCTTTAAACGCTTCAATAATGCGGTCGCGCTCAGGTCCCGGTGTTTCACTGGTGATTAATGCCGCTTCGCCTTGCGGAAGTAACCCGGTCACTTCACGGGCGTGTTCAACGGTGGCGGCAAAAATCATCGCCCCCTTACGGCTCCGGGCAAACTCAACAATTTGGCTGACGATATGCGGCGTAACACGCTGCTGCTTTTTTAGTTCGTCGTTCAGGTCTGCTTCGCTGAACAGGCCGTTACTTTGCGCCTGGAGACGGCTGAAGTCATATTGTACCACTGGCATATCCAGCCGCTCTGGCGGCGTAAGATAGCCGTTCTTAATCATATAGCGCAGCGGTAACTCGTAGATGCAGTCGCGAAACAGCGCTTTTTCATCGCCGCGCACCATGCCGTGATAGTGGAACTGGTAAATCCATCCCTTTCCGAGGCGAAAGGGGGTTGCGGTCAGCCCCAGCAGGCGCAGATGCGGATTGACCTTCTGAAGATGGTTGATGATCTGCTGGTACTGGCTATCATCATCGTCGCTGATGCGGTGGCACTCATCGACGATCAGCAGCGAAAACTCTCCCTGAAAATGATCAAGGTTGCGGGCTACCGACTGTACGCTGCCAAATACCACTTTACCGTGGCTCTCTTTACGTTTGAGGCCTGCGGCGAAAATATCTGCCTCCAGACCGAGTGCGCAATACTTGGCGTGATTCTGCGCCACCAGTTCTTTAACATGCGCCAGCACCAGTACACGACCACGCGCCAGGCGTGCAAGTTCGGCGATGACCAGGCTTTTACCTGCGCCTGTCGGCAGGACAATAGCTGCAGGCTCATGGTGGCGGCGAAACCAGGCGAGCGTGGCGTCGACCGCCTCTTTTTGATAGGGACGTAATGTAAGAGTCATGGATTTATAGCGGTTAATGAACTCGTGAATAGTATGCCACGGATCTTTTCCTTGAGTGGTGTTAATAGCCCGTTATACTACTCCATGAAATTCTTCTTTTTCGGGCGCGTTGCCCGCTCCAGCACTCTTACAGGCTAAAAAATCTCATGCGACTTGATAAGTTTATCGCTCAGCAACTTGGCGTTAGCCGGGCTATTGCCGGGCGTGAAATCCGCGGCAGCCGCGTTACTGTGGACGGCGAAATTGTAAAAGACTCTTCCTTCAAGCTTCTGCCGGAGCATGATGTTGAGTATGACGGCAATACGCTGGTTCAGCAGAATGGCCCGCGCTACTTCATGCTCAACAAGCCGCAGGGTTACGTTTGCTCCACCGACGATCCGGATCATCCGACGGTGCTTTATTTCCTCGACGAGCCGGTGGCGCACAAGCTGCATGCCGCAGGTCGTCTGGATATCGATACTACCGGACTGGTGCTGATGACCGACGACGGTCAGTGGTCCCACCGCATTACTTCCCCACGTCATCATTGTGAAAAAACCTATCTGGTAGAGCTGGAAAACCCGGTTGATGAGACCACTGCCGGGCAGTTTGCTAAAGGTATTCAACTGCATAATGAAAAAGCACTGACGAAGCCAGCGGTGCTGGAAGTGGTGACCCCGACTGAAGTTCGCCTGACCATTAGTGAAGGGCGCTATCATCAGGTTAAACGGATGTTTGCCGCAGTGGGTAACCATGTGGTTGGCCTGCACCGTGAACGTATTGGCGAAATTCTGCTCGATGAGTCGCTGGAGCCTGGTGAATATCGTCCACTGACGGAAGCTGAAATTGCCAGTGTCGGCGGCCAACATGCGCGGAGTAAAACGTGACGGCGAAGCAGAATTCTTCATTAGGGATTGTGTTTATTCTTGGCCTGTTGGCCATGTTAATGCCGCTGTCTATTGATATGTATCTTCCGGCACTGCCGGTGATTGCGGCGCAGTTTAATGTGCCGGACGGCAGCGCGCAGATGACGCTCAGTACTTATATTCTGGGCTTTGCCGTGGGCCAGCTTTTATATGGTCCGATGGCGGACAGCATTGGGCGTAAACCGGTTATTCTTGGCGGTACGCTGGTTTTTGCCGCGGCGGCGGTGGCCTGCGCGCTGTCGCAGACTATCGATATGCTGATCACCATGCGCTTTTTCCACGGACTGGCGGCTGCGGCGGCAAGCGTGGTGATTAACGCCCTGATGCGCGATATCTATCCTGGGGAAGAGTTCTCACGGATGATGTCGTTCGTCATGCTGGTGACCACTGTTGCGCCGCTGGTGGCGCCGATGGTCGGCGGGGCTGTGCTGGTGTGGTTTAGTTGGCATATGATCTTCTGGATCCTCGCGCTGGCGGCGCTATTTGCATCGGCGATGATCGCGTTCTTTATTAGCGAAACCCTGCCGCCGGAACGTCGGCAGAAGTTTCATATTCGCACTACGCTTGGCAATTTCGCGATCCTGTTTCGTCACAAGCGAGTGCTGAGCTATATGCTGGCAAGCGGTTTTAGTTTCGCCGGGATGTTCTCGTTCCTGAGCGCTGGTCCTTTTGTTTATATCAATATTAATCACGTTTCACCGCAGCACTTTGGCTATTATTTTGCGCTCAACGTCGTCTTCCTGTTTGTCATCACCATGATCAACAGCCGATTTGTGCGACGGGTTGGGGTGCTGAATATGTTCCGTGCCGGCCTATGGATCCAGTTTGCGATGGCGATATGGATGGTAGTCTGTGCGCTGTTTGACGTGGGTTTCTGGGCACTGGTGTTTGGTGTGGCGGCTTTCATCGGCTGCGTTTCGATGGTCTCCTCCAACGCAATGGCGGTTATTCTTGATGAGTTTCCGCATATGGCCGGAACAGCCTCCTCGTTGGCAGGTACCTTCCGTTTTGGCATTGGTGCTATTGTCGGCGCGCTGCTGTCGATGGCGACTTTTACCACGGCCTGGCCAATGCTGATCTCCATCGCCCTCTGCGCCAGTAGCTCCATCCTCTTTTACCTTTACGCCAGCCGACGGCGCAAAGCCGCACGCTAAGCGACTTTCAGGGGGCGATATCGCCCCTTTTTTTGATGCATATCAACCGAACCTGGCTTCTCAGTTCAGTAATTTGTTTATTTTATGTAAAATCAAATCGCTCAAAAAGTCGCTTTATTGCGATAAAAAAGTTGTTTTAGATCACAGAAACGGGTACATATAGCCCGAAGATGTTCCATCAGCATAATTATAAACTTTTACATTACAAACCAATAACACGGCTATGCTACTGATATAAGCGTTTTCGGTACCGGATCAAGCCTGATTGTCAATAAAGTGTTAGTATTAATGTAAAGTTATTGCTAAGTATTTTTTTCTTTCGGGGAAAACATGTGAATACACTGCACCTCTCTATCGTACACCGCCTGCCGCAGAGCTATCGCTGGCTATCCGGTTTTGCAGGTTCAAGAGTTGAACCGATTCCGCAAAACGGCGCTCAGAGCGAAAACAGCCTCGTGGCATTGAAATTACTCAGCCCCGATGACGAAAACGCGTGGTCGGTTTTGCATAAACTCAGCCAGGCGCTTAGCGACATCGAAGTGGACAGTTCTATTGTTGAATGCGAAGGGGAACCCTGCCTGTTTGTTAACCGCCAGGACGAATTTGCTGCCACCTGTCGTCTGAAGAATTTCGGCGTGGCGATTGCTGAACCTTTCTCGGGCAATAACCCATTCTAACCGTCAGCTTAACGCCAGCAACTGACGAGTATACTCCTGTTTCGGAGCGGTAAATACGCGCTCGCATTCACCTTGCTCGACGACTTCTCCCTGCCGCAGCACTATGACCTGATGACACAGCGCCCGTACGACGCGTAAATCATGGCTGATAAAAATATAGGCCAACTGATGCTTTTGCTGTAACGCTTTCAGCAAAGCCAGAATTTGCGCCTGCACGGTTTTATCCAGAGAGGAAGTTGGCTCATCCAGCACGATAAGCTGCGGTTTGACGACCAGTGCCCTGGCGATAGCGATGCGCTGACGCTGACCGCCGGAGAAAGCAGCAGGATAGCGATGCCGTGATTGCGGATCGAGTCCTACCTCCTGCATCACCTGAACCACCGCCTGCTCTCGTTCAACTGGGGTGAGCGTCGGTTGATGGACGCGCAATCCCTCCTCAATAATTTGCAGAACGTTGAGCCTCGGGTTTAGCGATGAGTTAGGGTCCTGAAAGACAACCTGCATGCGACGACGCAGCGGCAGCATTTGTCGGCGATTGCGCCCCTGAAGAGCCTCGCCGTCAAACGTGATCGCGCCAGCGGAATGGATCAGCCGCAGAAGCGCCAGCCCGGTGGTGCTTTTTCCCGATCCGGACTCGCCGACCAGCCCCAGCGTCTCTCCTGCGCGCAAATGAAAACTAAGGGCATTAACGACCCGGTTATGATCGACAACTCGTCGCAGGAGTCCTTTACGTATTGGGAAGGCAATACTCAAGTTTTCCGCCCGCAGTAATTCTGGGGCATCAGGTGCGAGCGGGACAGGATGGCCAGACGGCTCGCTATCCAGAAGACGGCGGGTATAAGGGTGTTCGGGGGCGGAAAACAGCGCCTGGCAGCTGTTTTGTTCCACGCCGCGGCCATTCTGCATGACCGCGACGCGGTCAGCGAGCTGACGAACGATGCTCAGATTATGGGTGATAAACAGCAGTCCCATATTTAACTCTTGCTTCAGTTCGCGCAGTAGCGTGAGGATTTGCGCTTGCACCGACACATCCAGCGCGGTAGTCGGTTCGTCGGCGATAAGCAGTTCCGGGCGGGTCAACAGCGCCATGGCGATCATCACCCGCTGGCGCTCGCCGCCGGAAAGCTGATGCGGATAGTCGGCCAGCCGTCGGGGCGCATTACGGATCCCGACGCGCTCCAGGCAGTCGAGGATTTCTCCGCGCGCCGCTTCTTTGCGCATCCCGCGATGCAAAGAGAGCACTTCATACAGTTGTTTTTCCAGGGTATGCAGCGGGTTAAGCGAAACCATCGGCTCCTGAAAGATCATCGCGATGCGATTACCGCGCACGCCGCGCAGGGTGCGTTCATCAGCGTGAAGTAGCGACTGACCGTGAAAGCGGATATCGCCGGTGGGATAGCTGACCGGCGGCGACGGGAGCAGCCGCAGCACCGATAGTGCGGAAACGCTCTTACCGGAGCCGGACTCGCCGACCAGCGCCAGGGTCTCGCCAACGGCAATCTGCAGCGACAGTTCGCTGACGACGGTGGTGGTTTCCCCCTGCTGGCGAAAGGCGATAGAGAGGTTATCAATATCTAACAGAGGTTGCGTCATGCTACACCGCCTTGCTTGGGTCAAAGGCGTCGCGAACCGCTTCACCAATAAAAATCAATAGCGTCAGCAGCACCGCCACCGACAGAAAGGCGGTGATGCCCAGCCATGGAGCCTGAAGGTTGTTTTTCCCCTGCAACAGCAACTCGCCCAGCGAAGGCGAGCCCAGCGGCAGGCCAAAGCCGAGAAAATCCAGCGAGGTCAGGGTGGTTATCGAACTGCACAGAATGAACGGCAGGAAGGTCAGGGTGGCGACCATAGCGTTAGGCAGCATATGGCGCAGAATAATGGCGCGATCGCTGACGCCGAGAGCCTGCGCGGCACGGATGTAATCATAGTTGCGGGTGCGCAGAAACTCGGCGCGGACGACCCCGACCAGCGTCATCCAGCCGAACAGCACGGTAATGGCCAGCAGCCACCAGAAATTGGCCTGGACGACGCTGGAGAGCAGGATAATCAGAAACAGCGTTGGCATTCCCGACCATACTTCGATAAGCCGCTGTCCCCAGAGGTCAATCTTGCCGCCGTAATATCCCTGAATGGCGCCAGCCATCACCCCCAGCACGCTGGAGAAGAAGGTCAGCAGCAGACCAAAGAGAATTGAAATGCGCGTGCCGTACAGAATACGCGCCAGCACGTCACCGCCGTTGGCATCCGTGCCCAGCCAGTTCTGCCTTGACGGCGGCGAAGGGAAGGGGCTGTCGGTGGCGAAATTAATGGTCGTCGCGCCGAAACGAATCGGCGCCCACAGGGCCCAGCCGTTATCGCCCAGCCGTTTTTGCAGCCACGGATCCTGATAGTCGGCGGCAGTGGCAAAGCTGCCGCCGAAGGCGGTTTCGCTATAGTTTTTCAATAGCGGAACGTAAAGGCTACCGCGGTACTGAACCAGCAGCGGTTTATCGTTTGCAATAAGCTCGGCGCACAGGCTACAGGCGAAAAGCGCTAAAAATAGCCATAGCGACCAGTAGCCGCGGCGGTTGTGGCGAAAGCGCGCCCAGCGGGCCTGATTGACGGGACTAAAAAATGACATCAACGACCCTCAAAATCAATACGCGGATCGACCAGCGTATAGCTGATATCGCTAATAATATTCAGCAACAGGCCAATCAGGGTAAAAATATACAGCGTGCCGAACATGACCGGGTAATCGCGAGATACGGTAGCTTCATAGCCCAGCAGCCCCAGCCCGTTTAGTGAGAACATTACTTCAATCAGCAGCGAGCCGGTAAAAAACATGCTGATAAAGGTGGCCGGGAAACCGGCGATCACCAGCAGCATAGCGTTGCGAAACACATGACCCCAGAGGATCTGCTTTTCGCTTACTCCTTTAGCGCGAGCGGTAACCACGTACTGCTTGCGAATTTCATCAAGAAAGGTGTTTTTGGTCAGCATCGTGAGGGCGGCAAAACCGCCGATCACCGTTGCCAGCACCGGCAGGGTGATATGCCAAAGATAGTCGAGGATTTTTTGATACCACGGCAGGCTGTCGAAGTTGGCTGACACCAGCCCGCGCAACGGAAAGAGGTCAAAATAGCTGCCGCCGGCAAAGATAACGATCAGTAAAATGGCGAACAGGAACGCCGGGATCGCATAGCCGATAATAATCAGCGTACTGCTCCAGACATCGAAATGGCTACCGTTGCTGACCGCTTTGCGGATCCCCAGCGGAATGGACACCAGATAGATAATTAGCGTGCTCCACAGGCCCAGGGTGATGGAGACCGGCAGACTGTTCCTGATCAACTGAAGTACCGACGAGCTGCGAAACAGGCTATCGCCAAAATCAAAGCGCAGATAGTCGCCGAGCATTTTAAAATAGCGTTCGTGGATGGGCTTATCAAAGCCGTAGCGGTGGGTTATTTCGGCAATCACCTCCGGGTCCAGTCCGCGCCCGCCTCGATAGTGCCCGTCGCTGATGTTACTGACTCCGGTACGTGCATGGCTGGCGGCTATCCCGCCGTCTCCGGCTCCGGGCAAACTGCCTCGATCGCCGAACTCAATCGCCGCAATTGCCTGATCGACCGGGCCGCCGGGCGCGATTTGCACAATAAAAAAGTTAATGGTGATGATTGCCCACAGGGTAGGGATGATGAGCAGTAGTCGGCGGAGCAGATATGCACCCATCTTAATTCCTTAACGTCTGTCCGCGGGGAGTCTGGCCGCTTTGTTTGCGTCGTACCACCAGTTTTCGAAACCGGAGGAGTAGACCGCACGGGTCTGCGGGAAGGAGAACTTATCCCAGTATGCGGTTCGGTCCTGCGCCATATACCACATCGGCAGCATGTAATAGTTCCATGTCAGCACGCGGTCGAGGGCCCGGCCCAGCGGCAGCAGCTTTTCCTTATTACCCTGCCAGCGAATAATTTGCGCGATGAGCTGGTCGACGGCCGGGCTTTGTACCCCTGAAGCGTTGTAGCTGGAGTTAATATATTCGGAGTCCCAGGAGATTTGCAGGTCGGTACCGGGCCAGGGCGTGGCGCGCCAGACGTTTGGCATCATGTCGTAATCCCGGCTGCGCTTGCGGTTGCTGTACTGGGAATTGTCGACCTGGCGAATATCCATAACGATCCCGAGTCGCTGAAGATTGTGCTGGAAGGGCAGAACCCAGCGATCGCTGCTGCCAGAGGGGAGCAGTAGCTCAAAGCGTAACGGTTTGCCGCTCCTGACATTAACCCGCCGCTGATTTTTCACTATCCATCCTGCCTGGTTAAGGATAGCGTCCGCTTTCAGTAAATTTGCGCGTTCGAAACCATCGCCGCTGGAAACCGGCGGCCGGTATATCTGCGTGAAAACTTCAGCCGGGATCTCTTTTTTCAGCGGCGTCAGCAGGGCGAGTTCGTCGGCATCAGGATAACCGCGTGCCGCGTATTCAGTATTCTGAAAGAAGCTGTTAGCGCGGCTGTAGGAATGATAAAACAGCGCCTTATTCATCCATTCAAAATCAAAGGCGAGGGTGATAGCCTCGCGTACCCGGCGGTCGGAAAATATCGGGCGTTGAATGTTAAAGGCCAGCCACTGCGTGTTCTGCGCTGAGGTGTTGGTGTATTCATCTTTAACGATATAGCCGTGGTTAAAGTTGCGCCCAACGTAGCGAGTAGCCCAGTTTTTGGCGACGTTCTCTTCGCGACGGTCGACAGCGCCAGCTTTAAAGGCTTCGAAAGCGACGTTGTCGTCCAGGTAATAGTCGTAGCGCAGCGTGTCGAAATTCCAGCGCCCATTGTTGACCGGTAAAGCAGCAGCCCAGTAGTCCTTCACCCGTGAGTAGGTAATATATTGGCCCATTCGCCAGGCGGTTACGCGATACGGGCCGCTGGCCAGCGGTGGCGCAGAGAGCGGGTCGCTGAGCTTATGGTTTTTCCAGAATTTTTCAGGCATGACTGGCAGCGTCATCAGGCTAAGCATGTTCTCTTTGCCCGGTTTGGCTAAATCAATACGTACGATTAGTGGGGCGATAGCTTTAACGGTGGCGCCTTTATAGTAGAGACGAAACTGCGGTACCCCTTCGGTCATAAACTTCTGGAAGGTAAACGCGACATCGCTGGCGGTGACGGGGCTGCCATCGTGATAGCGGGCGCGGGGATTGAGCGTAATCTCCATCCATGAAAAATCATCGGCATAGCGCGTATGCTCGGCGATCAGCGGATAGTAGCTGCCGGGCTCATCATCAGAGGTCGTGAATAGCGTATCGTATAAGCTTTCGGTACGAATACCCGGGTTGCCGCGCATGGCGTAGCGGTTGAAATTATCAAAGGTACCGATGGCCGCGAGAGTAATCGCGCCGCCTTTAGGTGCAGCGGGATTGGCATAATCGTAGTGGTCAAAGCCTGCGGCGTATTTCGGTTCGCCTATAATAGCGAACCTGTCGCTTTCTTTAATCGTTTGCGCCTGGCTCTGCAGACTAAATAAGGTCAGCAGTATCAGGCCGATGCGTGAAAACATAACCAGGATATCGTCCTCCCATGACAGGCCTGAAGTAAACTGACCTCTGATAGCAAATAATAAAGGACACTCAGCGGGTTGTGAAATATTTCGCCGGTTTATCATGGGCGGCGATCAGCGCTTCCAGCGTCAGCGGCCGACTTAGCCAGTAGCCCTGCAAATAGTTTACCCCATGGTCACGTAGCCATTCCGCTTGTTTCTGAGTTTCTACGCCTTCAGCGACGGTGATGAGCTTTAGACGGCGGCTTAAGGTGATAACGGCATCGAGTACCGGTGAGGTGACGGTCTCAGTCCCGATAGCCTGCACGAAGCAGCGGTCTATCTTCAGATAATCGAAGTTATAGCGCTCCAGATAGATTAGCGCGCTATGGCCGGTACCAAAATCATCAATCGCAATTTCAAAGCCCTGCTCATGCAGCCAGTCGAAGTTCCGTAAGGAACGATTTTTATCGATCATTGTGCGCTCAGTGATTTCCAGCACCACGCTAAAATGGTCGGCTGGCATGGCGGCGGTGAATTGTTGAAAATCCTGCTGAAAGCTCCCGGCGTGCAGATGAGTGGGGGAAATATTAATCCCAAGCTTGCTCCCGGCGGGCAGGAGGCTTTGCAGAATTGGCGCATCCCGAGCAATCAACTTTAATAGATGGCGGGTAAGCGGAATAATTAATTGTTGGGTTTCAGCAAGGTTGATAAAGACATCGGGAGAGATCTCTCCCGCCACGGGATGCCGCCAGCGTATCAGCACTTCAACACCGCTAATTTGCAACGTCTCTGACCTTACCACCGGTTGATAGACCACATAAAATTGATCGTTTTTTATTGCCAGCAGAAGCTCTTTGCGTGGGTCCGATTTTATGGTGAGGATATAGTAGCTTAAAAGCCCGGCCAGCAGTCCGCACACGGTGCCCAGAAGCAGGACAAACTGCGTATTTTCCGGCGGCCAGCGGTTAGCATAGAGAGAGATTTTCAACGGTAGACCGTCAATTTGCGTCTGGCGAACAGGCGGCGAGAGCAGCATCTGCGGGTCGATAAGTTGGTTGCTGATGGTGGAGAGGGTGGTGTACTTAACGGACAGCGCCAGGCCGCTGAAATCATTCTGCCGGGAGGAGTAGAGAATATAGGGCGTTAGATTGGCATTCATCGAGACAAAAATACCATCTTTGCCGCCGTGCGGGCTGCGAACCCACATCGCCAGCGCAGCGCTTTTCGGCGTCATTGGCGTCCCGGGCAGAATTGCCATATCGACCGCTTGAGTGATATCGAGCTGCGGGATGAGCTCGGTTAAAGGCGTGCTCATTGCGCCTGTGGCGGAGGAACAAAATGCGAGGCCATCTTTGACCAGCAGGACGGCGCGTACGTTTGGGCTGAATGCCGCATGGGCGGTTAAGCCTGAGGCAACGCTCTCACAAGGTTGATCTATCAGTGGCTGCAGGCTGTGAATAGTCTGATTTAAATCGTGAAAATAGTCCTGCAGATAAGTATGAACGTTGTTAATAATGGCGTCGAAACGCTCCGCTCGGTTGTGATACATCACCATAAACTGGATGCTACCGGACAGGAGGGCGACGGCTATTCCAACACATATACTGGTCAGCCAGATTTTTTGCCGGGGAGCGAGGTGACGGGTAGGCATAGTCTATATCGTCAGTCCGTATTGTTGATTTGCGCCAGGGGGCTGATAGAAAACGCTTTTTCTAACCCTGCTTAAAGACATAGCTTATTTTACGAAGTTTATTGGCTGGCGAGCAAAAAAACGCTACCTCGGCAGCGTTTTTTTGTTTCTTCCGTTGGCCAAGGGATTAACCAACGGCGGAAGAGGTTATGAGCGGCTCAGAACTCGTCGCGCTTCGTTATAGCGCTTTTTCCAGTATGGTTCATCCATGCTGGATATCGTCACACCGCTGCTGGTGGAAGCATGAACAAACTGATTGTTGCCGATGTAGATCCCTACATGACGGCCTGTGGAGCCCGCACGGAACAGGACTAAATCACCGGTACGCAGTTGTGAACGGTTGATGGATTTTCCGGAATCCCGCTGCTCTGAAGTGGAGCGCGGCAGTTCCAGGCCAAACTGTTCACGGAAAGTCCGTTGCACAAAGGCGGAACAATCGATGCCTTGACGAGTGCTGCCGCCGAGGCGGTAACGCACGCCCTTCCAACTGGCATATTGATCCATCAAGCGGGACTTAACGTCCAGGTTGCGGACCATTGTTTCAAATTCATCCTGAGAGGCTTGCAGTGATGATAAATCGCCACTACCCACAGCAAGCGTCTCAGAATGCATATTCCTGGCGGTACTCGTTGAATTACACGCGGAAAGCAGAACCGCAACTGCAATCGCGGGGGCGACCCGCAAAATATATCTCAAAATCGGCTGAGATTTGACCATGCTGTGTGTTATCCCTTGTTGTCCTTAACGACAATGTCGTTATAAAAAATGCCAAACGTGTTAGAGCCTAATTACCTGGTCGCAATGAGACAATTCCGGAAGCATAAAACTGTGGTCTGACGCACAAATTTATTCATTCTTTGAATGGATGCTGCTGACCAGGCAAAACGAGATTGAGGTTACCCGATCAAACGCGGGATGGCGAGCGGTTTTGCGCATTTTCTTATAAGTATTTTTGCGACTGAAAGTGAATCATCGGCAAAGGACAAAATAACGGCAGTGATGGGTGAAAAATACGCAATTTACTTATTTTTAACAGAATTAATATGACAGAGAGAAAATATGGGATGAGGAAAAATGAGCGCATAAAAAAAAGGATCCAGAACAATCCCTTATGAATAGTATACCCGTCGTACTTCAGGTTGCATATGCGTTGGCTGCAAGTTACTCAGCCCATCCCAGGGTCAGCGCAAGCGCTGTTCAAAATGGTTAACCATTTGGTCCTGCAACTCGAAATATTTAGGGTATATTAATTAATTGTAAAAATAGATTTAAATTTTCGTTTTTCTACCGGGAAGATGTCGCTCAAATAAAGCAATCACATTATCACTCAGCGAGGTCATCAATACCCAGGGGATGCCAATTAGCACCGCCGTTAATGAGCCGACGGCAATATCGGTAAACCAGTGAGCGCCAATCATCACGCGTGGGAAAGCAAATACCGCGAATATGGCTAGCGCAATAACAAACGCGCGACGGCCAAAATAGCGCCACATAAATGACGCAAAAATCAGTAGCATCATGCCGTGATCGCCCGGGAAGCTATCTTTAGAAGCATCTTTAGTGGGAAAAGAGATCGCATCGCTAACTTTTGTAATGTCGCTGAAAGAGAGAGAAGGGCTGGCGCGTTTAACCGGCATCAGGTGCTGGGCCAACTGATTGATGACGACGGCGGCCAGCAGCATCACCAGGCCGATGATAATCACCCGGCGACGTCCGGCGCTCTGCTCTTTAAACCAGAAGCTCAGCATCAGGCTGCCCATCGCCAGTAGCGAGCAGGCGTCAAATGCACGGTTGTTGATAATCGCCAGCAGCCAGGTGTAAGCGGCGCTCACGCCAACCGGGCGGTTAAAGAAATGGAATATCGTCGAGTCCAGTGGCCCCCAAAAACCATGGTTAACGGGAAGGTACCATGAACAGAATAACGTTATACCCGCCGCGTTCAGCAGCAGGATAAGGGGAATTCGATTGTTAATCATAACCATCTATGTGTCGTGTCGTGTAAAACGGGGGCAACCATAGCTGCCTTAACTTAAACGAAGCTTCAACAAAGAGGTCTGCAGTGCGTTCCAGTCCACCTGGGTATCGGCAATCAGCTCGATACGACTGTCCGGCGGGGAGACGTTCTGCGTCTCAATACGCAGATCAAGCTGTTGGCGATTGATGCGTACCAGCCCTTCCGCGATGCGCATGACGCCTTTGACGCGCCCGACCGGCGCCAGACGCGCCCATTCAAGCAGACCAATGGTATCGAAGACGGTTTCAGCGTCAAAAATCCAGCCGCAGGCCTGATAGCCCTGAGCGCTATTGAGGCTGCGACGCCAGCGCTGATGGGCAGGGAGGCTCAGTGCCGCAAGACCTTGTTTCTGCTCGTGGCCATGTGCATGTTCGGAGTTTGCGGGGAGCAGCGCAAGGTTGCGGCGCGGTAAATCAAGCAATGCCGGGTCGATATTACCCTGCGTGGCGCTGACGAACAGACGATCGGCAGCGTATGCCTGCCACCAGGCGGCAAAGGCCCGTTGGCTTTCCTCCGTTGCGCGGTCGGCTTTATTACTGATAATGACGTCAGCGGCGGCCAGCTGGTCGCGAAAGTTGTCGTTGGTCACTATTTTTTCGTCCAGCAGCTGGCGCGGATCCAGCACGCATAAGGTGGCGCGCAGGTCGATCCACGGCTCGTATATTGCGGCGGTCAGCATGTCGAGGATCTGTTTAGGATGGCCAAGCCCGGTGGGTTCTATCAACAGGCGGTCAGGTTTGCCCTGACGCAGCAGGGTGTTGAGCCCGACCTGCATAGGCAGGCCGTTAACGCAGCACATGCAGCCGCCGGGGATCTCTTTGAGCAACGCGCCGCTTTCCGCCAGTAGCGCGCCGTCAATGCCCACTTCGCCAAACTCGTTGACCAGCACGGCCCATTTTTCATCCGTGGGCTTATTGGCCAGCAGATGCAGAATCGAGGTCGTCTTGCCGCTGCCGAGAAACCCTGTGATCAAGTTGGTTCTGGTCACTTTTTCTCCAGGATAAATGTAACGTTGTAACAGTTACGACTATCCTGACGAAAAAAAGGGTAAAAGAGAAGTCTTACCGCGGACAGAAGGGAACTCTGTCCGCTAAAAGGCAGAAATTGTTAAGTGTTCAGCGTGCCGGCAATTGCCTGACGGGTGCCAAAGGCTGCGAGCTGATGCCATGCGGCGGTGATATGAGCGACAAACTGCGGATTCTGCGGCAGGTCGTGGCCGAAGATCTCCTCAAGCGTAAGCAGGGCCGCCACGCGCTGGTGTTCATCACTGGCGGAAACGAGTTTCTGCATCTTATCGGCCAGCGGATCGCGAATATCAATCGCATTTCCGGCATCGTCAATACCGCTGACGTAGCGCATCCAGCCCGCGACGCCTAGCGCCAGCAGCGGCCAGCGGCTGCCCCGAGCGAGATGGACGCGAATACCCTCAAGCATACGTTGCGGCAGCTTCTGGCTACCGTCCATGGCGATTTGCCAGGTGCGATGCTTCAGCGCCGGGTTGCTGAAGCGCTCGATCAGGCTGTCAGCGTACGCGGTCAGGTCAACGCCCAGAATGGATAAGGTCGGCGCCTGTTCGTCAAGCATCAGGCGGTAGGCGGCGCTGCGGAAAATCGGGTCCTGCATGCAGTCGCTAATGTGCGCATGGCCCGCCAGATAACCAAGCCAGGCGAGAAACGAGTGGCTACCGTTGAGCATCCGCAGCTTCATCTGTTCCCACGGCAAAACGTCATCGGTTATCTGGGCGCCCGCGGTTTCCCAGTCCGGCCGACCGGCAACAAAGTTATCTTCAATGACCCACTGGAGAAAGGGTTCGCAGCTGATTGCGCAGGGGTCTTCCACGCCTAACGTTGCGCTAATTTCTGCCAGCGACTCATCGGTGGCGGCGGGCACGATGCGGTCAACCATGGTACCGGGAAAGCTGACGTGTTCGACGATCCACTGCGCCAGCTCCGGGTCCCGTTTTTCTGCCATTCCCAGCACGGCGTTTTTTACCACATGTCCATTATCGGGAATGTTATCGCAGGAGAGGACGGTAAACGGCGGTAGCCCGCGTTGGCGACGACGCATCAGCGCTTCAACCAGAATGCCGGGAACCGACTGCGGCAGCGTCGGGTGTTGCAGATCGTGAATAATGCGCGGCTGCGTCATGTCCAGCAGGCCGCTGGCTGGATCGATGCAGTAGCCTTTCTCAGTGATAGTCAGAGAGACAATGGCGACCTGCGGTTCGCAACATTTCTCAATAATGGCGGCCAGCGAATCCAGTTTAGCATTCAGGCACTCATGCACGGCGCCGACAACAATCGGTTGATTGCCCCCGGCGCCTTTTTCCAGCACGGTAAACAGGTGGTCCTGCTGGCGAAGCTGGCTCATCAGCCGATCGCCGCTGAACAGGCTAATCTCACAAATTCCCCAGTCTCCGCCGCTGGCGTTGAGCACCCGATCGGTGAGAAGTGCCTGATGCGCGCGATGAAACGCGCCAAAACCGAAATGCACAATACGCGAACGCAGCTGGCTGCGGTCATATTGAGGAAGCTGTACGCCTTCCGGCAGCGTGGCTGTAGCAATGGTTGTCATTCTTAATACACCTGATTAACGGATAATTAACATACTCAGTGTAAAGTTATATGACAACAAATTAAATTGGTGAGCCTTATTTATCCGCTTTGTGTGAGCGTGATCAATCAACTCTCTCCCGACATGCGGTCAGGTCGGAAAACAGGAGGGGGGAACCTGCGAGGTTAGTGGTAATTTAGATATTATTGGTATAACAGCTTTGGGCGAGAGGCAGGGATTGCGAATAAGGTGCTAATAAAAAGGACAGCCGCTGGCTGTCCCTGGTGTGGCAAACGCAGAGTTTAGTCTGCGCGGCCCATATAGCGGCTCTCTTCGATATGGATACGGATACGCTCGCCCGCGCTCAGGTATTCAGGCACCTGAACGACCAGACCCGTGCTCAGGGTTGCCGGTTTGTTACGGGCGCTAGCGGATGCGCCTTTGATACCTGGTGCCGTCTCAACGATTTCCAGATCCACGGTCTGCGGCAGTTCCAGCGCCAGCAACTGACCGTCCCAGGTCAGAACCTGCATGTCCGGCATTCCGCCTTCCGGCATAAACAGCAGCTCTTCTTCGATTTGCTCTTTGGTGAAGATATACGGGGTGTAATCTTCCTTATCCATAAAGACGTATTCGTTACCATCGATATAGGAGAAGTCAACGAAGCGGCGAGTCAGGGTGACGGTATCGACGATGTCGTCGCCTTTGAAGCGTTCTTCCACTTTCAGGCCGGTGCGCACATCGGAGAAACGCATTTTGTACAGCGTCGCTGCGCCGCGGGCGCTCGGTGACTGAATATCAATATTTTTAACAATCAGCAGCTTGCCGTTGTAATTCAGCACCATACCTTTTTTAATTTCATTCGCTCTTGGCATTGCAGTAATCCTGTCACTTAAAGGGTCGAAAATATCGCGTAAAACTACTCGCGCCGGGCCTTTCAGGCAAGAGGAATTCGTCTGTTTTGCTATCTGCAGGTAAAAGGTTTAGGCTGGGCGGCTAAAAGCATTATCGGAAGAGTCGATTATGGAATGCCGCCCTGAATGCGGAGCTTGCTGTATCGCTCCTTCTATCTCCAGCCCTATTCCGGGCATGCCGCAGGGCAAGCCGGCAAACACCCGCTGCGTACAGCTATCGGAAAACAACCTGTGTGCTATTTTTGGCTCGCCGTTAAGGCCTAAAGTGTGTGCCAGCCTGAAGCCGGAAGCGGAAATGTGTGTGACAAACCGCGAAGAAGCCATGACCTGGCTTCTTCATCTTGAACAGAGCACTTCATCTTGACGCCGGATGCCCGCAAGATCCTTTAAACGTCTTTAATGCGCCACAGGCAGGCCTGAGTGGCGATGCCCATCGCCAGCGCAATCCAGAATACGGCCTGATAGCTCCAGATTTCTGCGACAACGCCCGCCAACGAACCCGCGATGATCCAGCCAACGCGAGTGGTATTGGTATAGAGAGTGGTGGCCGCTCCTGCCTGTCCAGGCATCAGATCCTGAAAATAGAGCATACCGATACCGGCCAGAATGCCGATAAAAATAGCGTTCAGCGCCTGTAAGGCCAGCAGTAATCCAGGGGTGTGTACGGTTAACATGCCCACGTAAAACAGCACACCGGATACAGCAGAGATGCGCATCAGGAAGCGTTTGCCGAAGCGTTTGGCATAGTAGCCCGCAATCAGCATGGTCGGGATTTCCAGCCCGGCGGCTGTCCCCATCATCACCCCGGCCAGTTTCTCCGATAAATGCAGCTCGTTAATGATAAACAGCGGCATATTAATGATGTACAGGCTGTTGATTCCCCACATCAGCGTACAGATGATAAACAGCAGTAGCGCGTCGCGGCGGTTGGTTCGCGGCGCTTCAAGATGGCCAGTAACAACCTTCGGCTCTTTGCGCATGCTGGGGAGAAAAAACCAGACCATCGCGCCGCAGACCACAAAGGCAATCGCCGCACTGAGATACATCACCGTAAAGCCAAAGCCCATCGCCAGCGCGTAGGCCAGCGGCGGCCCGATGACCCATGCCAGCGACACCTGAGCGCGCAGAATCGAGCTGAACATGACCGCCTCGCGGCCCGTTTTGTCCGCATGCTCGCGGGCGAGGGCAAACATCTGTGGGTTCGCGGTGGAACCGAAGCTACTGAGGAATACGCCGACAAACAGCAAAATAAAGTAGTTACGGTTCCAGGCGAAGAGCGCGCAGGCCAGCACGCCCATCAGGCAGCAGAAGACGATCAGCTGTTTGCGGTCGCCTTTGCGATCCGAACGCCCGGCGAGGAACTGGCTCACCAGAATACCGATCACCGCGCTGCCGGTAAAAAAGAAGCCGACCATTGCCGGTCGCACGTGAACCTCGTTAGTCAGGAACAGACTCAGCGTCGGCGTCTGGAGTGCTCCGGCGATACCCGTCAGGAAGGCGACGATCAGAAAGGCGGAAGAGGTGAGATCAAACCCGCGTCGTGGCAGGGCGGCGCTACTGTTTTGCATGTCGGCATTCATCGGTTTCAGGAGTCGCGGAGTTTACTCCGTCAGTCAGAAAATGAACAGTACCAGGGTGTGAATAAATCAAAAAGGCGTTTCAAAATTCTGCTTCAGCAAAAAGCTGAAGTTTGGTTGGACTGGACATGCGCGCGTCAGCAAAAGTGTGCTGTATCTCTAACTTCTGTTATCAGAAGACGAACTTTTCTTGCGTGGTGGTGAGTAAAGGTACAAAATTCTTGAAACGTTTCAGCGTCATCGGGAGATTCTCCGGCAGGTAGATGACGCATTTTTTCTCAAAGTAGCTGAAACGATTCAATTCAGCAGGAGAGGAGAACCATGTTCCAGTTATCTGTGCAGGATATTCATCCCGGTCAGCAGGCCGGTAATAAAGAAGAGGCTATTCGTCAGGTTGCCTCCGCGCTGGTCAGCGCGGGCAACGTGGCAGAAGGCTATATCAACGGGATGCTGGCTCGCGAGCAGCAAACCTCCACTTTCCTTGGCAACGGTATTGCGATTCCGCACGGCACCACCGACACGCGCGATCAGGTACTGAAAACCGGCGTTCAGGTTTATCAGTTCCCTCAGGGCGTGACCTGGGGCGAAGGGCAAACCGCCTATGTCGCCATCGGTATCGCCGCCAGCTCGGATGAACATCTTGGTCTGCTGCGTCAACTGACCCACGTGCTGAGCGACGACTCTGTTGCTGAACAGCTTAAGTCCGCGACCACCGCTGAAGAGCTGCGCGCCCTGCTGATGGGTGAAAAACAGAGCGAAGCGCTGAAGCTGGATAACGACACATTGACTCTGGACGTTGTGGCCAGCGATCTGCTTACCCTGCAGGCGCTGAACGCCGCGCGGCTGAAAGAAGCCGGAGCCGTCGATGCTTCCTTTGTTAGCGGTACAATTAATGATAAACCGCTGAATCTCGGTCAGGGCATCTGGCTGAACGACAGTACCGAAGGCAACCTGCGCAGCGCCATTGCCGTTAGCCGCGCGGCCAACGCCTTTACCAGCGATGAGCAGCCGGTTTCTCTGCTGATCACCGTCGCGATGGCCGATGACCAGCCGACGGCGGTGCTTAATCGCCTGAGCAATTTACTGCTCGACAAAAAAGCAGACCGTTTGCTGAAGGCTGATGGCGCCACGCTGCTGGCGCTGCTGACCAGCGACGATGCGATTGCTGAAGATGTTCTCAGCGCTGAATACGTGATCCGCAACGAGCATGGGCTGCACGCGCGTCCCGGCACGATGCTGGTTAATACGATTAAACAATTCTCCAGCGACATTACCGTCACTAACCTTGATGGTTCGGGCAAACCGGCTAACGGCCGCAGCCTGATGAAAGTGGTGGCGCTGGGTGTGAAGAAAGGACACCGCTTGCGCTTTACTGCGCAGGGTGAAGATGCGCAGCAGGCGCTGGATGCGATTGGCGAAGCGATCGCCGCAGGCCTTGGGGAGGGCGCATAAATGAGCAGACGTGTCGCAACGATTACTTTAAACCCGGCCTATGATCTGGTGGGGTTTACCCCGGAAATTGAACGCGGTGAGGTTAACCTCGTCCGCACGACCGGTTTGCATGCCGCAGGGAAGGGGATCAACGTTGCAAAAGTGCTGAAAGATCTCGGTATCGACGTTACCGTAGGCGGTTTTCTCGGTAAAGACAACCAGGATGGTTTTCAGCAGTTGTTCAGTGAACTGGGGATCGCAAACCGTTTTCAGGTCGTTCAGGGTCGTACCCGTATTAACGTCAAGCTGACTGAGAAAGACGGTGAAGTGACCGATTTCAACTTCTCCGGCTTTGAAGTGACGCCAGGCGACTGGGAGCGTTTTGTTAACGATTCCCTGAGCTGGCTTGGACAGTTTGATATGGTCTGCGTAAGCGGCAGCTTGCCGTCCGGCGTAAGTCCGGAAGCGTTCACTGACTGGATGACTCGTCTGCGTAGTCAGTGCCCATGCATCATTTTTGATAGCAGCCGCGAAGCGCTGGTTGCTGGTCTGAAAGCGGCGCCATGGCTGGTTAAACCTAACCGTCGTGAGCTGGAAATTTGGGCTGGTCGCAAGCTGCCCGAGATGAACGATGTCATTGAAGCCGCTCATGCGCTGCGTGAGCAGGGGATTGCCCACGTGGTTATCTCTCTTGGCGAAGAAGGCGCTTTGTGGGTTAACGCATCCGGAGAATGGATTGCTAAACCGCCTTCAGTGGAAGTGGTTAGCACCGTTGGCGCCGGCGACTCTATGGTTGGCGGCCTGATTTACGGGCTGCTGATGCGTGAGTCCAGCGAGCATACGCTGCGTCTGGCAACGGCAGTCGCTGCGCTGGCGGTGAGTCAGAGTAATGTTGGTATTACCGATCGTACCCAGTTGGCCGCAATGATGGCGCGCGTCGACTTACAACCCTTTAATTAACAGCAGGAGAGGCATAATGAAAACGCTGCTGATTATTGATGCCGGACTTGGACAGGCCCGCGCCTATATGGCGAAGACTCTGTTAAGCACCGCGGCGCAAAAAGCGCAACTCGAACTGATTGATAACCCGAACGATGCCGAGCTGGCGATTGTGCTGGGTACAGCGCTGCCGGCTGACAGCGCGCTGAACGGCAAAAAAGTTTACCTCGGCGATATAAACCGCGCCGTTGCTCATCCGGAATTGTTCCTCGGGGAAGCCAAAAGCCATGCGACGCCTTATGCCGCTCCGGCTACAGTTGCTTTACCTGCTGCGACTAACGGTCCAAAACGTATTGTGGCGGTAACCGCCTGTCCGACCGGTGTCGCGCATACGTTTATGGCGGCGGAAGCGATTGAAAGCGAAGCAAAAAAACGCGGTTGGTGGGTAAAAGTTGAAACTCGCGGCTCCGTGGGGGCAGGCAACCCTATCACGCCGGAAGAGGTTGAACAGGCGGATCTGGTGGTTGTAGCTGCCGATATTGAAGTGGACCTGGCGAAATTTGCGGGTAAACCGATGTATCGCACCACCACCGGTCTGGCGTTGAAGAAAACCGCTCAGGAGCTGGATAAAGCTGTTGTTGAAGCGAAACCGTATCAGCCTGCGGGCAAATCCCAGGCCGCGGCGGAAGGCAAAAAAGAGTCCGCGGGCGCCTATCGCCATCTGCTGACCGGTGTGTCATACATGCTGCCGATGGTGGTGGCGGGCGGCCTGTGTATTGCGCTCTCCTTCGCTTTTGGTATTAAAGCCTTTGAAGTTAAAGACACCCTGGCCGCCGCGCTGATGCAAATCGGTGGTGGTTCAGCCTTCGCGCTGATGGTACCGGTACTGGCGGGCTTTATCGCCTTCTCTATTGCTGACCGTCCGGGCCTGACCCCAGGTCTTATCGGCGGTATGCTGGCGGTCAGCACCGGGTCTGGCTTTATCGGCGGTATTATTGCTGGTTTCCTGGCCGGTTATGTAGCGAAAGCGATTAGTACGAAGCTGAAATTGCCGCAAAGTATGGAAGCGTTGAAGCCAATCCTGATCATTCCGCTGGTTTCCAGCCTGATCGTGGGTCTGGCGATGATTTACCTGATTGGTAAACCTGTTGCCGGGATCCTTGAAAGTCTGACCCACTGGCTGCAAACCATGGGGACGGCAAATGCGGTTCTTCTGGGGGCGATCCTTGGCGCGATGATGTGTACCGATATGGGTGGGCCGGTGAACAAAGCGGCCTACGCGTTTGGTGTTGGCCTGCTGAGCACCCAAACCTATGCGCCGATGGCGGCAATCATGGCAGCGGGAATGGTTCCACCGCTGGCAATGGGCATCGCTACGCTGGTTGCCCGCAATAAGTTTGATAAAGGTCAGCGTGAAGGAGGGAAAGCGGCGCTGGTTCTGGGTCTGTGCTTTATTTCTGAAGGGGCTATCCCGTTTGCTGCCCGTGACCCGATGCGCGTACTGCCTTGCTGCATTGTTGGCGGCGCGGTGACTGGCGCTATCTCTATGGCGATTGGCGCGAAACTGATGGCGCCACACGGCGGTCTGTTCGTCCTGCTGATCCCTGGCGCGATTACGCCGGTGCTCGGTTACCTGATAGCGATTGTGGTCGGTACGCTGGTTGCAGGTCTCTCCTACGCGGTGCTGAAACGTCCTGAAGTTCAGGTGGAAGAAAAAGTAGCCTGATCGACCATGTAAACACTCCTGAGGGCAGAGTTATCTCTGCCCTTTTTTATGTATATCCTCTCTCCGCTTGTCCTGCCATATGTGCTCTCCTTCGCATTTTTAAACTGTTTAAAAACCATACTGGTCAAATTTTGTGATTGTGTTCATGTTCATATGAAACCCCTTGCCTTCACCTCTTTACTTTAAAAGTAATCCGCTTACCATAAACATATGTTCGAATTAAGACATGTGTTTATGTGAGCTGGGTGGGAAATGTCTATTTACTGATACTCAATAATTCCACTGCTATAGCGTTTTGTATGCTGGAGGGTATTTTTATGCCTGAAAATGATTACGTTGTAATTATTGGCTCAGCAAATATTGATGTTGCTGGTTATTCCAATGTATCGTTGAACTATGCTGATTCTAACCCCGGAAAAATAAAATATACTCCCGGTGGCGTAGGGCGGAATATTGCACAAAATATTGCCTTGCTGAATAAACCATCCTGGTTATTATCCGTTGTCGGCGATGATTTTTATGGCCATTCGCTATTAAAACAAACGGCCCAGTCCGGCGTCCATGTCGATAAATGTCAGATCGTCCACGGCGAGGGAACATCGAGTTATTTATCGCTGCTTGATAACACAGGTGAAATGCTGGTGGCGATTAATGATATGAGCATCACCGAACATATTACGCCAGCGTTTTTAAGCCAGCATGATGATTTTATCCGTAGCGCCGCGGTCATCGTCGTTGACTGTAATATCAGCGAGTCGGCGCTGGCCTGGTTGATGGAAAATAGCGGCTCAACGCCCATTTTTGTTGACCCGGTTTCTGCCTGGAAATGCGTGAAAATCAGCCAGCATCTGGGGCGTATTCACACCCTGAAACCGAACCGAATTGAAGCTGAAACGCTAAGCGGAATCCCGTTGTCCGGTACTGATGATGTGGTTCGCGTTGCCGACTGGTTTCACCTGCATGGCCTGAAGCGCCTGGTGCTGAGCATGGGGGGCGACGGGGTTTACTACAGCGAGAAAGATGGCGAACGCGGCTGGTCAGCGCCGTTGAAAACCCAGGTGGTCAACGTCACTGGCGCCGGTGATGCCATGATGGCCGGTCTTGCCTGCTGCTGGCTTGATGGCTGCTCATTTTCGCAAGCGGTGAAGTTTGCTCAGGGATGTTCTTCCCTGGCGCTCTCATCAGAATTCACCAATAACCCTGAATTATCTTACGCAAACGTAAAAAAGTTAGTGGAGAAAGAATATGTCTGAATTAAATATTTCCTCTCAATTATTACAGGTTTCTGTGGAAGTTCAGCAGGCATTAAAAAATAATCAACCAGTAGTAGCGCTGGAGTCGACTATTATTTCTCACGGTATGCCTTTCCCTGAAAATGCGCAGACTGCGCTGGAAGTGGAAGAAACTATCCGTCGCCAGGGGGCTGTGCCAGCAACCATTGCAATTATCCATGGTGTAATGAAAGTTGGCTTAAGTCGTGAAGAAATTGAACTGCTTGGCCGTGAAGGGCATAACGTCACGAAAGTTAGCCGCCGTGATTTACCTTTTGTTGTTGCAGCAGGGTTAAATGGCGCAACCACCGTAGCTTCTACCATGATTATTTCCGCAATGGCCGGGATTAAAGTCTTCGCGACTGGCGGTATTGGCGGTGTGCATCGTGGAGCAGAGCATACGTTTGATATTTCCGCCGATTTGCAGGAGCTCGCTAATACAAATGTTACCGTGGTATGTGCCGGTGCAAAATCTATTCTCGATCTCGGTTTAACAACCGAGTATTTAGAAACGTTTGGTGTCCCGCTTATTGGTTATCAAACTTCTGCGCTTCCGGCATTCTTCTGCCGAACCAGCCCGTTTGACGTCAGTATTCGTCTTAATAGCGCTAAAGAAATCGCCAAAGCGATGGCGGTGAAATGGCAGTCGGGCCTGAAAGGCGGCATGGTGGTCGCAAATCCTATTCCGCCACAGTTCGCGATGCCGGAGGAGAAAATCAACGCGGCTATCAACCAGGCGGTGAAGGAAGCGGAAGAGCAGGGTGTGGTGGGCAAAGCGAGCACGCCGTTCCTGCTGGCCCGCGTTGCTGAGCTCACCGGTGGAGACAGCCTGAAATCCAATATTCAACTGGTCTTTAACAACGCAATCCTGGCCTGTGAGATTGCCAGAGAGTATCAGCAGATAGCCTGACGACAGTTGCGGGCCGTTTGTGGTTGCCCGCCCCGATATCAAATATACCGAAAGCCTGGCCTGCGCCGGCTTTTCCACCTGGTAAGGATATCATTATGGACATCATGAGAAGTTTTTTAGGGATGGTGGTGTTACTGACCATCGCTTTTGCGCTGTCAGTGAATAAAAAACGTATCAGTATCAGAACAGTAGGGGCAGCGCTGCTGCTGCAGATCGTGATTGGCGGAGTGATGCTCTATTTCCCGCCGGGAAAATGGCTGGTCGAGCAGGCGGCGCTTGGGGTACATAAAGTCATGTCCTATAGTGATGCCGGAAGTGCGTTTATTTTTGGCTCGCTGGTCGGCCCGAAGATGGATGTGCTGTTTGACGGCGCAGGATTTGTTTTCGCCTTCCGCGTTCTGCCCGCCATCATCTTTGTGACCGCACTAATAAGTCTGCTTTACTACCTCGGCGTGATGGGGCTGCTGATCCGTATTCTGGGAGGGATTTTCCAGAAGGCGCTGAATATCAGTAAGATTGAATCGTTTGTTGCCGTGACCACTATTTTTCTTGGGCAGAACGAGATCCCGGCGATCGTCAAACCGTTTATCGATAAGCTAAACCGCAATGAACTGTTTACCGCGATTTGTAGCGGGATGGCGTCGATCGCCGGGTCGATGATGATCGGCTATGCCGGAATGGGCGTGCCAATCGACTACCTGCTGGCCGCTTCGCTGATGGCTATCCCCGGCGGGATTCTGTTTGCCCGTATGCTGAGTCCGGCAACCGAAGCGTCGCAGGTCACTTTTGACAATCTCTCCTTCACCGAGACGCCGCCGAAAAGCGTTATCGAGGCGGCGGCATCCGGGGCGATGACCGGACTGAAAATTGCCGCCGGGGTGGCAACGGTGGTAATGGCGTTTGTGGCGATAATCGCTCTGCTGAACGGTATTATCGGCGGAATTGGCGGCTGGTTTGGCTACGGTCACGCCACGCTGGAAGGGATTTTCGGTTTCCTGCTCGCGCCACTGGCATGGATTATGGGTGTTGACTGGAGCGATGCGACGCTGGCGGGTAGCCTGATTGGGCAAAAGCTGGCGATCAACGAATTCGTTGCCTATCTCAATTTTTCGCCCTACCTGCAAACCGGCGGGACCCTGGACGTGAAAACCATTGCGATTATTTCGTTCGCACTGTGCGGTTTCGCCAACTTTGGCTCGATCGGCGTGGTTGTCGGGGCGTTTTCGGCCATTTCACCGCAGCGCGCACCGGAAATTGCCCAGCTTGGGCTGCGCGCCCTGGCGGCGGCAACGCTCTCTAACCTGATGAGCGCCACCATTGCCGGGTTCTTTATTGGACTGGCATAAAACGCTATGCGCCGGGAAGTAAATTGAGCGCGTTATCAACGGACAAAGAGGGATTGTTTATACTGTCGCTGGCGCGGGTGATGGCGGTGCAGGCCATAGCGAAAGCGACGCTCTCTTTGAAATCGCTGCCATCAAGATAGCTATAAAGCAGTCCGGCCATCAGCGCATCATCGGCACCAAAACTGTCTACCGTTGTATGATCAGGCAGACTCATTCGGAAGCGTCCACCATCTGCTTCGCTACAGAAAACAGAGTCGTCTTCCGAGCAAATCACTACCCGTTGAGTTCCCTGTTCGTGCAGCCATGTTAACGCGCGGTCGCGATCCGCATCGTTTTCGATGGTCTGTCCCCACAGGATCTGCAACTCGCACAACGTGGGTTTGAGGGTATGGATCTTTCCCAGCCACGGGCGAATGCGGTGTGCTTTAAACTCTGACACGGTATCAACAAACACCGGAATAGCGTTGGCCAGGGTAAATACCCACTCCAGCGCCTGTTCCGTTAAATTACAATCGACCAGAACGACGCCTGCATGCGTCAGCAGATCCCGATATTGATTCAACAACTGCGGGGTAAGCGACTGTAAAATATGCGTATCGTTAACCGCCAGTACCGTCTCTTCCCGCGGATTCGCAATGGATAGATAGGTGGCGGTATTATGGCCGTGCAGGCGGATACAGCTCTGTACGTTAACTCCGGCCAGCCGGGTTTGTTCCAGCAGCGTTTCGCCGTAAAAATCGCTACCGACGGCGGAAATCAAATGCACATCGCGGCCCAGCAGCGCCAGGTTATGTGCGATATTTCGCGCCACGCCGCCCGCGGAGCACTGGATATTGCCCGGGTTTGAGACTGGCTGCGGATAATGAATATCGGCAATCCCGCGAATATCCATATTCACCGCGCCCAGCGAGACACAATACTCCTGCTCGGTAAGGATATAGCCTTTTCCCTTGATGGCCCCCTTACGCGTGAGATCCATAATGTGCGCGGCGACGCGGGAGCGACTAATCTGCAGAATATCGGCAATCTCATGCTGCTGAATCAACGGATTGCGCCGCAAAATTTTGAGGATCTGCTTTTCCCTGTCGTTCATATCAGACCACGACCTCTTCCGTTTGCTGAGCCCGTAGCCAGGCGATCTCTTCCGCCCAGATATCAGGATTGATCGTTTCCAGAATCAGCGGGATATCGTCAAAGCGGCTGTCCTGCATGATCCAGCGGAAGGCATCATGGCCGATATTGCCTTCACCCAGGCTGTGATGGCGGTCAACGCGGCTGCCGAATGCGCTTTTCGCATCGTTCAGGTGCATACCGCGCAGATACTGAAAACCGACAATCCTTTCGAAATCAGCGAAGGTTTTTTCACACTCTTCGGCGCTGCGCAGGTCGTAGCCGGCGGCGAAGGCGTGGCAGGTATCAATGCACACGCCGACACGTGATTTATCTTCCACGCCGTCAATGATGGCCGCCAGATGTTCAAATTTAAAGCCCAGGTTACTGCCCTGGCCAGCGGTATTTTCAATGACCGCCGTAACGCCTTCGGTTTTTGCCAGCGCGATATTGATCGATTCGGCGATACGCGCCAGACATTCGTCTTCCGTGATTTGCAGCAGATGACTACCCGGATGGAAATTAAGCAGCGTCAGGCCGAGCTGCTGGCAGCGGGAGAGTTCATCAATAAAGGCATCGCGGGATTTTTCCAGCGCGTCCGCAACCGGATGACCGAGATTTATCAGATAGCTGTCGTGCGGCAGAATTTGCCCCGGGCCGAAATGGTACTTTTCGCAGGCGGCTTTAAATTCAGCAATGGTTTCGTCGCTCAGAGGAGCGGCGCGCCACTGGCGCTGGTTTTTGGTAAAAAGGGCAAATGCGGTCGCGCCGATTTCGGCTGCGCGGATGGCGGCATTGGCTACACCGCCGGAAGCGCTGACATGCGCTCCAATATATTTCATAAAAAACTCCAGTTAAGCCGCTGGGGGGAGGGTAATGATAGCGGCTTAGCCGGAGAGTTACATCATCCTTAATACAACATGAGTATTGAGGTGCTTCAGGCCATCAGACTGTGTATGGCCAGGTTAATCGCGCCGCCGCCGACAATCAGCCACACGAAGAGCATCAGCGCCATCAGCAGCGGTTTGGCGCCGGCTTTTTTCAGCGCGCTGATGTGGGTGGTCAGGCCAAGAGCGGCCATCGCCATCGCCAGCAATACGGTATCCAGCGTCACCAGCATATCGACAACCGCTTTCGGCAGCAGGTGGAAGGAGTTAAATACCGCCACCAGAATAAACAGGATCGCAAACCACGGAATGGTAATTTTGGTTTTCTTATTGCCGTTTACCGGGGCTAATTGCTTTACGCGAGCGGCAAGGAATAGCAGGAACGGAGCCAGCATCATCACGCGCAGCATTTTTGCAATCACCGCCGCGTTTTCCGCGTCCGGGCTAACGGCGTGACCAGCGGCGACAACCTGAGCAACCTCATGCATCGTCGAACCCATATAGATGCCGTAGGCTTCCGGCGTAAACCAGTGCGCCAGGCAGGGATAGAGAGCCGGGTACAGAAAGATAGCAAGGGTGCCGAAAATCACCACAGTGGCTACGGCGACCGTCACTTTGCTGGCTTCCGCTTTGACGACCGGTTCCGTCGCCAGTATCGCTGCCGCGCCGCAGATGCTGCTGCCGGCGCCAATCAGCCAGCGGGTATGTTTATCCAGGCCGAAAACCTTTTGCCCAAGAAAACAGGCGATAAAAAAGGTGCTGGAAAGCGTCAGAACGTCAATCACGATACCGTTTATGCCAACATCGGCAATCTGGGCGAACGTCAGGCGAAAGCCGTATAAAATGATGCCGAGGCGCAGCAGGTACTGTTTGGCAAAGATCACGCCGCCGTCGCAGGGCTGCCAGATTTTAGGGTAAATCGTGTTACCGATGACCATGCCGAACAAAATGGCCAGCGTGAGCGCGCTGAAGCCTGTGCCCGCGATGGCCGGAAAACTACCGGCCCACAGTGCTGCGCCGGTGAGCAGAGTGGTCAGCGCCAGTCCAGGCGCAAAGTGCCGCAATGAGCGATGTGTAGTCGGTAAAGTGAGTGCTGTCATAACCTTCTCCTTTGTTCAGGAAAAGCATACGACTCGCTGGCTTAAATATAAAATTGATTATATATTTATAATTAATCTGAATAAGTGGTATACCCGTCATACTTCAAGTTGCATGTGCGTTGGCTTTCCTCGCTCACCCCAGTCACTTACTGGAGTAAGCTCCTGGGGACTCCCTGTGTCGCCGCCTTCCTGCAACTCGAATTATTTAGGGTATATACGAGCTGTTTCGTAGCTTAAGAACGATGCGCATAAGTCTCACGCCGCGGAACTTACGTCGTATATAAAGGCAGGAAAAATCATGCATATCACGCTACGACAACTGGAAGTGTTTGCTGAAGTTTTAAAAAGCGGGTCGACCACCCAGGCGTCGCAAATGCTGGCGCTTTCCCAATCGGCGGTTAGCGCCGCGCTGACCGATCTGGAAGGGCAACTGGGGGTGCAGCTATTTGACCGCGTAGGTAAAAGGCTGGTGGTCAACGAGCACGGCAGGTTGCTTTATCCGCGGGCGCTGGCGCTGCTGGAGCGAGCGCTGGAGATAGAGCAACTGTTTCGCGGCGACAACGGTGCGATTCGTGTCTATGCCAGTAGCACCATCGGCAATTATATTCTGCCGGAAATCATTGCGCACTACCGACGCGATCTCCCCGATTTACCGCTGGAGCTGAGTGTGGGCAATAGCCAGGACGTGATGAATGCGGTGGCTGATCTGCGTGTGGATATCGGGCTGATTGAGGGCCCCTGTCACGCCGCAGATATTATCGCCGAACCCTGGCTGGAAGATGAACTGGTGGTCTTTGCCGCGCCGGATTCACCGCTGCTGGAAGGGGAGGTGACGCTACAACGGCTGGCGGAAGCGCCATGGATTTTACGCGAGCACGGCTCCGGGACGCGGGAAATTGTCGACTATTTATTATTATCACATTTACCGGCTTTTCATCTTGGGATGGAGCTGGGCAACTCTGAAGCCATTAAGCATGCGGTGCGCCATGGCTTAGGGATTAGCTGCCTTTCACGGCGGGTGGTTGCTGAACAGCTTGAGATGGGGTCGCTGGTGGAGATGGTTGTCCCGCTACCGCCATTAACCCGTACCCTGTGGCGTATTCATCACCGGCAGAAGCATATCTCCAAGGCATTACAACGCTTTCTACACTATTGTGAGGTGTAAGGCCGACTCACGATGAGGCAGGAAGAGGGCTGATATTTCCGTGATTGAGTGCATTACTAATAATCCATGTTCGATCATGAAGCTCTCTTATAACTTCGCATTTGTATCGGATGGATCCCCGACTCTCTGCTACAATCTCGCCTCGTTTTTTGGATGGATAGCATTTTCACATGGTTTCGGATACTAAAACCACAGAAGCGCCCGGTTTACGTCGTGAACTGAAGGCGCGCCACTTGACCATGATCGCGATTGGCGGTTCCATAGGTACAGGTCTTTTTGTTGCCTCAGGCGCAACGATTTCTCAGGCAGGCCCTGGCGGGGCGTTGCTCTCTTATATCCTCATCGGGCTGATGGTTTATTTTCTGATGACCAGCCTCGGCGAACTGGCGGCGTTTATGCCGGTGTCCGGCTCTTTTGCTACCTATGGGCAAAATTACGTTGAGGAAGGCTTTGGCTTTGCGCTGGGCTGGAACTACTGGTACAACTGGGCGGTGACTATCGCTGTTGACCTTGTTGCCGCTCAACTGGTGATGACCTACTGGTTCCCTGATGCGCCCGGTTGGATCTGGAGCGCGCTGTTCCTCGGTATCATGTTCCTGCTGAACTGGATCTCGGTAAAAGGTTTTGGCGAAGCGGAATACTGGTTCTCGCTGATCAAAGTCGCCACCGTCATTATCTTTATTATTGTCGGCGTGATGATGATCTTCGGTATCTTTCAAGGCGCACAGCCTGCGGGCTGGAGCAACTGGGTTGTCGATGATGCGCCGTTCGCGGGTGGCTTTGCGGCGATGATTGGCGTAGCGATGATCGTCGGCTTCTCGTTCCAGGGAACCGAGCTTATCGGTATCGCGGCCGGTGAGTCGGAAGACCCGGAAAAGAACATTCCGCGCGCTGTACGGCAGGTGTTCTGGCGTATCCTGCTGTTTTATGTCTTCGCGATTCTGATTATCAGTCTGATCATTCCATATACCGATCCGAGCCTGCTGCGTAATGATGTAAAAGACATTTCCGTCAGCCCATTTACGCTGGTATTCCAGCATGCGGGATTGCTGTCGGCGGCGGCGATTATGAACGCGGTTATTCTGACTGCGGTGCTGTCGGCGGGTAACTCCGGGATGTATGCGTCCACCCGTATGCTCTACACTCTGGCCTGCGATGGCAAAGCGCCGCGTATTTTCTCTAAGCTGTCGAAAGGCGGCGTGCCGCGTAATGCGCTGTATGCCACAACGGTGATTGCGGGACTGTGCTTCCTGAGTTCGATGTTCGGTAATCAAACCGTTTACTTGTGGCTGCTGAACACCTCCGGGATGACCGGCTTTATTGCCTGGCTGGGGATTGCCATTAGCCACTATCGCTTCCGTCGTGGCTACGTGTTGCAGGGGAACGATTTGAATAACCTGCCGTATCGCTCAGGCTTCTTCCCGCTGGGGCCGATTTTCGCTTTCGTCCTGTGCCTGATAATAACCCTGGGACAGAACTACGAAGCGTTCCTCAAAGACACCATCGACTGGGGCGGTGTCGCGGCAACTTATATCGGCATTCCGCTGTTCCTGGTTATCTGGTTTGGCTACAAGCTGGCGAAAGGAACGCGTTTTGTGCGCTACAGTGAAATGAAGTTCCCGGAGCGTTTTAAATAACATGCTATTGCGGGGGGTATTGTTCCTCCGTGTCGTTCATATGCGCGGATATGAGGTATATCCGCGTATTTATCCTGAACCGAACATATTGTCAGCTTACCAGAAGCTCCTGGGGATAAAGATGGCGGGCCTTAGCCCTCCTGTTTCATCCCGGCGAACAGATGCTGCGCATGGAAACGCAGATGATCTTCAATAAATGAGGCAATAAAATAGTAGCTGTGATCGTAACCGGGCTGAATACGCAGGGTTAACGGCCAGCCTTTTTGACGCGCGGTTTCCGCCAGCACCGCTGGCTGCAGCTGTTCGGCAAGGAATGCATCGCTATCGCCCTGGTCAATCAGGGTTGGAATCGCATCAGACGCGCGACTTGCCTGCATTAACGCGCAACTGTCCCAGGCCTGCCAGGCCGCTTCATCCGCTCCCAGATAAGCAGTAAACGCTTTTTTACCCCAGGGAATCTGGGTCGGGTTAACGACAGGCGCGAATGCGGAAACGCTGACGAAGCGGCCCGGATCCTTCAGCGCCATAATCAGCGCGCCGTGGCCGCCCATGGAATGTCCGCTGATGGCGCAGCGTTCGCTGATCTTAAACTCGCGGGCAATCAGCTGCGGCAGCTCGTCGCGAAGGTAATCGTACATACGGAAATGCGCGGACCACGGCGCCTGAGTGGCATTGAGATAAAAGCCCGCGCCTTTGCCCAGATCGTAAGCGCTATCGTCGGCAACGTTATCGCCGCGCGGGCTGGTGTCCGGCATCACCAGCGCAATGCCCAGCTTGGCGGCAACCCGTTGCGCGCCCGCTTTGGTGGTAAAGTTTTCATCGTTGCAGGTCAGGCCGGACAGCCAGTAGAGAACTGGCGGGGGCGTATCCGTGGTCGTGGGCGGTAAAAAGATGCTGAACGTCATTGTGCAGTTCAGCGTGCCGGAGTCGTGCCGCCAGCGTTGCTGCCGACCTTCAAAACAGCGGTGCTCTTCGAGCAGTTCCATGCAGGGCCCCTTAAGTGTTGTACGCGTAATTTTCCATAATACAGATATTTCATGTGCCTGTGGGCAACTTTCACTTTCTCCTTTTCGGAACATATTGCATCATTAATGCAACTTTTAACCAACATGCTGAAGTGGTTGTAGTATCAGAAATCGCACTACTCGCTGGCGATTGAGTTGGGTGAGCAAGGCTTTGCGTGACGTATCTTCGTGCGCTGATCTGGCGGTGTGGAACGAGAGATGACGCCAATTTCAACAATTATCGATACGGCTACTGGATTCTGTGCGTCACCTCACGCACAATGAATACAAAATTTGCCCTCAGAAAAGCAAAGAGCGCCACACCTGCAGGAGAACAAAAATGTTATCACTGAGTAAAGAAGCCATACTCGTTCATGAAGCGCTGGTCGCTCGTGGGCTGGAGACGCCGCTGCGCCCGCCAGCGCAAGAAATTGATAATGAAACTCGCAAGCGTCTGATCGCCGGACACATGACCGAGATTATGCAGCTGTTAAACCTTGATCTAAGTGATGACAGCCTGATGGAGACTCCGCATCGCATCGCTAAAATGTATGTTGATGAGATCTTCTCCGGCCTGGACTATGCCCGATTCCCGAAAATCACCGTCATCGAAAATAAGATGCAGGTTGATGAAATGGTCACCGTGCGCGATATCACCCTGACCAGCACCTGCGAACACCATTTTGTCACAATTGATGGTAAAGCGACGGTTGCCTATATCCCGAAAGATTCGGTGATTGGTCTGTCGAAAATCAACCGCATCGTGCAGTTCTTCTCTCAGCGCCCGCAAGTACAGGAACGACTGACGCAGCAGATCCTCACTGCGCTGCAAACGCTGCTGGGGACCAGCAATGTCGCGGTTTCCATCGATGCGGTGCACTACTGTGTGAAAGCGCGCGGCATTCGCGATGCGACCAGCGCCACCACCACCACATCGTTGGGCGGCCTGTTTAAATCCAGCCAGAATACTCGCCAGGAGTTCCTGCGCGCCGTACGTCACCATAACTAAAGCGGAGCAGGGTACATGGAGAGAAATGTCACGCTGGACTTTGTCCGCGGCGTCGCCATCCTCGGTATCCTGCTATTGAATATCAGCGCCTTCGGTTTACCGAAGGCCGCTTACCTTAACCCGGCGTGGTCCGGGAGCATTTCTGCTAGCGATGCCTGGACCTGGGCGATTCTCGATCTGCTGGCGCAGGTCAAATTCCTGACCCTGTTCGCTCTGTTATTTGGTGCCGGACTTCAGCTTCTGCTGCCGCGCGGCAAGCGCTGGATCCAGTCGCGCCTGACGCTACTGGCGCTGCTTGGCTTTATTCATGGTCTGTTTTTCTGGGATGGCGATATTCTGCTGGCCTACGCGCTGGTAGGGTTGGTGGGCTGGCGGATGGTGCGCGACGCTCACGATGTCAAATCTTTGTTTAATACCGGCGTGGTGCTGTACGTCATCGGTGTTGCGGTACTGTTATTACTGGGATTGATTTCTGGCAATACGCCTAATCGTTCGTGGGTTCCGGACGCGGCAAACGTGCAGCACGAGCAGTACTGGAAGTTAAATGGCGGCTTCGAAGCGGTGAGTAATCGTGCGGATATGCTGTCGGATAACCTGCTGGCGCTGGGCGCGCAGTACGGCTGGCAACTGGCCGGGATGATGCTGATGGGAGCCGCGCTGATGCGTAGCGGCTGGCTCAAAGGGCAGTTCAGCCTTCGTCATTACCGGCGCACTGGTACGCTGCTGATTGCTGCCGGAATGGCGATCAATTTACCTTCTATTCTTGCCCAGTGGCATCTTGGCTGGGACTATCGCTGGTGCGCATTTTTGTTACAGGCACCGCGCGAGCTGAGCGCGCCGCTGCAAACCATCGGCTATGTGGCGCTGACCTGGGGCTTCTGGCCGCAGCTGTGCAAGTTTCGCCTGGTGGGGGCGATTGCCTGCGTCGGGCGCATGGCGGTGACCAACTATCTGTTGCAGACCCTGATTTGCACTACCCTGTTTTATCGCTTTGGCCTGTTTATGAAGTATGACCGCCTCCAGTTGTTAGCCTTCGTACCGCCCATATGGGCGGTTAATCTCCTCTTCTCGTGGCTTTGGCTACGTTATTTCCGCCAGGGTCCCGTTGAGTGGTTATGGCGTCAATTAACCCTGCGTGCGTCGGGTGAATCATTAAAGCGTACATCTAAATAACGATCTGGATCACAATCATTAACAAAATGGATGTAACCGTTTCCATCGCTGTGACACCACTCACGTAGCGTAAGGCGCGTCGCTGCCAGAATATCCTCCTTGCTGAACACAGGAGGTGAGTGTGACGTGCTGCAATTCTCTACAGGTTGGTGAGTATGATCACCATTCGTGATGTCGCCCGCCAGGCGGGTGTTTCCGTCGCGACGGTTTCGCGCGTGCTGAATAATAGCGCGCTGGTGAGTCCGGATACGCGAGAAGCGGTAATAAAGGCGGTGACCCTGCTGGGCTACAGGCCTAATGCCAACGCTCAGGCGCTGGCGACGCAGGTCAGCGATACTATCGGCGTGGTAGTGATGGATGTGTCGGATGCCTTTTTTGGCGCGCTGGTCAAAGCGGTTGATACTGTCGCCCAGCAGCATCAGAAATATGTGCTTATCGGCAATAGCTACCACGAAGCGGAAAAAGAGCGCAACGCCATTGAGGTGCTGATTCGCCAGCGCTGTTCGGCGCTTATCGTCCACTCCAAAGCGTTGAGCGACGCGGAACTGGGTGATTTTATGGAGCATATACCAGGAATGGTGCTGATTAACCGCATCGTGCCGGGATACGCTCACCGCTGCGTCGGCCTGGATAACGTCAGCGGCGCGCTGATGGCTACCCGCATGCTGCTCAATCATGGTCACCAGCGCATCGGCTATCTCTCTTCCAGTCACGCTATCGAAGATGATTATTTACGCCGGGAAGGGTGGTTTAGGGCGTTACATGAACACGGCATTGTTGCTCCCGAAAGCTGGGTGGGTTCCGGGTCGCCGGATATGCAGGGCGGCGAGGCGGCGATGGTCGACCTGCTGGGGCGTAATCTCGGTCTGACCGCGGTTTTCGCCTATAATGACAGCATGGCGGCCGGTGCGCTAACGACGCTTAAAGATAACGGTATTGCCGTACCGCAGCATCTTTCGCTGATAGGGTTTGATGATATCCCCATTTCCCGTTACACCGACCCGCAACTCACGACGGTGCGCTACCCGATTATGTCGATGGCGAAACTGGCGACTGAGCTGGCGCTACAGGGTGCAGCGGGGAAACTGGATCGTGAAGCCAGCCACTGTTTTATGCCGACGCTAGTGCGTCGACACTCGGTGGCGCAGAGGCAAATTGTGGGACCGATCACTAACTAATTATCTGCCTGATGTAACCGTTTTCAATATGTGAGTGATTTCACAGTTTGTTAACATCAAGCTGACTATGATTGCTGCGTTTAAAAGCCTGAACATACTATGTCACGGTGATTAATCACTTTTACAGTAGTCATCGGCGTTAAACGATAAATAAAGCCGCTTTTCAGGAGCGTTACCCTACACGGAAGACAGAATTACAGTCGTGAATGTCGCTGTGCAGTAACATAAATGTAACTCTCGCCAGCCATTTTCACACCAAAAATCCTGCATAATAAAACCGGAGATTCCATGAATAAGAAGGTGTTAACCCTGTCTGCTGTAATGGCTAGCATGTTATTCGGCACCGCGGCTCACGCAGCAGATACACGTATCGGCGTGACAATTTATAAATATGACGACAACTTTATGTCGGTGGTGCGTAAGGCGATTGAAAAAGAGGGCAAATCAGCGCCGGACGTTCAGTTGTTGATGAATGACTCGCAAAACGATCAGTCCAAACAGAACGATCAGATTGACGTTTTGTTGGCAAAAGGCGTAAAGGCGCTGGCGATTAACCTTGTTGACCCGGCGGCTGCGGGTACGGTGATCGATAAAGTTCGTGGGCAGAATGTACCGGTAGTGTTCTTTAACAAAGAGCCTTCCCGCAAGGCGCTGGATAGCTATGACAAAGCGTACTACGTCGGTACCGATTCAAAAGAGTCTGGCGTGATTCAGGGTGACCTGATTGCTAAGCACTGGAAAGCGAACCCGAACTGGGACCTGAATAAAGACGGCCAGATTCAGTTTGTTCTGCTGAAAGGCGAGCCGGGCCATCCGGATGCCGAAGCGCGTACCACTTACGTGATTAAAGAGCTGAACGACAAGGGCTTCAAGACTCAGCAACTGGCGTTAGATACGGCAATGTGGGACACCGCACAGGCGAAAGATAAGATGGATGCCTGGCTATCTGGCCCGAATGCCAACAAAATTGAAGTCGTTATCGCCAACAACGATGCGATGGCTATGGGCGCGGTAGAAGCACTGAAGGCCCACAATAAGAACAGCATCCCGGTATTCGGCGTTGATGCGCTGCCTGAAGCGTTAGCGCTGGTTAAATCCGGTGCGATGGCGGGTACCGTGCTGAACGATGCCAACAACCAGGCGAAAGCCACCTTTGACCTGGCGAAAAACCTGGCCGATGGTAAAGAAGCGGCTGCTGGCACTAACTGGAAAATTGATAATAAGATTGTCCGCGTACCGTACGTTGGCGTTGATAAAGATAATCTGAGTGAATTTATCGGTAAGTAATAGCTTAATAAGCTGCGGGCGTACAAGCTGTACGCCCGATTATTCCTGATACAGAACCCGTCCCTGTTCGTCGTGACTTCGTCGGCGGGGGTTTGCACGCACGCAGCCAGGTATAATTATGGTCAGCAATAATAGTGAATGGTCAGGCGAATATTTGTTGGAAATGAGCAATATCAACAAGTCATTTCCTGGCGTCAAGGCTCTCGATAATGTGAACCTCAAGGTTCGTCCCCACTCTATTCACGCATTAATGGGGGAGAATGGCGCGGGTAAATCAACATTATTAAAATGCCTTTTTGGGATCTATCAAAAAGATTCCGGCAGTATACTTTTTCAGGGACATGAGGTCGACTTCCACTCGGCGAAGGAGGCTCTGGAAAACGGTATTTCCATGGTTCATCAGGAATTAAACCTGGTATTGCAGCGTTCGGTGATGGACAACATGTGGCTGGGGCGATATCCAACCAAAAGCATGTTTGTCGATCAGGACAAAATGTATCGCGATACCAAAGCGATTTTTGATGAACTGGATATTGATATCGATCCGCGCGCTCGCGTCGGGACATTATCGGTATCACAAATGCAGATGATTGAAATTGCAAAGGCGTTTTCCTATAACGCTAAAATCGTGATTATGGATGAGCCAACATCATCGCTGACCGAAAAAGAGGTCAATCATCTGTTTAGCATTATCCGTAAGTTGAAAGAGCGCGGCTGCGGTATTGTTTATATTTCCCACAAGATGGATGAGATTTTTCAATTGTGTGATGAAATTACCATTCTGCGCGACGGACAGTGGATTGCTACCCAACCGCTGGCAGGGCTGGATATGGATAAGATCATCGCCATGATGGTGGGGCGTTCGCTGAATCAGCGTTTCCCGGATCGGGAAAATAAGCCGGGAGAGGTGATACTTGAAGTTCGCAATCTGACCTCGCTGCGCCAGCCGTCAATTCGCGATGTCTCTTTCGACCTGCATAAAGGAGAAATCCTCGGTATAGCCGGGCTGGTGGGCGCGAAGCGTACCGATATCGTTGAGACCTTATTTGGGATTCGCGAAAAGGCCAGCGGGACTATCAAGCTGCACGGTAAGAAGGTTAATAACCATAATGCCAATGAAGCCATCAACCATGGCTTTGCGCTGGTGACCGAAGAGCGCCGCTCGACGGGGATCTATGCGTATCTGGATATCGGTTTTAACTCGCTGATCTCCAATATTAAGAAATATAAGAATAAAGTCGGATTGCTGGATAATGCACGCATGAAAAGCGATACCCAATGGGTGATTGATTCGATGCGTGTGAAAACTCCAGGGCAGCACACGCAAATTGGCTCGTTGTCTGGTGGTAACCAGCAGAAAGTCATTATCGGTCGCTGGCTATTAACCCAGCCGGAAATTCTGATGCTTGATGAACCCACGCGCGGGATTGACGTTGGGGCGAAATTCGAAATTTATCAACTGATTGCTGAGCTGGCTAAAAAAGAAAAAGGGATCATTATTATTTCCTCCGAAATGCCGGAGTTGCTGGGTATTACTGACCGTATTCTGGTAATGAGCAACGGTCTTGTTGCCGGAATTGTTGAGACTAAAACTACCACGCAAAACGAAATTCTCCGTCTTGCGTCGTTGCACCTTTAAGATCAGGGGCTCCCCATGAGTGCGTTAAATAAAAAGAGTTTTCTCACCTGGCTGAAAGAAGGTGGGATTTACGTGGTTCTTTTAGTGTTACTGGCAATTATTATTTTCCAGGATCCGACTTTCTTAAGTTTGCTGAACTTAAGTAATATACTAACGCAGTCTTCGGTGCGTATTATTATCGCGCTGGGCGTTGCCGGGCTTATCGTCACCCAGGGGACCGACCTTTCAGCCGGACGTCAGGTTGGCCTGGCGGCGGTTATCGCGGCCACGATGCTACAGGCGGTGGATAATGCTAATAAGGTATTCCCGGAAATGGCAACCATGCCTATTCCGCTGGTGATCCTGCTGGTCTGTGCCATTGGCGCGGTGATTGGTCTTATCAACGGCATCATCATTGCGTATCTCAACGTGACGCCGTTTATCACCACCCTCGGTACGATGATCATCGTTTACGGCATTAACTCGCTGTATTACGACTTTGTTGGCGCGTCGCCGATTTCCGGCTTCGATAGCCACTTCTCGCAGTTTGCCCAGGGGTTTATCGCGCTGGGCTCATTCCGTCTGTCCTATATCACCTTCTATGCGCTGATTGCCGTGTTCTTTGTGTGGATCCTGTGGAACAAGACCCGCTTTGGTAAAAACATTTTTGCTATCGGCGGCAACCCGGAGGCAGCGAAGGTATCCGGCGTTAACGTCGCTCTGAATCTGCTGATGATTTATGCTCTGTCCGGCGTGTTCTACGCGTTCGGCGGGCTGCTGGAAGCCGGGCGCATCGGTTCGGCGACTAACAACCTTGGCTTTATGTATGAACTGGATGCGATTGCCGCGTGCGTGGTAGGCGGGGTATCGTTCAGCGGCGGCGTTGGTACCGTGTTCGGTGTGGTGACCGGGGTGATTATTTTCACCGTCATCAACTATGGTCTGACTTATATCGGCGTGAATCCGTACTGGCAGTACATTATCAAAGGGGCGATTATTATCTTCGCGGTGGCGCTGGATTCACTGAAGTACGCGCGGAAGAAGTAAGTTCCTCTCCTGGTGAAAGCTGCTTTCGGGCAGCTTTTTTATCCCGGCATAAACACCGCTGCTGTTCACATCAGAAATATCTTAATATTTTTTGGTAAAAGGTAAGTATATGTTTATATATTTTTCCTCAAACTATGGATATTATGTTTATTTGCTTTTTTGATGATGGAAAGGAACCTGATAATGCTAAAGAAAATGATAGCCGCGATAGGCTTTGGAAGCCTCGTTTTATTAAGCGGTTGCGCAAAAGAATCATCCCGCTCTCTTGAAGTCGCTAAGGTGACGACCTGGAATACTCCCTACCACGGTGCTCGTAGCCCAATTTCTGTGGGTAAGTTTGATAACCGCTCCAACTATATGAACGGCGTATTCTCTGATGGCGTCGATCGTTTGGGTAATCAGTCAAAAACAATTCTCATAACCCATTTACAACAAACAGGGCGATTCAATGTTCTCGATCGTAGCAATATGACTGAGTTGCAGAATGAAGCCAATATTAAGGGGACCAGCCAGACGCTGAAAGGCGCTGACTATGTGGTGACGGGCGACGTGACTGAATTTGGGCGCAAGGAAGTTGGCGATCATCAACTGTTTGGCATCCTGGGAAGAGGGAAGAGCCAAATTGCCTATGCCAAAGTCAATCTGAATATCGTGAATGTTCAGACATCCGAAGTCGTTTTTTCGTCGCAGGGAGCAGGAGAGTTTGAGCTTTCTAACCGCGAAGTGATCGGATTCGGCGGTACCGCCAGCTATGACTCCACGCTGAACGGAAAAGTGTTGGATCTCGCCATCCGTGAAGCCGTAAATAATCTGGTTGCAGGTATCGAAAGCGGTGCGTGGACACCGACTAAATAATCGTTCTGATTTCGACATTTCCCGTGTCTGCACGGTGAAGTGTCTCTTTAAATGTTAATATGGATGTTAAAGATGAATATCATTCGTTCTGTTTTAATACTGCTCGCCGTGGCGGTGATAAGCGGTTGTGCTACCAGCCCAAAGCCCCTCTATAGCTGGAATGAGTATCAGCCTGTGGTTTATGAATATTACGCTCTGGATATGGGTCTACAAGAGCAAATCGAAGTATTAAAAAAAGACATTGAGAAAGCGCGGGCGCAGGCACTTCCTGTACCTCCGGGGCTGCATGCGCATCTGGGAATGTTATATATCGATACCGGTCATCCGGAACTGGCGAAAACAGAATTTGAACAGGAGAAACGGCTGTTTCCTGAATCCAGCCAGTTTATGGATTTTCTGTTGAAGAAAATGCAGGGAGGCAAAGCATGAAAAAGTTATATTTATTATGCGCAGGTCTATTATTGACCCTGCTGCTGAGCGGTTGTGCGCCTAAAAAATCCTATGACTACACGGCATTCAGAGAGAGTAAACCAAAGAGTATTCTGGTCCTGTTGCCGAAAAACGAATCACCAGACGTTAAAGCAGGCTATGGAGTACTTTCTCAGGTCACGTTGCCGCTTGCCGAGGCGGGATATTATGTTTTCCCTGTTGCCGTCGTTGAGAACACCTTTAAACAAAATGGGGTCGTTAATGGCGAAGAAATGCACGGTATCAGCCATCAAAAGTTAAGAGAAATTTTTGGTGCCGACGCTGTGCTCTATCTAAAGGTAACGGAATATGGAACATCGTATCAGGTTATCAACAGCGATACGCGTGTCGCCGTTTCCGGTGAACTGGTGGATATCCGTAACGGGAAACTACTCTGGAAAGGCAGCGCAGTTGCTTCCAGCAGCGAAGGTGACAGCAGCGGCGGTTCGCTTCTGGGCATGCTTATCCAGGCGGCGGTTAACCAGATAGTCAACACCATCACTGACAAAAGTTATAAGATCGCGGGCATTGCCGATATGCGCCTGCTAACGCCTGGCGCGCCAGCTGGCATGCTTTATGGCCCTCGCTCTCCTAAATACGGTAAAGATTTGCAATAGCGTCCTCAATAAATGGCTGATGTGCTCATTTGCATCAGCCATGTTTATTGCTTATCAGGAACCCACGACGCTACTTCTCTTTTTTCTGCAGTTCCAGCAGTTGCTGCGGCGTGACCGCCGGATAGGACTGCGCCCCGTCCGCGACTTCTTGCTGTGTGGGGATTGGGATCAGCGGACCCAAAAATCGCGGTTCGCGCTTAAAAATATAGAGATCAGCCAGCGCGCCGAAGCGAGCGCCGAACTCGCGCAGGCGTACACTCCACATATCCTTCGGCGACGGCACCGCGTAGCACTGCGCCTGAATACCCATATGCAGGGCAATAAACAGCGCCCGCTCACAGTGGAAGCGTTGGGTGATGATAATAAAGTCGTTAGTATCGAAGACCTTACGGGTGCGAACAATCGAATCAAGCGTACGGAAACCCGCATAGTCCAGCACGATATCCGCCGGATCGACGCCAGCTTTGATTAAATCGCGGCGCATGGTCATCGGCTCGTTATAGCTCTGCAGCGCATTATCGCCGCTGAGCAGCAGATAGTTTACCTTGCCGCTGTTATAGGCATTCAGCGCGCCCTGAATTCGGTAACGATAATATTGGTTGATAACGCCGGTGCGGTAGTACTTCGCGGTGCCGAGCACCACGCCGACCTGGCGGTAGGGCAGGTCCCGCAGCTCATCGTAGATATAGGGAGAGGTCTTCCAGCTCATCCAGCGGTCGAGGCCCAGGACGGTTAACAGCAGCAAGCCGAACAGGACTAACAGGCTGTATAACATACGCTTTAACATGAACCTGGCTCAGTAGTGGATGAGGGAGGCTTCAGGCTACTTTACCCGTCGCGCAAGCGCAAGAAACCGTCGTTTAATTGCGGGGATTTTCAACAGTGCGGGCCGTTTGGCCCGCAGAATGTGACTAACCTAACAGTACGCGATCGATATTGTGGCAGCCCAGCGATTTCAGCGTCGCCACGGTAGCATCCCACTGGATTAGCGCCGCATCGGCCTTCTCGGCAAGAATAGCGCGCTGGATATCCGGGTAATCGTACCCGTTGAGGCTCAGTAGATTCAGCGCCCCCTGCAGCGGCGGTAGCGTCGGGTTAAAGGCGGCATTTTCGGCATAGCTGCCGGTGAAAATGGTACCGTCTTTCAGCTCCAGCGCGACGCCGGATGGCGAATTGCTGTAAGGCATATGGCAACGATTGGCTGCCTGAATCGCCGCCTGAGCCAGCGTGTCGCCGCTGAGTGGGAAGCCGTGGTCCTGCGCATCCATCAGCAGGGTTTTAATTTCCAGATCGTTTGGGCCGAAAGCGTCCGGCAAATAGTGCTGCAGCGAATGCGCTTCTCGACCAGGGAGGTGGATACGCAACGTCAGGCCGCTGTTCAGTTCATTCATAAACTGTCGACAGTGGCCGCAGGGTGTGTAGTTAACGGTAATTGCCCGCAGGGATTTTTCGCCCCGTAGCCAGGCATGGCTGATGGCACTTTGTTCGGCGTGCACGGTTTGCTGCATGGTGGCGCCGAGAAATTCCATATTGCCGCCGAAGTACCAGCTACCGCTGATGCCGCGGGCAATCGCGCCGACGTTAAAATGGGAAAGATCGGCCCGCGAGCAGGCTGCCGCCAGCGGCAGCAAAGCAAAGGCCAACGCGTCTTCATCCAGCCCCGTCGCGCTTTGCAGCGCCGCGACCTGGTCTGCATTGAGCAGAGCCGGGAAATGCGGGTCGGCCAGCAACGGAGCAATGGCCGCTTGCAGATCCGCCGCCAGGTGGGGAAGAACAGCTTGAAAACGTGGGTGCATGGCGTTGCCTCATAACATGGTAATGGGAAACTAGTGTACGGGTGGTGACAACCTGTATATGTGATTAATATCCCATTGTTACTGCAAGATATATTTGTTGCATTTCAAAATGTGACTTAAATCACTTTAATCCAACTATCGCTACGATTAGCGGAAATAAAAACGGCGCGACCAGTGAGGTAATAATGCCGCACAGCACCAACGCCAGCGAACTGAATGCCCCTTCCTGATAATCGAGCTCAGCGCAACGGGCGGTCCCCAGGGCGTGGGATGCGGTACCCATCGACAGTCCGCGTGAGGCTTTGGTGTGGATGCGCATCAGATTCAGCAGGGTATGACCAAAGACCGCACCAAGAATGCCGACGAAAATAACGCAGACCGCGCTGATCGCCGGAATGCCGCCAATGCTGCTGCTCACCGCCATGGCAATCGGCGTCGTGACCGATTTCGGCAAAATAGAGGCGGCAATCTGCGGGGTTGCACCCATCAGTAAGGCGATGGTGGTGCCGGTGACCATTGCCACCACGCTGCCAATAAAGCAGAGGGTGATGATGGACTTCCAACGGGCGCGGATTTGGTGCAACTGCTCATACAAAGGAAAGGCTAGCGCAACCACTGCCGGCTGCAACAAGTCGTTAAGAATTTTGCTGCCGAGGAAATAGCGCTCGTAAGAGATACCGGTTATCAGCAGAAAAGGAATGAGCACCACCATCGCCACCAGCAGTGGGTTGAGCAGCGGAAATTTAAACCGCGTCGCCAGTCTGCGGGCGAGGAAAAAGACGGCAAGGGTTAACGGCAGCGACCACCAGATTTCATGGATCATTTTTCACTTCCTTTTTGCCCAACCACTTTGCGCTCACCGTGAACCAGGTGTGAACTCCAGCTAACCACTAAAAAGACCACCAGCGTGCTTATCGCGCAGGAAACCACCACCGGGCCAAACTGCGCGCGCAGTAAATCCCAGTACTGCATGACCCCCACGCCGATAGGCACAAACAGCAGCGCCATATAGCGGATCAGGATGTTGCAGCCGGGGTTAACCCACTGTGGAGGTATGATCTGCAGCGCCAGCAGAAAGAACAGAATCAGCATGCCAATAATGCTGCCGGGAATAGCGATTGGCAGTAGCGAAGAGAGAAAAACGCCCGCATACAGGCAGGCGTAGATCAGCATGAAAGCGCGCAGATACTGCCAGATAATAATCAGTGATTTACTCATGGTAATAACCCTTGATGAACCGCATTCATCATACAATTAAAGCCAGAAATGTGCTACCGATCACATCATGAATTCCGGGCATACCTGCGATAGAACCCGGGCACACCAAACCGTGTGGCGATCAGAGTGGAGATTGCAGGGACAGGCAATGAAGAAACCGGATCAGCGCCAGCGACGGCACTTCACTTTTTCGCCAGAACACCCCAACGCTACCTTTTTGTTCTATGCGCGGCAAATTAAGGATCGCCAGCTGGCGCAGGCCCGCGTAGCGCTGTGCCAGGCGCAATGAGAGAATCGAAATCATGTCGCTGCTCTGCAGCAGGTTGCAGGTCACGTTCATCGATGCTGACTCGATGGTGTTCTCCGGCAGCATCACGCCGTTATCTACCAGGGCGTTGTCGATGCTCAGGCGAATTGGGGTGCCAGTGGGCCAGACAATCCAGCGCCAGGGGGAAAGGTCGGCCCAGCTTAAATACGATTTTTGGACCAGAGAATGATCAGGGCGGGCAACAAAACAGACCGGTTCGGTGTAGAGCACCCGGTAGCTCAATGGCAGTTCCAGCGCCCGCCCGCCGACTCGCCCGACAACGACATCATTCACTCCGGCGAGCAGATCGTTGAGCAGCGGCGTCATCACTTTCTCTTCGATATTCAGGTGCAGGGTCGGCATCTCTTTGAGCAGTTCGAGGATCGCCTGTGAAACGCAGTCGGTTGCCACTGGTGAACAGCCGATCACCAGGCTACCCACCTGTCCACCCTGTTTAAAGCGCTCGATTTCATATTGCGAACGCGACATATCGTTAATCAGCCGCTGGGCATGCTGAAGCAGCAGCTTTCCGCCTTCGGTTGGGCGCAGACCTTTGCTGTGGCGTTCGAACAACGCCATGCCGACTTCGTCTTCAAACTGGCTGAGCCATTTGGAAAGCGCGGGCTGAGTAATGTTCATCATTTTAGCAACTTGCGTGAGATTGCCCTGCTCCCCCAGCGCCACCAGCATCTGTAAATGATGCAGCTTCAGTTTCTGCGTCCAGTCTGCCATTAGCGATAACCTCCAGGTTATGTCTATGCCCGAAATACCATTATACATTTCATTGCTTAGGTTACAAAATCGCAACATAAAAGAAATAAATACAACATCTACCCCTACCTGCACTGAGGCATAACGATGACTCAACGACGTGAATTACAAAAGCTGCTCAATGCCGCACCGGTTGGCGCCCGTCAGTGGCGCGTAATTATCTGCTGTTTCCTGGTGGTCATGCTCGATGGTTTCGATACTGCGGCGATTGGTTTTATCGCCCCGGATATCCGCAGCCACTGGCAGTTAACCGCTGGTGATCTCGCGCCATTATTTGGCGCAGGATTGCTGGGCTTAACCGCCGGGGCGCTGCTTTGTGGCCCGCTCTCCGACCGCTTTGGCCGCAAACGGGTGATTGAGTTTTGCGTAGCCTTGTTCGGCCTGTTCAGCCTACTTTCCGCATTTGCGCCTGACTTGCAAATGTTGGTTCTCCTGCGTTTTCTGACCGGCCTCGGCCTCGGGGGCGCGATGCCGAATACCATCACCATGACCTCGGAATATCTGCCTGCCCGGCGGCGCGGGGCGCTGGTGACCCTGATGTTTTGTGGATTCACCCTCGGCTCGGCCCTTGGCGGCGTGGTCAGCGCGCAACTGGTTCCGCTGATTGGCTGGCACGGTATTCTGGCTCTCGGTGGCGTTCTACCGTTGATGCTGGCAATAGCGCTGGTGCCGCTGCTTCCCGAATCCCCGCGCTGGCAGATCCGTCGCCAGCTACCACAGGCGGTGATTGCCAAAACCGTCGGCGCAATTACCGGCGAGCGCTATAACGACACACATTTCTGGCTTGATGAGCCTGCCGCAGGGACGAAGGGCAGTATCAGCCAACTGTTCAGCGGACGTCAGTTGCCCATCACCTTAATGATATGGGTGGTGTTCTTTATGAGCCTGCTGATCATCTATCTACTCTCCAGCTGGATGCCGACGCTGCTTAACCATCGAGGAATTGATTTACAGCACGCTTCGTGGATTACCGCCACCTTCCAGATTGGTGGCACCTTTGGCGCACTGTTGCTCGGTGTGTTGATGGATCGCTTCAATCCCTACCGGGTGCTGGCGCTGAGCTATGGCATGGGGGCGGTCTGTATCGTGATGATTGGCCTGAGCGAGAACGGTCTGTGGCTGATGGCGCTGGCGATTTTCGGCACCGGCATTGGTATCAGCGGCTCGCAGGTGGGGCTGAATGCGCTAACTGCAATGCTGTATCCCACGCAAAGCCGCGCGACCGGGGTGAGCTGGTCAAACGCGGTTGGCCGCTGTGGAGCTATTGTCGGCTCGCTCTCTGGTGGCGTGATGATGGCAATGAATTTCTCTTTTGACACCCTGTTTTTTGTTATCGCAGTACCGGCCGCCGTTAGCGCTGTGATACTTATCCTGCTGACGATTGCCGTTCGCAAACCGAGATCTGTACCTGCCTCGCTGCCTTCTGCGGGCATCGTAAATAAATAATAAATAAGGAGAACGCTCATGTCCCAATCCACTACGGAAACAAATAACGGTCGTCAGCAGTTTTACCAGCATATTTCCGGGCAAAACCTGACGCCGCTTTGGGAGTCGCTGCACCGCCTGGTGCCGAACACGCCGAATGCCACCTGCGCGCCGGCTTACTGGAATTACCAGGAGATTCGTCCGCTGCTGCTGGAAAGCGGCAAGCTGATTGGCGCGAAAGAGGCGGTGCGCCGCGTGCTGGTGCTGGAGAACCCGGCGCTGCGCGGGCAATCGTCCATTACCTCATCGTTGTACGCCGGTTTGCAACTGATTATGCCCGGCGAAGTGGCGCCGAGCCACCGGCATAACCAGTCTGCGCTGCGCTTTATCGTTGAAGGTAAAGGGGCATTCACCGCCGTTGATGGTGAACGTACGCAAATGCACACTGGCGATTTTATCCTGACGCCGCCATGGACCTGGCATGATCACGGTAACCCCGGCGATGAGCCGGTTATCTGGCTGGATGGCCTCGATCTGCCGCTGGTGAACTATCTGGGCTGCGGTTTTGCTGAAAATTACCCCGAAGAGCAGCAGCCAGTGACCCGCAAAGAGGGGGATTATCTGCCGCGTTATGCCGCAAATATGCTGCCGCTGCGCTACCAGAAAGGCAACTCCTCGCCGATTTTTAATTACCGCTATGACCGTAGCCGCGAGGCACTGTATGACCTGACGCGCATGGGCGATGCCGATGAATGGGACGGCTATAAGATGCGTTACGTTAATCCGGTTACCGGCGGCTACCCGATGCCGTCGATGGGCGCGTTCTTGCAACTGCTGCCGAAAGGCTTTTCTTCGCGAGCGGCAAAAACGACCGACAGCACCATCTATCACGTGGTGGAAGGCAGTGGTCAGGTGACCATCGGCGAGCAGACTTTCTCTTTCCAGGCAAAAGATATCTTCGTGGTGCCGACCTGGTACGCCGTCTCCTTTACCTCCGCCGAAGACACCGTGTTATTCAGCTTTTCGGACCGCCCCGTGCAGGAAGCGCTCGGCCTGTTCCGCGAAGCGCGTTATTAAAAATTGAGAATAAGGAAACGAATCATGACTCAATATGTTTTTGCACCTCAGGCCCCGGTTAGCGTTCCTGTTGCTGGCAGCGATGAGCAGTTCCCGGTGCGCCGCGTTTACTGCGTGGGCCGCAACTACGCCGCCCACGCTCGTGAAATGGGCTTTGACCCGGATCGCGAACCGCCGTTCTTTTTCTGCAAGCCTGCCGATGCGGTGGTGCCTGTCGCCGCAGGAGAAACGCTGGACCTGCCGTATCCGACGCAAACCGATAACTATCACTATGAAATTGAGCTGGTGGTGGCGATTGGCAAACGGGGAAGCGATATCCCGCTGGAGCAGGCCCATGAGTATATCTGGGGTTATGCCACTGGTCTGGATATGACCCGCCGCGATCGCCAGATGGAGATGCGCCAGATGGGCCGCCCGTGGGAAATCGGTAAAGCTTTTGATCTCTCGGCGCCGATTGCGCCGTTGCATAAAGCGGATACGGCGGACGTTAACCAGGCCGGGATTTGGTTGCAGGTGAATGGCAAAGATCATCAGCGCAGCGATATCCGTCATCTGATCTGGTCGGTCAATGAAACCATCAGCTATCTTTCCGGCTTCTTTGAGCTACAGCCCGGCGACCTGATTTTCACCGGCACGCCGGAAGGCGTTGGCGCGGTGGTGAAAGGCGATGTCATAACCGGCAACGTAGATGGACTGACGCCAATCGCCGTGCGCGTGGTGTGAGGTGAATGATGAAGCTGTACAGTTTTTTTAATAGTTCAGCGTCCTACCGCGTGCGGATTGCGCTGGCGCTGAAAGGCATCGACTACCAGAGCGTGGGCGTTAATATTCGCCTCGGCCAGCAGAACGCGCTGGAATACCGGCGTTTGAATCCGGTCGGTCTGGTACCGACGCTGATTACCGACGAGGGTGAATCTCTCGGCCAGTCGCTGGCGATAGCTGACTGGCTGGATCGGCACTATCCGCAGCCGTTGCTGCTGCCTCAGGAAGACAGCGCGCGGATGCGGGTACTGGAGATCGTTTACGCCATCGCCTGCGACATTCATCCAATAAATAACATGCGCGTATTACGTTATCTTGGCGACGAACTGAAGGTGAGCGAAGAGGATAAAAAACGCTGGTATGCGCACTGGATCCAGCAGGGCTTTAGCGCCGTTGAGCAGCTACTACGCCACGCTAAATCCGGCGATTTTTGCATAGGCGATGCGCCGACCCTGGCGGACTGCTGTCTGGTGCCGCAGTGGGCCAACGCGCTGAGGATGGGCTGCGATCTCAGCCACTATCCACGCTGTCAGGCGGTCTATGATGCCTGCACCCGGCTTCCGGCGTTTATCGCCGCCGCGCCGGAAAATCAACAAGATAAAATTCCAGCTTAGGAGGGAATATGGCTAAAGTGACGCAAGCAATTATTGTTGGTGGCGGTATTGGTGGTGCAGCGACAGCGCTCTCTCTGGCGCGTCAGGGCATCAAAGTGACACTACTGGAAAAGGCCCATGAAATCGGGGAGATTGGCGCCGGGATCCAGCTTGGTCCAAACGCGTTCTCGGCGCTGGACAGTCTCGGCGTCGGCGAAGTCGCCCGCCAGCGTGCGGTCTTTACCGACCATATCACCATGATGGATGCGGTAAACGGCGAAGAGGTGGTGCATATTGAAACCGGGCAGGCGTTTCGCGATCATTTCGGCGGCCCGTATGCGGTTATACATCGGGTGGATATTCATGCCTCGGTTTGGGAATCTGTGCTCACGCATCCGGGGGTGGAATATCATACCTCCACACAGATCGTGGATATCCGCCAGACGGCAGACGGCGTGACGGTTTTTGATGATAAAGGCCAGAGCTGGAGCGCCGATATTCTGGTTGGCTGTGATGGCGGAAAGTCTGTGGTACGCCAGAGCTTACTTGGCGATTCGCCAAGGGTAACCGGTCATGTGGTATATCGGGCAGTGGTGGATGCTGCCGAAATGCCAGAAGATTTACGCATTAACGCGCCGGTATTATGGGCTGGTCCACACTGCCACCTGGTGCATTACCCGCTGCGCGGCGGTAAGCAGTACAACCTGGTCGTCACCTTCCATAGCCGCGAGAAAGAAGAGTGGGGCGTGCGCGACGGCAGTAAAGAAGAGGTACTCTCCTACTTTAAAGGCATCCACCCGCGTCCACGGCAGATGCTCGACAAACCAACCTCATGGCGCCGCTGGTCCACCGCTGATCGCGAGCCGGTAGAAAAATGGGGTAACGATCGCATTACGCTGGTCGGGGACGCTGCCCATCCTGTGGCACAGTATATGGCCCAGGGCGCCTGTATGGCGCTGGAAGATGCCGTTACACTTGGCAAGGCGCTGCAACAGTGTGACGGTGATGCCGCACGCGCCTTTGCGCTTTATGAGTCAGTCCGTATTCCACGTACCGCGCGTATCGTCTGGTCGACCCGCGAAATGGGGCGGATCTATCATGCTGCGGGCGTAGAGCGCCAGGTGCGTAATCTGTTGTGGAAAGGCAAAACCCAGCAAGAGTTTTACCGTGCCCTTGAGTGGCTATACAGCTGGAAGGAAGCCAACTGTCTGGCGCCACGCTAATCACTCACATTGAGATCTTTTCACCTGTTCGCAGAGGCGCTACCATAGCGCCTCTTTTTTTCCAGGCAATAATAAACAATATGCGTGTATTACTGGCACCGATGGAAGGCGTGCTCGATTCGCTGGTGCGCGAGCTGCTGACCGAAGTGAATGATTATGATCTCTGCATCACCGAGTTTTTGCGCGTGGTGGATCAACTGCTGCCGGTAAAATCGTTCTACAGACTGTGCCCTGAACTGCATAACAATAGCCTGACGCCGTCCGGCACCCGCGTGCGTGTGCAACTACTCGGGCAGTATCCGCAGTGGCTGGCGGAAAACGCCGCTCGCGCGGTCGAACTCGGCTCCTGGGGCGTTGACCTGAACTGCGGCTGTCCGTCAAAACTGGTTAACGGCAGCGGCGGTGGGGCGACGCTGCTCAAAGATCCCGAGCTTATCTATCGCGGCGCGAAAGCGATGCGTGAGGCGGTTGCGGATCATCTGCCGGTAACGGTAAAAGTACGACTTGGCTGGGACAGCGGCGAACGGCGGTTTGAAATAGCCGATGCGGTCCAGCAGGCGGGGGCCAGCGAGCTAGTGGTTCACGGCCGCACGAAAGAGGATGGCTATAAAGCGGAGCGCATCGACTGGCAGGCCATCGGCGAAATCCGTCAACGCCTGACTATTCCGGTGGTGGCCAATGGTGAAATCTGGGACTGGCAAAGCGCTCAGGATTGCCTGGCCGCAACTGGTTGCGACTCGGTGATGATTGGCCGCGGCGCGCTGAACGTACCAAATTTAAGCCGGGTGATAAAATATAACGAACCGCGTATGCCCTGGCCTCAGGTAGTCGAACTACTGCAAAAATATACCCGTCTGGAAAAACAGGGTGATACCGGCCTTTATCACGTCGCGCGTATAAAGCAGTGGTTGAGCTATTTGCGTAAAGAATATCTCGAAGCCTCAGCGCTCTTCAGCGCGGTACGCACTCTGCAGGATCCAACGAGCATTGCGCGCACGATTAACCACTGGCGTAGTTAAACTATCTGACTTGCATCACATTTTTTGGCTTGTTCCATTGAGATCACCCGGCGGACAGTGAAATACTCACTACCGATTGTTACTGCTCCGGCAGGCAAAACCTGATTTCCTGGCATCTGTCGGGGTCAGGTTTTTTTGTTTTTGGGGTTCATATGCAAATCGCCAAAGTACTTAATAATAATGTAGTGGTGGTTGTTGATGAGCAGCAGCGCGAGCAGGTGGTTATGGGCCGAGGACTTGCCTTTCAGAAACGCGTTGGTGACTCTCTTGATGAAAGTAAAATTGAAAAGGTTTTCGCGCTGCAGAGCGATGAACTGGTTGGTCGTTTAGGCGAATTACTCAGTCAGATACCCTTAGAGGTGATGACCACCTGCGATCGGATTATCGATCTGGCGCGCGGTCGTCTCGGTAAATTACAGGACAGTTTGTATATTACCCTGACCGATCACTGCCACTTTGCGATTGAGCGGCAGAAGAAGGGCATCGCCATTCGTAATGTGCTGCAGTGGGAAATAAAGCGACTGTATCCGAAGGAATTTGCGTTAGGGCAGGAAGCGCGCGCGATTATCGCCAAACGGCTCGGGGTTGAACTGGCCGAAGATGAAGCGGGTTTTATCGCCCTGCATCTGGTGACGGCGCAGCTTAATAGCGAAATGCCGGAGGTGATGCACGTCACCCGGGTAATGCAGGAGATCCTGCAACTGGTGAAGTATCAGCTGACGCTCAATTATGACGAAGAGTCGCTGAGCTATCAGCGCTTTGTCACTCATCTTAAGTTTTTCGCCCAGCGCATGCTGACGCGAACGGTTGTCGAAGATGATGATGTGACACTGCACAGCGCGGTAAAGGATAACTACCCAAAAGCGTGGAAGTGTGCGGAAACCGTCGCCCGGCATCTGCAAAAGAGCTACCAGCGGTCGCTGACGACAGAAGAAATTATGTTTCTCGCCATTCATATTGAACGGGTGAGAAAAGAGGGACGCTAAGCGCCGATCGGGCCTGGCGCTTAGCTCCTGCTATACAACTGGATTGTTACTGCATTATGCAGGCAAAACCTGAGCGCAACGCCTGATCGGCGTTGTTCTCGGGTTTTTTTATTTTTAATACTCAGTTAACGATGCCTGCGGGCAGCGGATGTAAGGAAAAACAGCATGGAATATAAAGCACTCGCGCAGGATATTCTCAATCGGGTAGGCGGCAAAGAGAATATAGTGAGTCTGGTTCACTGCGCTACACGGCTGCGTTTTAAGCTCAAAGATGGCAAGAAGGCTGATGCCGAAGGACTGAAGGCTAATTCTGGCGTCATTATGGTGGTAGAAAGCGGCGGTCAGTTTCAGGTGGTCATCGGCAATCACGTGCATGATGTCTGGCTGGCGGTACGCAGCGAAGCCGGCCTGACGGATGACAGTGAGCCGGTTGCGGTAAAAGGCGAAAAAGTCTCGATTATCGGCCAGCTTATCGACGTGGTTTCCGGTATTTTCACCCCGTTTATTGGCGTTCTGGCGGCCTCGGGGATCCTCAAAGGGCTGCTGGCGCTGGCGGTAGTTTGCGGCTGGTTAACGACGCAGCAGGCGACCTATAAAATTTGGTTTGCCGCCAGCGATGCGCTGTTCTTCTTTTTCCCGCTGTTTCTCGGCTATACCGCCGGGAAGAAATTTGGCGGCAACGCCTTTATTACGATGGTTATCGGCGGCGCGTTAACTCATCCGCTGATGATTCAATCTTTTGAAGCCAGTATGGCGTCTGACGCCGCGGCGGAATATTTCCTTGGTATTCCAGTGACCTTTATCAACTATAGCTCGTCGGTCATCCCGATTATCCTCGCCTCGTGGGTGAGCTGCTGGATTGAGCGGCGGAGCAACGCGATACTGCCATCGTCGATGAAGAACTTCTTTACTCCGGCGATTTGCCTGGCCGTCGTCGTACCGCTAACGTTTCTGATTATCGGCCCGGTTGCGACCTGGCTGAGCCAACTGCTGGCTAACGGGTATCAGATTATTTACGCCATTGCCCCGTGGCTGGCAGGCGCAGCAATAGGTGCTCTTTGGCAGGTTTGCGTCATTTTTGGTTTGCACTGGGGACTGGTGCCGCTGATGATCAATAATCTTGCCGTGCTGGGACATGATTCGATGCTGCCAATGCTGCTGCCTGCGGTGATGGGCCAGGTTGGCGCCGCGCTGGGGATTTTCCTGCGTACTCGTGATACGCGGCAAAAAGTGCTGGCGGGCTCAGCGGTATCAGCCGGGATCTTTGGCGTGACCGAACCGGCGATTTATGGGCTCAATTTGCCGCTCCGCCGACCTTTTATCTTTGGCTGCGTCGCCGGCGCGATTGGCGGTGCGATTGTCGGCTTTAGCGACAGCCACGTTTATTCTTTCGGTTTCGGTAACATTTTCACCCTCGCGCAGATGATCCCGCCGCAGGGCATTGACGCCACGGTGTGGGGCGGCGCGCTGGGTACGTTTGCCTCTTTCATCATCGCCTGCGTGCTCACCTTAGTTGCCGGGCTGCCGCGCAGTACCGCTGAGCAGGTTGCGGTTGTCGCGGCTCCGGCCTCAGAAAACGACATTCTGGCGCCGATGACGGGTAGCGTACTGGCGCTGGATCAGGTTCCCGATAGCACCTTCGCCAGCGGTTTGCTGGGGCAGGGCGTGGCGATCATCCCCTCCGTGGGCAACGTTATCGCGCCATTCTCAGGTAAAGTCGCTTCTATTTTTCAGACTAAACATGCCATCGGCCTGTTGAGCGACAGCGGGATTGAACTGCTCATCCACGTGGGTATCGACACCGTCAAGCTCAATGGCGTGCCGTTTACCGCTCATGTAAAAGAGGGCGATAAAATCAAAGAGGGCGATCTGCTGCTGGAGTTTGACCGCCAGGCTATCCTCGATGCCGGTTATGATCTGGCGACGCCCATTATTATCAGCAATAGCGACGATTATCGTGCTCTCGACATTGTTTCCGCCAGCGCGGTGGATGCCGGTCAGCCGCTGTTGTCTGTAAGCCGTTAATCACAGGAGAGAGATGAATGAAGACATTCCCACAGGCGTTTTTATGGGGCGGCGCGACCGCAGCAAATCAGGTCGAAGGCGCTTATCTTGATGGGGGAAAAGGATTAACCACCTCTGACGTTCAGCCGCAGGGTATATTTGGTGATGTGGTGGAACGCGTGGCCGGTGATTGTGGTATTAAAGATGTCGCGATCGATTTTTATCATCGTTACCCGCAAGATATTAGCCTGTTTGCCGAAATGGGCTTCAACTGCCTGCGCGTATCTATTGCCTGGGCGCGTATTTTCCCTGATGGCGATGAGGCTCAGCCAAACGAAGCCGGACTGGCCTTTTACGATAAGTTGTTTGACGAAATGGCCCGGCACAATATCACTCCGCTGGTGACCCTGTCGCACTATGAGATGCCGTGGGCGTTGGTGAAAAACTACGGAGGCTGGGGCAATCGTAAAGTGATTGGCTTCTTCGAACGCTATGCCCGTACGGTGTTTGAGCGCTATCAGGCGAAGGTCAAACTGTGGCTGACCTTCAATGAAATCAATATGTCCCTCCACGCGCCAATGACCGGCGTCGGTCTGCCGGCCGACAGCAGCAAAGCTGAAGTATACCAGGCCATTCACCATCAACTGGTAGCGAGCGCGCTGGCGGCTAAAGCCTGCCATGAGATCGTGCCGGAGGGCAAAATCGGCAATATGCTGCTCGGCGGCCTGATGTATCCACTCAGTTGCAAACCGGACGATGTTTTTGAAGCCCTGCAGCAGAACCGCAGCTGGCAGTTCTTTGGCGATGTCCAGTGTCGCGGCGCTTACCCGGGCTATATGCTGCGTTATTTCCGCGACAACGGCATTAACCTGGAAATCACCGATGCCGATCGCGCCGCCCTGAAAGAGACCGTCGACTTTATCTCCTTCAGCTACTATATGACCGGCTGCGTGACCGCCGACGAAGAGCTGAACAAAAAAGCGCGCGGCAATATTCTCAGCATGGTGCCGAACCCGCACCTGGCAAGCTCGGAGTGGGGCTGGCAAATTGACCCGCTCGGTCTGCGCACGCTGCTGAATGTGTTGTGGGATCGCTATCAGAAGCCGCTGTTTATCGTGGAGAATGGCTTGGGAGCGAAAGATAAAGTGGAAGCTGACGGCAGCATTAATGACGATTACCGGATCAGCTACCTCAATGACCATCTGGTGCAGGTTCGTGAGGCAATTGAGGATGGCGTTGAGCTGATGGGTTACACCAGTTGGGGGCCAATCGACCTGGTGAGCGCTTCGCAGGCGGAGATGTCCAAACGCTACGGTTTTATCTACGTCGATCGTGACGACCAGGGGAATGGCACCCTGGCGCGCAGACGGAAGAAAAGTTTTTACTGGTATAAAGAGGTCATTGCCAGCAACGGCGGTAGCTTAAAAGAGTAGTCGTTTGTCGGCCCGTTAATGTGCGGGCCGTTTATTTTATCGGCAGATATGTGCAACACTGGTCACTCTCTCTTCTTTGCCTCGCGGCGCTTTAGCCACCAGCGCGCAGCAACCACCAGCACGACTGCCAGAATCAGCCAGATCCAGTGCTTCAGATGCGCATCCAGATGATGCAGCCACGGGCCAATCGCTTCGCCGCCGAGATATCCCAGGGTGGTAAAGATCAACGCCCAGATAATCGCGCCGAGAATATTCAGCGGCAGAAATACCTTCGGCGGCAGTCGGCTGGCGCCAATCAACAGCGGGCCGATAACCCGAAAGCCGTACATAAAGCGGGTGCCGATGACAAACAGATAAGGACGACGCTGGATCATGCGCTGTGCTTTCTGGATCCGCTTCTTCTGGCGCGCAAACCGTCGCAGAATGCGTCCGCCAAAGCGCCTGCCGAGCAAATAAAGCAACTGATCGCCGATCATTCCCCCAAGAGCGACCGAGATAACGACCAGCCAGAACTTCAATAATCCCTGATGTGCCGCCACGCCGCCGAGCAGAGTGATGGTTTCACCTTCCGCCACGCTGCCAATGACCAGCGCCGCATAGCCGTACTGGGAAATCAGGTTATTGATATCCATATAAAGATTAACTCCATAAAACGTCAGTCCCTTAATCATACACCCTGATGATAAAAATGCGGGGGAAGGGCATTTTTATCGCCATACACAAAATAATCTACAAGGTGAATTATACTTGGATCAGTGCTGTACCACGCCGTGACAAGGGGGACGCTATGAACCATGTCTGGGGACTCTTCTCTCATCCTAATCAAGAGATGAGCGTTATTAAAAGCGAAAACGAAACCGTTTCGCACCACTATACGCACCATGTGTTGGTCATGGCGGCGGTTCCGGTTATCTGCGCCTTTATCGGCACCACGCAACTGGGCTGGAACTTCGGTGACGGCACGGTGATAAAACTGTCGCTGATGACCGGGCTGGCCCTGGCGGTGCTGTTTTATGCCGTGATGCTCGCCGGGGTGGCGGTGATGGGGCGGGTTATCTGGTGGATGGCACGAAGCTATCCGCAGCGGCCTTCGCTTAAACGTTGTATGGTTTTCGCAGGTTATGTCGCCACGCCGATTTTCCTCAGCGGGATTGTGGCGCTCTATCCGCTGGTGTGGCTGTGCGCGCTGGTCGGAACCATCGCGCTGCTCTATACCGGCTATCTGTTGTATCTCGGTATTCCCACTTTCCTTGGGATCAATAAAGAAGAGGGTCTGAGCTTCGCCAGTTCTACCCTGGCGATTGGGGTACTGGTGCTGGAAGTGCTGCTCGCCATTACCGTGATTCTTTGGGGCTACGGATATCGACTCTTTTGATTGACTCATTGCCGACATGAATAGGTTTTTGTGTCGGCAATGCAGCATTTATTCACGATTCTTATTAGCCAGCTCGCGTTCTGACAGGGTATGATGATTTTTGCCAGCGGTGTTACAATCCAACGCCGCGGTGTACGTTCATAACGTGCAAAAATACTTTTCAGAATGCTCACGATGACCAAATTTCGAGTTTCTTTGCTCAGCCTGACTTTGCTACTGGCTGTGCCTTTTACGCCCCAGGCGATTGCTAAAACCCCCACGGCGGTTACCGCTTCCCAGCCGGATATTGCTTCCGGCAGCGCGATGATTGTCGATCTTACCAGCAAAAAAATTATCTATGCCAGCCAGCCGGATCTGGTACGTCCGATGGCGTCTATCACCAAGGTGATGACGGCGATGGTGGTGCTCGACGCCCATCTCCCGCTTGATGAGATGCTAACTGTCGATACTAGCCAGACGCCTGACATGAAAGGGATTTATTCACGCGTGCGCCTGAACAGCCAAATTAGCCGCCGCAATATGCTACTGCTGGCGCTGATGTCATCGGAAAACCGCGCCGCCGCCAGCCTGGCGCACCATTATCCGGGCGGCTACAACGCTTTTATTCGCGCGATGAACGCCAAAGCGCAGGCGCTGGGCATGACCCGTACCCGTTACGTCGAGCCCACCGGCCTGTCGATTCATAACGTCTCCACCGCGCGCGATCTGACTAAGCTGCTGATCGCCAGCGAGCAGTATCCGCTGATTGGTCAGTTGAGCACGACTAAAGAAGATATGGCGACTTTCTCTCATCCGGCCTACACGCTGCCGTTCCGTAATACCAACCATCTGGTCTATCGCGATAACTGGAATATTCAACTGACCAAAACGGGTTTTACTAACGCTGCGGGCCACTGCCTGATTATGCGTACGGTGATTAATCGACGTCCAGTGGCGCTGGTAGTGATGGATGCGTTTGGCAAATATACTCACTTTGCCGACGCCAGCCGTCTGAGAACATGGATTGAAACGGGAAAAGTGATGCCGGTTCCGGCTTCCGCGCTCAGCTATAAAAAGCAGCGTGAAGCGCAGATGGCCGATGCGATGCTGAGAGGCGGCGCGCAGACCGCGCAGAACGATTGACCGATTCCCCCGGATTGCGGCGCGTTGCGCCTTATCCGGGCTACCGGCCCGGCTAAGCGCAGCGCGAGCCGGGAGATTTTCGCGGAAGCGGCGCTGGCGCGCCTGTCCGTATATGGACACCTCCCGTTATGCAAGCCATTTCTGCATTTTGTGTAACGGGGTAAGTTGCGTTCGTCTATCCGGCCTCTCTTACGATACCGTCGTATCCGGGCTATGATGTTATCTGCGCATCTGTTTCCATTCGGGCTAGCGGCTTTGCTTCGCAGGGAGCCTTCGGCCAGGCCGGGATGACAGA
>DASYFN010000069.1:0-6797 GCA_036498385.1 Klebsiella sp.
ATTAATTATAGAATTTAACAAGTGTGATCGGAATCACAAAATGGGCTTTATTAATCACTGCACCGTAAATTTCTTTTTGCTGGTATACTGCGTGGCTTGCCGGTCAACGTCGGTGCAACGGCAGCGGCATTGATGATTTACATTAAGAATCAAATGGTTAGTTTTATGAAACATACTGTAGAAGTGATGATCCCGGAAACTGAGATCAAATCCCGTATTGCTGAGCTCGGTCGTCAAATTAATGAACATTACAAAGATAGCGGCAGCGAAATGGTGCTGGTGGGGCTATTACGTGGTTCATTTATGTTTATGGCCGACCTGTGCCGTGAAGTTCAGGTACCCCATGAAGTCGATTTTATGACCGCATCCAGCTACGGCAGCGGCATGTCTACCACCCGTGACGTCAAAATCCTCAAAGATCTGGATGAAGATATCCGCGGTAAAGATGTACTGATCGTGGAAGACATCATTGATTCCGGCAACACGCTGTCAAAAGTGCGTGAAATCCTTAGCCTGCGTGAACCAAAATCTCTGGCGATTTGTACGCTGCTTGATAAGCCAAGCCGCCGTGAAGTTAACGTGCCGGTTGAGTTCGTCGGTTTTGCCATCCCGGATGAATTCGTGGTGGGTTACGGTATTGACTATGCTCAGCGCTACCGCCATCTGCCGTATATTGGCAAAGTGACTCTGTTGGACGAGTAAAGCGGGTTATATATCCCGGCTACCCGGGATATGAAGAGGGGCGCGTGAATTACTTGTGATTGACGTGCTTGCTTTTAAGGTTGGAAATTCCCTGGCGATAGCGTTGTTCCAGCGTTTCGCGACTGATGGCGGTCACGTCAAGATCGCGTAACATGCCGTCGAGAATGCCGTAGGTCCAGCCGTGGATAGTCACTTTCTGTCCACGCTTCCACGCCGACTGCATAATGGTTGAATGGCCAAGGTTGTAAACCTGCTCCATCACATTCAATTCACACAGCGTATCAAGGCGACACTCTTCGGGCATTTCCCCCAGTAGTGAGCTGTGTTTAAACCAGATATCGCGAATATGCAGCAGCCAGTTGTCGATAAGGCCAAGCTCGGTATTTTCAATCGCCGCCTGCACGCCGCCGCAGCCGTAGTGACCACAGATGATAATGTGTTCAACTTCCAGTACATCGACCGCGTACTGCACGACGGAAAGACAGTTCAGATCGGTATGGATCACCAGGTTGGCAACGTTACGGTGTACAAACAGCTCACCGGGTTCCAGGCCAGTCAAACGCTCAGCGGGGACGCGGCTATCGGAACATCCAATCCACAGAAAGCGCGGCTTCTGCGTTTGTGCCAGTTTCTCAAAGAAACCGGGGTCTTCCTCCACCAGCATTTTTGACCATAGTGCATTATTGCTGATGAGTGTATCTATGTTATTCATGGATATTAATAGCCTGTAACCTGGTAAGTGCGTTGCGTTAATATAGGTTAACCTCACATTTTTTAAAACAACCCATCGCGTGTCGCGACACGAGAAGAGACATTTAATGACCATTGCTCTGGAACTAAAACAGCTCAAAAAAACCTACCCCGGCGGGGTTCAGGCGCTGCGCGGAATCGATCTACAGGTTGAAGCGGGCGATTTTTACGCGCTCCTGGGGCCAAACGGCGCGGGGAAATCCACCACTATCGGCATTATCAGTTCACTGGTAAATAAAACCTCCGGCGAGGTTAACGTGTTTGGCTATGACCTGCAAAAGGATGTGGTGAATGCCAAGCGTCAGCTCGGCCTGGTACCACAGGAGTTCAACTTTAACCCGTTTGAAACTGTACAGCAGATTGTGGTTAACCAGGCGGGCTACTACGGTGTTGAGCGCAAAGAAGCGATCGTCCGTAGCGAAAAGTACCTCAAACAGCTCGATCTATGGGAAAAGCGCAACGAACGCGCGCGGATGCTCTCCGGCGGCATGAAGCGCCGCCTGATGATTGCCCGCGCGTTGATGCATGAGCCGAAGCTGCTCATTCTCGATGAACCAACGGCGGGAGTGGATATTGAGCTTCGTCGTTCGATGTGGGGATTTCTGAAAGATTTAAACGATAAAGGTACGACGATTATCCTCACAACCCACTATCTGGAAGAGGCTGAAATGCTGTGTCGCAATATCGGCATTATTCAGAGCGGCGAGCTGGTGGAAAACACCTCGATGAAAGATCTGCTTTCCAAGCTGAAATCAGAAACCTTTATTCTCGATCTGGCACCCAGAAGTCCATTACCCGTGCTGGAAGGCTATCCGTATCGTCTGGTCGACACGTCGACGCTGGAAGTTGAGGTGCTGCGTGAGCAGGGTATTAACAGCGTATTTACTCAACTGAGCGCGCAGGGAATACAGGTTTTAAGTATGCGTAACAAAGCTAACCGTCTGGAAGAGCTGTTTGTCACGCTGGTACATGATCGGAAAGGAGAATCAGCATGATGCAGCTTTATTGGGTCGCGCTGAAAAGCATCTGGATCAAAGAGATCCATCGTTTTACACGTATCTGGGTCCAGACACTGGTGCCACCGGTCATCACGATGACGCTCTACTTTGTCATTTTCGGCAATCTGATCGGCTCGCGCATCGGTGAAATGCACGGTTTTACTTATATGCAGTTTATCGTGCCGGGCCTGATTATGATGGCGGTGATCACCAATGCCTACGCCAATGTGGCTTCATCTTTCTTTAGCGCGAAGTTTCAGCGCAATATTGAAGAACTGCTGGTTGCGCCGGTCCCCACGCATGTGGTGATTGCCGGTTATGTGGGTGGCGGCGTTGCCCGCGGTCTGTGTGTCGGGATTCTGGTGACGGCGATTTCGCTGTTTTTCGTACCGTTCCAGGTTCACTCATGGGTATTTGTGGCCCTGACGCTGGTGCTGACTGCGGTCTTATTCTCGCTGGCTGGTCTGCTGAATGCGGTGTTTGCTAAAACCTTTGATGATATCAGTCTTATCCCGACCTTCGTGTTGACGCCGCTAACCTACCTCGGCGGGGTTTTTTATTCCCTGACCCTGCTGCCGCCGTTCTGGCAAGGGCTGTCGCATCTGAACCCGATTGTCTACATGATCAGCGGTTTCCGCTACGGTTTCCTCGGTATCAACGATGTTCCGCTGGCCACTACTTTCGGCGTGCTGGTGGTGTTTATCGTCGCGTTTTATCTGTTGTGCTGGTATTTGATTCAGCGCGGGCGCGGGCTTCGCAGCTAATTTAGCCACGAACAGCGCTTCGTTGCTCAGTTAAGCGAAGCGCTAGCAAACAATTAAATCCGCCTTTTCGTCTACTGCATGAGCCATACAGGAATTAACCATTGGTATTGATGGTGCTTTTGTTACAATGACGGCAGTTTTTGTCTACCGGTTCGATGCGCATGTTTGCCCGAATTCTTGCTTTACTCCTCCTGTTAACGACGCTCAGCGCCTCCGCCAGTCTGTTAAGCCAGCAGGGGGGGCCAGCACATTATATGCAGACTACCGAAAATGCTGATATCTGGGCGCAGGTTGGCAATCAGGTGGTGAGCGTCGGCAACGTGCAGGCAGGGCAAATTCTGGCGGTAGTGCCGACGGCGGCGGATTACTATGCGTTTAATTTTGGCTTTGCGACCGGCTTTATCGATAAAGGCCACCTGGGGCCGGTGCAGGGTAAGCTGCGGGTTGAGGATAGCCTGGGCGATTTGCATAAACCTCTGAGCAACCAAAACCTCATTACCTGGAAAGATACGCCGATATATAATGCCCCAGTTGTGGGCAGCGCACCATTTGGCACCCTGGCGAATAATTTGCGTTACCCTATTATCAGCAAACTCAGAGATCGGCTGAATCAAACCTGGTTTCAGATTCGCATCGGCAACCGACTGGCGTGGGTGAGTAGCCTTGATGCCCAGGAAGATAACGGCATCCCCATACTGACCTGGCACCATATCCTGCGTGACGAAGAAAATACCCGCTTTCGCCATACCTCAACAACGACTTCCGTTCGCGCCTTCAGCAACCAGATGACCTGGCTACGCGACCAGGGCTACACCACGCTGAGTATGTATCAACTGGAAGGCTATCTGCGTAATAAAGTGAACCTTCCGGCGCGTTCGGTGGTGATCACCTTTGACGATGGGCTGAAGTCAGTCAACCGCTATGCGTACCCGATTCTCAAGCAGTATGGCTTTCACGCCACGGCTTTTATTATCTCGTCGCGCATTAAGCGCCATCCGCAGAAATGGGCGCCGAAATCGCTGCAGTTTATGAGTATTTCCGAGCTAAAACAGATTCAGGATGTTTTTGACGTGCAGTCGCATACTCATTTCCTGCATCGGGTTGATGCGTACTGTCATCCGATTCTTCTCAGCCGCAGCTACCACAATATTCTGTTTGATTTTGAACATTCGCGGCGGGCGCTGGCGCAGTTTAATCCCCACGTGCTGTATCTTTCTTACCCGTTTGGCGGCTATAACGCCACAGCGGTTCAGGCGGCGAATGACGCTGGCTTCCATCTGGCGGTGACCACGGTAAGAGGAAAGGTAAAACCGGGAGATAATCCGTTATTATTGAAAAGGCTGTATATTTTAAAAACGGATTCGCTGGAAACCATGTCGCGGCTGATAAGCAATCAGCCGCAGGGGTAGATCAGGCAACCTGTACCGGAATGGCTTTTGCCTGGCGCTTCATTTCGTTTTCACCTTCAAAATAGGCCACTTTCGGTTGCCAGTTGCGAGCTTCTTCGTCAGGCATAGTCACGAAGCTGGCGATAATGAGAATATCGCCGACGCTCGCACAGTGTGCCGCCGCGCCGTTAACGGAGATAATTCGCGAACCGCGCTCTGCGGCGATGGCGTAGGTGGAGAAACGATTACCGTTGGTCACGTTCCAGATATGAATAGCCTCGTTTTCAAGGATGCCGGATGCATCCAGGAAATCCTGATCAATAGCGCAGGAGCCTTCATAGTGCAGGTCGGCCTGCGTGACTTTAACGCGGTGGAGTTTGCCCTGCAGCATATTACGAATCATAACGTCTACCTTTAAAGCTTAACGATAACAAAGCGGACGTGATATCCGCCCTGAGGAAATTCCAGGCAGTATTGCCCGATTTTTAACCCATGTCTACCGAGCAAGTGTCACTATCTGGTTGTCGATCAAACGCGCCTGGCCGAGCCACGCCGCCATCAGGATCACCGCGCGCTGACTGTTTTCCGTCAAATCAAGCAGCGTGTCGGCATCGCGGATCTGGATATCATCGGCGCGGAAGCCTTTTTCGTTCAGCTCCTGAGAGGCAACCGCGATAACCTCGTCAAGATTGCGCTCGCCGGCCGCCAGTCTCTCCGCCACGCTATTCATCACTTTATACAGTCCCGGCGCAATTTTGCGCTGGTCAGCGCTGAGATAGCCGTTGCGCGAGCTCAGCGCCAGTCCATCTTTAGCGCGCATAATCGGTACGCCGATAATCTCGATGTCGTAGCCCATATCGGCCACCATCTTGCGGATCAGCGCCAATTGCTGGAAGTCTTTCTCGCCGAAGCAGGCGACGTCTGGTTGTATCAGGTTGAACAGCTTGCTGACGATGGTGGAAACGCCGCGGAAGTGGCCCGGGCGGCTGGCGCCTTCGAGCATCGTCGACAGCCCCGGAACGTCGACGTAAGTCTGATTTTCGGTGCCCTGCGGATAGATTTCCGCCGCCGCAGGAGCAAAGACCAGATCGACTTTGCGTTTGTTCAGCTTTTCGCAATCGTCCTGCAGGGTACGCGGATAACGCGCCAGATCGTCGGCGCGGTCAAACTGCATTGGGTTGACGAAGATACTGGCCACCACGACCTCTGCGCTGGCTTTTGCTGCATCTACCAGCTTCATATGACCGTCGTGCAGGTTGCCCATGGTGGGAACCAGCGCAATGCGCTTACCTTCCTGGCGCAAACGGCGGATATGCTGGCGCAGCAGCGGCAGGGTTTCAATAATCAGCACAACAACACTCCTTAATGGAAACTGTGTTCTTCGCCCGGATAGACACCGGACTCCACTTCGGCAACATATTGCCGTACTGCGGCGCGCATGTCGCCCGCTGTGCTAAGGAAATTTTTGGCAAATTTTGGAATATGGCCGCCGGTAATACCGAAGGCGTCATGCATCACAAGGATTTGTCCGTCGGTGACGTTGCCCGCGCCGATACCGATCACCGGGATGGTTAACGCCTCGGTGACGCGTTTCGCCAGCTCAACCGGTACGCACTCCAGCACCAGCATCTGCACGCCCGCCGCTTCTAACGCCAGCGCATCATCAAGCAGAACTTGCCCGGCCTCGCCGCGGCCCTGAATTTTATAACCGCCAAAGACATTTACTGACTGGGGCGTCAGGCCGAGATGCCCGCACACCGGTACCGCACGCTCGGCGAGCATTTTCACGGTATCCACCAGCCAAGCGCCGCCTTCTATTTTGACCATATTCGCTCCCGCGCGCATCACGACGGCGGCGTTGGCGAAAGTTTGTTCCGGCGTAGCGTAAGCCATAAACGGCAGGTCAGCGAGCAGCAGGCAGTTCGGCGCACCCCGGCGTACCGCGCGAGTATGGTAGGCGATATCTTCTACGGTCACCGGCAGGGTGGAGTCGTGGCCCTGTACCGTCATGCCCAGCGAGTCGCCGACCAGCAGCACGTTAATACCTTCGTCTGCAAACAGCTTTGCAAAGCTGTAGTCATAGGCGGTGATGGTGGCGAAGCGCTTCTTCTCCTGTTTACATTTCTGCAGCAGGGCGATAGTGGTCGGTTTCATAACGTTTCCTGATGATGAAAGTCATTTTAATCGGCATTCTA
>DASYFN010000070.1:0-6093 GCA_036498385.1 Klebsiella sp.
TGGCAGGCACGGATAAAATCAAGGCGTTGCATAGGTCGGGTCTCAGTCCAGGGCATAGCGAGTCTCCTCTTCTATGCCAGTTATAACTGTTACCCATGTATCCGGTCTAAAGTGTTACCCATGTTTCCGGTTCATACCCTGTGCTTACCGGGGCTACGGGTTCGCAACCATCTGTGGGCGGGTAGCCCGGATAAGGCGCTTGCGCCGCAATCCGGGATCGCAACGGGTGATTAGCGAAACACGACTTGTGCCCAGCGGGCCAGCCCGGCGGTGACCGAGCCAAAATCATCGCCACCGGCAATTGGAATGCCTGGCAGATGGGCCGCCAGCGCTTTTTTGATCAACGGCGAACGAGCGCTGCCGCCGGTCAGGTAAATCACATCCGGCTGGTCATTGCTGTTATCCAGCGCCAACTGAACCTGCTCCATTATGCGGGTCAACGGCTGATCCAGCGCGGCTTCCAGACCCTGCTGGCTAATGGCTGTCGCCAGCTCGTCGCTGATAAACGGCAGTCCGGTTGTGACGCTCGGCTGTGCGGAAAGGGCGATTTTGCTCTCTTCCGCGCTACGCACCAGACGGTAGCTCAGACGCTGATGCCAGACTTTCAGCAGTAGAGCGACTTTCTCGCTATCGCGGGCGCTGCGCAGTAAATCGTTCAGCAGGCGACCATTAGCGGCGCTGTAAAAATCAGTCTGCGCTGGAACGTCGTTAATCGCCACCGCATTCCACCACGGCAAAATCGGCAGCGCGATACCTTTTTCGGTATCGCCGCCCATACCCAGCAGCGGCATCAGGCATTTAAAGGCAAGGGCGATATCCAGATCGTTACCGCCGACGCGGCAGCCGCTGTGGCCGAGCAGACTTTGCTGGCGATCGACTTTTTCCCGCCACTGAGGTCCCATTAACAGCAGAGAACAGTCGGTGGTACCGCCGCCGATATCAACAACCAGAACGCGTTTTTCTTCACTCAGCGTCGCTTCGAAATCCAGACCCGCGGCGACCGGTTCAAACTGAAATACGACATCGCGGAAGCCCGCACGCCTTGCCGCACGCTCGAGGATCCCCTGCGCCTGGATGTTGGCCTCATCACCACCCAGTCCCTGGAAGTTAATCGGCCGTCCGATAACCGCCTGGTCGATGTTTTCCGGCAGTTGCGTCTGCGCCTGGAGTTTGATATGCAGCATCATGGCGCAAACTAAATCTTCAAATAGCGCAACTTGCTGCGGCTTGAGCCCGTTGGCGCCGAGGAACGATTTCGGCGACTTCACAAAGTAAACTTCTTGCGGATCTTCGACGTACTGATACAGCGAAGCCAGGCCAAACCGCACGCTGTGGCTGAGCACGTCGATATCTTCCTCACGGTTGAAGCTAATCGCACGACGCAGTAGCGCCTGGTTTTCATCACCGTTGGGCGGGACGTCATGATGTCGGTAGAGCCACTCGCTGACTGCTTCGCGGGTAGGCGCGCAAAGCATTGATGGCAGCAGTGAACTGCCGTTTTCCAGCGTCAGCAACTGCGGTTTATTCTCGCGCATCACCGCCACTGAACAGTTCGCGGTACCGTAGTCAAAACCAATAAACATAGCCTGCAAAATCCCCATGCCGGTGAAGAAGGGGGGCGACTTTAGCGGATTGATGGCACTGCGACAACTGGAATTTAAAAGCAAGGCACGTCCGGCGCAGAGCGGCTATGATTGAAGCGCTAAAAAAGGAGAAATAATGACGCTGCTACCATGGCATTCCCCCTATGACTGGCGATGGATGTTTAGTTTTCTTGGCGCTCGTGCAGTGCAGGGGATTGAAACCTTTGTCGACGGCAGCTATTGCCGCAGTTTTGCCATCAATGGCCACGCCGGGCTGATTACGGTGACACCGGATGAAGCCGCGCAGGGCATGCGGGTGATGCTTTCTGCCGGACTGCAGCCAGTCGCGGATGAGTGCCTGACGCGGGTTGCGCGATTATTTGATTTATCCTGCGATCCCCAGCAGGTAGCCCTGACGCTGGGGGAGCTTGCGTTGTCAAGGCCGGGGCTTCGCCTGCCGGGTTCCCTCGATGCGTTTGAGCAGGCGGTACGCGCGGTGCTGGGCCAACTGGTCAGCGTGGCAATGGCGGCAAAGCTTACCGGGAAAGTAGTGACCGCCTTCGGGGAGCCGCTGGCTGATGCGCCAGGTTTTTACCTGTTCCCGGGCGCGCAACGGATGGTGCAGGCCGATCCGCTGGCGCTGAAGGCGCTGGGCATGCCTTTGCGGCGTGCGGAGGCGCTGATTCATCTGGCGCAGGCGGCCATCAGCGGTAACCTTCCTCTTGTTGCGCCGGAGAATATAGAAGCCGGAATAAAGCAGTTGCAGACCCTGCCAGGCATTGGCCGTTGGACGGCGAACTATTTCGCGCTGCGCGGCTGGCAGGCGCCGGATATCTTCCTGGCGGATGATTATCTGATTAAACAGCGTTTTTCCGACATGACGCCGACGCGTATTGCGCGCTATGCCAGCCGCTGGCACCCCTGGCGCTCGTACGCGTTACTGCATATCTGGTATACGGATGGCTGGTTGCCGGAGGAGGAATAGGTCTGAGAAGCGCTTAGCGCTGGTATCGACGCGCTGAAATCCCTATAATTGCGGCGTTTGGCGGTCAATCGCCACCCTTCCTACATTCCCAGGTTAATCAGGTCGCAAAAATTTATGACTGATACGTCTCATCAGTGCGTCATTATAGGCATCGCCGGTGCATCGGCTTCGGGCAAAAGCCTTATCGCCAGTACGCTTTATCGTGAATTACGTGAACAGGTCGGCGATGAACATATCGGCGTTATTCCGGAAGACAGCTATTACAAGGATCAAAGTCATCTGTCGATGGAAGAGCGTGTAAAAACCAACTATGACCATCCGAGCTCCATGGATCATAATCTGCTGTTTCAGCATTTACAGATGCTAAGAAACGGACAGCCGATAGAGTTGCCGGTGTATAGCTACGTTGAACATACCCGTATGCCGGAAACCATTCATATTGAACCGAAGAAAGTCATCATTCTGGAAGGGATCCTGTTGCTGACCGACGCGCGCTTGCGCAACGAACTCAGCTTCTCAATTTTCGTCGACACCCCGCTGGATATTTGCCTGATGCGCCGTATCAAGCGCGACGTTAACGAGCGCGGGCGTTCGATGGATTCGGTGATGGCGCAGTACCAGAAAACGGTGCGCCCGATGTTCCTGCAGTTTATCGACCCTTCCAAACAGTATGCCGATATTATTGTGCCTCGTGGCGGTAAGAATCGTATCGCCATCGATATTCTGAAGGCCAAAATCAGTCAGTTCTTTGAATAACACCAACGAATTGTGTAACGTGCAAAGAGAAGCCACTTTGCCCTTATCCCCGGAAGGGATAAGGGCGTAATGCCTTAAAGGAGAATGTTCATGCGTCTGTGCGACCGAGATATAGAAGCCTGGTTGGATGATGGTCGGTTGGCCATTAATCCGCGCCCGCCCATTGAGCGCATTAATGGCGCGACGGTCGATGTACGTCTGGGGAATAAATTCCGTACTTTTCGCGGGCATACTGCGGGTTTTATTGACCTGAGCGGACCCAAGGCAGAAGTCGGCGCGGCGCTGGATCGCGTTATGAGTGAAGAGATTGTCCTGCCGGATGGCGAAGCGTTTTTCCTGCATCCGGGCGAGCTGGCGCTGGCGGTGACTTTTGAATCCGTCACCCTGCCGCCGGATCTGGTCGGCTGGCTCGATGGACGCTCTTCGCTGGCGCGTCTGGGTTTGATGGTACATGTTACCGCGCACCGCATCGATCCGGGCTGGTCCGGCTGTATTGTGCTGGAATTCTATAACTCGGGTAAACTGCCTTTGGCGCTACGTCCGGGGATGCTTATCGGCGCGTTAAGTTTTGAACCTTTATCCGGCCCGGCAATGCGTCCTTATAACCGCCGCGAAGACGCTAAGTATCGCGATCAGCAGGGTGCGGTAGCGAGTCGTATCGACAAGGACTAATAACTTAAGCGGTTTGCTGAGGATGCCATGAGACGAATTCTGACCACGCTGATGATCTTACTGGTGGTAGTTGTCGCCGGTCTTACCGCGCTGGTATTGCTGGTCAACCCCAACGACTTTCGCGCCTACATGGTGAAAGAGGTGGCAGATCGCAGCGGCTATCAGCTCGAACTCGATGGCCCGCTGCGCTGGCACGTCTGGCCACAGCTCAGTATTCTCTCAGGCCGCATGTCGCTGACAGCGGCGGGCGCGGAGGAACCGGTCATTCGTGCGGATAATATGCGCCTTGACGTTGGGCTGCTACCATTGCTCTCCCATCAGTTGCAGGTCAAACAGGTGATGTTGAAAGGTGCGGTGATCCAGTTGACCTCCAAAACCGAAGCTGTACGTAGCCAGAGCGCGCCGGTCGTCCCACACGACAATACGCTGCCGCAGGTGTCGGAGGATCGCGGCTGGTCGTATAATGTAGAAAAGTTGCAGATTGCTGACAGCGTGCTCTTTTTTCAGCATGAAAATGGCGAGCAGGTCACGGTGCGCGATATCCGCCTGCAGATGGAACAGGACGCCAGCCATCGCGCGACGGTTGATTTTTCTGGCCGGGTGAACCGCGATCAGCGGGATCTGGCGCTCTCCTTCTCCGCCCAGGTGCAGGGCGGTGATTATCCTCACTCTTTGAAGGCGGACATTAGCCAACTGAACTGGCAGCTTCGCGGGGCGGAGTTTCCCGCAGATGGGATCAGCGGCCAGGGCAGCATGCAGGTCAGTTGGCTTGAAGGTGCCAAAAAGCTCAGCTTCGATAAGCTGAACTTAACGGCTAACGATAGCAGTATTGCCGGGAACGCCAGCGTCGTGCTGGGCGAATTGCCGGACTGGACGCTGGATCTTCAGGCAGGCACGTTGAACCTCGATAGCCTGCTTTCTCGTGGTTCTGCATCCACCAATAATGGCGTTAATCAGCAAGGGCAAAGCCAGACCCGGCAGCTACGCCCGGTGATTGCGGATAATGATATTCAGCAGGATTACAATTCTCTGCGCGGCTTTAATGTCCGAATGACCCTGACAGCTGACCAACTGCAGTGGCGGGGCATGCATTTTACCCAGGTTAAAAGCGATATCAGCAATCAACAGGGGCTGCTGACGATCAACCAGATGCAGGGAAATCTGGATGGCGGATTGATCTCTTTACCAGGCTCCCTGGATGCTCGTGGCAACAGGCCGCAAGCCTCGTTCCAGACGAAACTGGACAATGTTGAGATAAGCTCAATTCTGAAGGCCTTCAACTACTCGATAAATCTTACCGGCAAGCTGTCGCTGCGCGGCGATTTCTCCGGCGAAAAGATTGATGCCGATGATTTCCGCCGCAACTGGCAGGGGCAGGCGCAGATTCAGATGACGGATACGCGCGCTGAGGGGCTCAATTTCCAGCAACTGGTACAGCAGGCCGTCGAGCGCAGCACCCATGTCCAGGCGCAGGAAAACTATGATAACGCCACCCGACTGGACTCTTTCACCACCGAACTGGGGCTGGATAATGGACTGATCACCTTACAGCATATGCAGGGGCAATCTGAACTGATGGCATTGACTGGCCAGGGTGAACTCAACCTGCAGAAAGAAGAGTGCGATATGCGCTTCAATGTAAGGGTTCTGGGGGGCTGGAAGGGCGAGAGTAAGCTTATCGACAGACTCAAGCAGACCGCGATCCCATTGCGTATTTATGGTAACTGGCAGACGCTGAGCTACAGCCTGCAGGTTGACCAGATATTGCGTAAACAGCTGCAGGACGAGGCTAAAAAGCGGCTTAATGAATGGGCCGAGCGCAATAAAAATACCCAGGACGGCAAGGATGTGAAGAAGCTGCTTGATAAACTATGAATCTTGCAGTTGTCGCATGGTGATAACGCGGTTTTTGTTGGATGATCAGGTCTGAGCTAATACACATAAGCTGGCAGGGATAGAGAACGTTCAGAATTCTGTGTCACATTAAAAATTCTACAGCGACATCACATTATTCAGTCGCCCCTCAAAATAAATGGCTAACTGCGACAATGTCAAATTCCAGCTCTGGATCGGCATTGTCCATTTTTCCTGTGCGTT
>DASYFN010000071.1:0-67808 GCA_036498385.1 Klebsiella sp.
TATTCCACCGCGTTGCGGCCCAATCCGCTGGTCGCACCGGTAACCAGTACCTTCATATCGATCCACTGTTTCACCAAAGAATTTCGCCCGCATTTTTCCGTGATTATGGCTACGATGCAATGAGAATCATGAAAGAATTCTGTACATATACTCTATTTGCTGGTGATTCGCTCCGCCAGGCGCGCTATGCGTCGCGCCATGCCGCGAAATATAAACAGATGCGCCGGGATCATCAGCAGCCAGTAGAAGAGGCCCGGCATACCGTGCGGGTGCCACCAGGCGCGAACGTCCAGCTCGCGATGGTCGCCTTTATCGCGCAGGGTAAAGCTCAGGCGGCCAAGGCCAGGGGCTTTCATACCGAATAATAGCGTCAGTTGCTTTTCCGGCTCGACGATAATGACCTTCCAGCTGTCCACCGCGTCGCCGGTCTGCAGATACGCCTTTTCCGGACGACCTTTTGCCAGCCGATGACCAACCAGCAGGTCCATCGCCCCACGAATCTTCCACAGAACGTTGCCGAAGAAATAACCCTCTTTGCCGCCGATTTGGTTGACCACCTTCCACAGCGCGGTAAGGCTGGCGGAAGTGTTAACGGTACAGCCCGCCTGTTTCGGGTAGTAGCCGTACTCGGGTCGCCAACGGGCGAAAGCCTGCGCATCATAGCCCCAGTCACTGGAGTTCACCAGTTGCTCTTCTTCTTTTAGCGTGCGGCGCACCGCTTCATCAAAAGCGATTAGCGGCTGAGGAATTAAGGTTCGCAGGGCGCGATCGTCGGCGATCAGATCGTGCTTTAGCCCCTGGATCAGCGCTTTGGCCGTGGTTGGCGGCACCGAGGTAATGACGTTGAGAAACCACACCGAAATCCAGCGGGTCGGAAAGGGGATGGGGATCAGCGGGCGTCGTTTGCCACTGACCGTCATAAAGCGGATGAACTGTTGCTGATAGCTTAAAGTTTCTGGCCCGGCGGCTTCAAAAACGCGATGTTCGCGGGCCGGATGGTTAAGCAACTGCAGCAGATAGTAGAGCAAATTTTCCAGCGCAATCGGCGTGGTGCGCGAGCGCACCCAGCGTGGCGGCGTCAGTACCGGCAGGTTATAAACCATATCGCGCATGACTTCGAAAGCGGCGGAACCGGCGCCGACAATAATTCCGGCGCGTATTTCCGTTACCGGGACGCCGGATTCGCGCAGCAGGTCGCCGGTGATTTGGCGGGCGCGCAGATGAGCGGATTGTTCCTGTTTCGCAACCTGTAAGGAGCTGAGAAAAATCACTTCGTTTACCGGCACCTTGCGTAGCGCATCGCGCACGTTGAGGGCGACCTGCCGCTCGTGGCGGATAAAGTCGCCGTTTTCGCCCATCCCGTGTACCAGATAGTAAACAGTGTCAGCCTGCGCCAGCAGAGCAGGTAACCCGTCCGGCTGGTTTAAATCGAGCGGATAACACTCGACGCCGGGAAGATTTTGTTTTTTAAGCCTGTCGATGTGGCGTGCCGCCGCCAGCACGGTGAAACCCTGCTCGCTGAGCCTTTTCACCAGATGCTGGCCGATATAACCGCTGGCGCCAAGCACCAGAATTCGCTGCGACACGCCGGACTCCTTAACGGTTTAAAAATGCCTGCCAGTGGCTTACCACCTCGGCGAGCTGCTGGCGGTTAACGTCAATATGCGTCACCAGACGCACGATGGGCGAGGCGTTGATCAGCACCCCGCGTTCGCGCAGATACTCGCCCAGCGCGACGGCATGCTCTTCACCGACGCGGACAAACAGCATATTGGTATCATGACGAGTCACCTCAGCACCGGCGGCGCGCAACTGCGCCGCCATCCATGCGGCGTTATCATGATCCTCTTTCAGACGCTCGACATTGTTCTGCAAAGCATACAGTCCCGCCGCGGCCAGAATCCCGGCCTGACGCATCCCACCGCCGACCATTTTCCGCCAGCGGACTGCGCGGCGAATGAATTCCTCGCTACCCACCAGCAGTGAACCTACCGGCGCGCCGAGTCCTTTGGACAGGCAGATGGTGAACGAATCGCAGTAGCGGGTGATATCGCGCAGTTCGCAGTCATAATCCACGACGGCGTTAAAAATACGCGCGCCGTCAACGTGCAGCCCCAGGCCGTGCTGTCGCGTAAACGCCCAGGCTTCTTTAAGATATTCACGCGGCAACACTTTGCCGTTATGGGTGTTTTCCAGGGACAACAGCCGGGTTGGAGCGAAATGGATATCGTCCGGTTTGATTTTGGCCGCGACTTTATCCAGCGGCAGGGAACCGTCCGCTGCGGCGTCGATTGGCTGCGGTTGGATGCTGCCAAGTACCGCCGCGCCGCCTGCTTCGTAGAGATAGTTATGCGCGCCCTGGCCGACGATATACTCTTCGCCGCGTTGGCAGTGGCTGAGCAGGGCGACCAGGTTGGCCTGGGTGCCGGTCGGCAGGAAGATAGCAGCCTCTTTGCCCGCCAGTTCGGCGGCAAAGCGCTGAAGTTCGTTAACGGTTGGGTCATCGCCATACACATCATCCCCGACCGGGGCGGCCATCATGGCTTCCAGCATGGCGCGACCCGGACGGGTGACGGTATCACTGCGTAGATCTATCACGGTATTTCCTTGGTTGATTCAGGAGAATACCGTCTGTTTTACCTTAGCCAGTTAGTTTTCGCCAGTTCGATAACCTCGTCGCCGCGCCCGTTGATAATCGCGCGCAGCATATAAAGGCTGAAACCTTTGGCCTGCTCCAGTTTGATCTGCGGCGGCATCGCCAGTTCTTCACTGGCGACCACCACATCCACGAGTACCGGGCCATCAGTAGCGAAAGCGGTTTGCAGCGCTTCGTCAACTTCAGCCGCGCTTTCAACACGTATACCCTTGATACCACATGCTTCGGCGATACGGGCAAAATTGGTGGCGTGTAGCTCGGTGCCGTCAGTCAGATAGCCCCCGGCCTTCATCTCCATCGCCACAAAGCCAAGTACGCTGTTATTGAAGATAACTATCTTCACCGGCAGCTTCATTTGCGCCAGCGAGAGGAAATCTCCCATCAGCATGCTAAAGCCGCCGTCGCCGCACATTGCCACAACCTGACGGTCAGGGGCGGTGGCCTTCGCGCCGATGGCCTGCGGCATGGCGTTAGCCATCGAGCCGTGATTGAACGATCCGAGCAGGCGACGCTTGCCGTTCATCTGCAGATAGCGCGCGGCCCAGACGGTCGGCGTACCGACGTCACAGGTAAAAATGGCGTCGTCGTCGGCAAAGTGGCTGATCCGCTGCGCCAGATACTGCGGATGAAGGGTTTTATCGCTGGGCTTCGCCAGATCGTCCAGCCCCTTGCGCGCGTCGCGATAGTGTTCCAGCGCTTTATCGAGGAACTTGCGGTCGGTTTTCTCCTCGAGATGCGGCAGCAGCGCGCTGAGGGTGGATTTAATATCGCCGACCAGCGCCATGTCTACTTTACTGTGGGCGCCAATACTGCCGGGATTGATGTCGATCTGAATGATTTTCGCGTCCGTCGGGTAGAAGGCGCGATAGGGGAACTGGGTGCCGAGCAGCACGAGGGTGTCGGCGTTCATCATGGTGTGGAAGCCGGAGGAGAAGCCAATCAGCCCAGTCATCCCAACATCATAAGGGTTATCGTATTCCACGTGCTCTTTACCGCGCAGCGCATGGACGATAGGCGCTTTGAGCTTCGCGGCGAACGCCACCAACTCTTTATGGGCCCCGGCGCAGCCGCTGCCGCACATCAGGGCGATATTGCTTGAGTAGCGCAGCAACTGGGCCAGCTTTTTCAGTTCTTCTTCCGCCGGGGTCACCTGCGGCAGCGGCGCGTGGTACCAGTGGCTGCTGGCGCTTTCCGGGGCGGGTTTTAGCGCAACATCGCCGGGGAGCACCACGACCGAGACGCCGCGGTTAATCACCGCTTTGCGCATAGCGATAGCCAGCACCTGCGGGATCTGCTCCGGCGAGGAGACCAGTTCGCAGTAGTGACTGCATTCACGGAACAGCTCTTGCGGATGCGTTTCCTGAAAATAGCCGCTGCCGATTTCGCTGGAAGGAATATGGGCGGCGATGGCCAGAACCGGAACGTGATTGCGGTGGCAGTCGAAAAGACCGTTAATCAGGTGCAGGTTGCCTGGCCCGCAGGAACCGGCGCATACTGCCAGTTCGCCGGTAAGCTGCGCTTCCGCCCCGGCGGCGAAGGCGGCAACTTCTTCATGGCGCGTGGGCATCCAGTCGATGGTTCTCATACGATTCAGGCTGTCGCTTAAGCCGTTGAGAGAATCCCCGGTGACGCCCCAGATACGTTTAACGCCAGCCTGTTCAAGAGTTTTAGCAATGTATGCCGCCACGGTCTGTTTCATGGTTCTCCATCTCCTTTTTATGATAACGCTTACAAGCTTAGATGAAACTGCCAGTTACGCTCGCTTTCACCTCTCATTTTCCGCTGGTTTTTTTCAGCGAAAACTCCGCATAATCTGAGCTCACATAAAGTGGTAAACAAGAATCATTTCAAATAGTTAAATCAATGTTAAATGTTGTTAATAAACTGCTATCCCATGACGATTTCGGCAAACTCTTGTTACGACTTGCCGTTGTCGGGCTGATGCTGTTTCACGGGTTGCATAAGCTATTTGATGGCGTAGGGGGAATCAGCAATATGCTGGTAGCAAAGGGATTGCCGGGTTTTATCGCTTATGGGGTTTTAGTGGGCGAGGTGGTAGCGCCTTGCCTGCTGACCCTGGGAGTGCTTACGCGTCCGGCGGCGCTGGTGCTGGCGTTTACGATGGTCGTGGCCTGGCTGATGGTCGGGACGGGCAAAACCTTTGCGCTGGATGCGGTAGGCGCGTGGGCGATTGAGAGCCTGGTCTATTTCTTTGTGGGCGCGCTGGCGATTGCCTTCCTCGGAGCAGGGCGCTATGCCATCGCCGGCAATTCGGCTTGGCGGTATGTGCGCCAAGGTTTTCCCCTCACCCTGGCCGCGTTCTGTTTGCCAGGGTGTTGTTGCTCGTTTCTCAAACCCTTTTTCTGAACGATTATTTAACTAATTGATTTATTAATATTTATCTGCTGCCGTCAAAAAAGGGTAAAACGGACTTTTATTGATTATTACATGATTAAACAATAAGGTAGATGCGCTGGGCTAGTGTTCACTGCCGTACAGGCAGCTTAGAAAAATGATAGCTACAGGTTTACGTTCGTTCATTTGTTCACTGCCGTACAGGCAGCTTAGAAATTCTAATACAGGAGCGCGCGTGTTGTCTGAATGTTCACTGCCGTACAGGCAGCTTAGAAATTGAGAACGGTTTTGGCTTCATCAGGTAAACTGTTCACTGCCGTACAGGCAGCTTAGAAATTTACAAAAGAAAAGGAGCAAGCTGAAAGATTGTTCACTGCCGTACAGGCAGCTTAGAAATGCAAATTAATAGTTTCAAAACGATAATCATCGTTCACTGCCGTACAGGCAGCTTAGAAAACCTGCGTAAACATATTTACTTAATTCCGCACGTTCACTGCCGTACAGGCAGCTTAGAAATAACAAGTTCAACACTAACAGTATAACTATGAGTTCACTGCCGTACAGGCAGCTTAGAAATCCAGCCTCCATTACACAACACATACCATATAGTTCACTGCCGTACAGGCAGCTTAGAAAGTCTGATAAGTTTTCTTCTGTTTTATCTAATTGTTCACTGCCGTACAGGCAGCTTAGAAATGATCATTGAAGTTCCACCAGCAATGCGAGCAGTTCACTGCCGTACAGGCAGCTTAGAAATAAACTAGCTATTACTTTACAATTAAATCCAGGTTCACTGCCGTACAGGCAGCTTAGAAATGCAAAATGTGCGGAGTTTCTAAAAAGACTATGTTCACTGCCGTACAGGCAGCTTAGAAAGTAATCGTTATGCAAGCGTCCTATTTGATGATGTTCACTGCCGTACAGGCAGCTTAGAAAATCATAATGTCCCAGCTTCCAGATCCCCTTGCGTTCACTGCCGTACAGGCAGCTTAGAAAAGCCCTTGCACTGATAACAGCCTCACCCTCATGTTCACTGCCGTACAGGCAGCTTAGAAATGATTGCGAATGAAAAGTTTGCTGCTGCATCGGTTCACTGCCGTACAGGCAGCTTAGAAACGTTCGTGCTTGGCCACTATGATTGCTGGGGCGTTCACTGCCGTACAGGCAGCTTAGAAATGCAAGAGTGGCGGTATATTCCCCGCTTGTTAGTTCACTGCCGTACAGGCAGCTTAGAAAAGAGAAGCAGCCTGGAATATCAGGTACGCGAAGTTCACTGCCGTACAGGCAGCTTAGAAATGACAGCGCGGCGTTAACATGAGTCCATGTCAGTTCACTGCCGTACAGGCAGCTTAGAAAGAATAGGAAACAGACAGCTTGACAGGCAGTAAGTTCACTGCCGTACAGGCAGCTTAGAAAGATGCCATGCACGTATGCATATACAGGGGTATGTTCACTGCCGTACAGGCAGCTTAGAAATGCCCGTTTTCTGAGTGCGCTGATAGCAATTTGTTCACTGCCGTACAGGCAGCTTAGAAACGCGCAAACCGCGCTGATTGTGCTGTGACCTGGTTCACTGCCGTACAGGCAGCTTAGAAAATTGATTGTGTCACCGGAAATAAACGCGCTGAGTTCACTGCCGTACAGGCAGCTTAGAAAGAAAGCGGCACCTTCGGGGAAACCCGCAATGAGTTCACTGCCGTACAGGCAGCTTAGAAATTCGGGGCGGTTGCGTTTCCGTCTGCGGGCGTGTTCACTGCCGTACCGGCAGTTCAGTAAGAGCCATGCTACCCGACGATTACCGCGTAGCATGGCCAGCAACATCATTAAGCCAGTACCAAATCACCCTGCGGATGGCAGGAGCAGGCTAGCACGTAGCCTTCAGCGATTTCCGCATCGGTTAACGTCATGGTACTGCTGACGGTATATTCCCCGGCGACGACTTTCGTTTTGCAGCAGCCGCAGACGCCTGCGCGACAGGCGACGGTAACCGGGACTTTGTTGCTTTCCAGAGCTTCGAGCAGCGTGGCGCCGACCGGCGCATAAAACGCTTGCGCTGGCTGCAGTTTGGTGAACTTCAGGCCGCTGGTAGCGGCAACGGCTACCGGCGTAAAGAACTGCTCTTTAAAGAAGCGCGTCGCGCCAAGTGCTTTCACTTCCTGCTCAACCCAATCCATATACGGCGCCGGACCGCAGGTCATCACGGTACGCGATGCCAGATCCGGCACGCTTTGCAGCAGTTCAGTCGTTAAACGTCCGGCCACGAAACCGTGACTGGCGTTATTTTCCGCCACCAGGGTTACCGGATATTGATGCCATTCTTTAGCGAAAATGACATCCTCGGGAGAACGAACATTAAAGATCACCTGAATATCAGTCTGTGGGCGATATTTTGCCAGCCAGCGGCGCATTGACATGATCGGCGTTACCCCGCAGCCTGCGGCCAGCATCAGGAACTTATCGTCCGCTTTATCTTCACAGGTGAAATCACCCATCGCATCGGACAGCCAGATATCGTCGCCGCGCTTTACGTCGCGGGTTAGCCACTGCGAACCGGCCCCGCCGTCAAGACGGCGAACGGTCAACGTAATATACTCGCTGACACCCGGCGTAGAGGAGAGGGTGTAGGCGCGCAGCGTCTCCGCCGAATTGCGCACGCTGACCAGCGCGTACTGCCCGGCACGGTACGGATAATAGTCGTGGCATAGCAACGAAATTGTCCACACATCCGGCGTTTCCTGATGGATATGATGAACCTGCATCCGCCACGGGCATTGTGAACCTGGCATGGTCATAAATAGCTCCTTACGCGCTCAGCAGTTGCTTCATGTCTTCTTCTACCGTGGTCACAGAACGCAGACCAAATTTCTCATTAAGCACGACCAGCAGATCCGGAGTGAAGAAGCCAGGTGCAGTCGGGCCGGTTACGATGTTTTTCACCCCCAGCGAGAGCAGGGTGAGCAGGATGACAATCGCTTTTTGCTCAAACCAGGAAAGCACCAGCGACAGCGGCAGGTCGTTAACGCCGCAGCCCAGTTTTTCCGCCAGCGTTACCGCCAGGATGATGGCAGAGTAAGCGTCGTTGCACTGACCAGCATCGACCAGACGCGGCAGACCTTCGATATCGCCGAAATCCAGTTTGTTGAAACGGTATTTACCACAGGCCAGGGTCAGGATCAGGCAGTCGTCCGGTACGCTGGTGGCGAAATTGGTGAAGTAGTTACGCTCGCCGCGCGCCCCGTCGCAGCCGCCAACCAGGAAGATATGACGCAGTTTTTCACGGCTCACCAGATCTATCAACGTATCCGCAGCGCCCAACAGGGTCTGACGACCGAAACCAACGGTGATCAGGTGAGGGATCTCGCTGTACGGGAAGCCTGCCATCTGCTGTGCCTGGGCAATAACCGGCGCGAAATCTTCACCTTCCAGATGGTTGACGCCAGGCCAGCCGACGATGCTGCGGGTCCAGATGCGATCGTCATAGGCGCCAACGGTTGGGTCGATGATGCAGTTAGAGGTCATCACAATCGGGCCAGGGAAGCGGGCAAACTCTACCTGCTGGTTTTGCCAGCCGCTGCCGTAGTTTCCGATCAGATGTCTGAATTTACGCAGCTCCGGATAGCCGTGCGCTGGCAGCATCTCACCGTGGGTATAGACGTTAACCCCGGTGCCTTCGGTTTGCTCCAGCAAATTGTACAGATCTTTCAGGTCATGGCCGGAAATCAGGATGCACTTGCCTTCGGTCGCTTTAACGTTGACCTGAGTCGGGGTTGGATGACCGTATTGGGTGGTCTCACCGGCATCCAGAATGCCCATGACTTTGAAGTTCATCTGGCCGATTTCCATTGAGCACTCCAGCAGAGCGTTCATATCGGCAGGCCAGGTACCGAGCCACGCCATGATTTTGTGGTACTGGGCATAGATGTCGTTGTCGTATTGACCAAGAACGTGCGCGTGCTCCATATAAGCCGCAGCGCCTTTCAGACCGTACAGGCACAGCAGGCGCAGGCCAAGAATATTCTCACCGATAGCCGCTTTATCTTTATTCGGGGTAAATTCCGCCGCCTGACGCTGCAGGTCGCCCGGATTGTCGCTCGCCAACTGGAGGTCGGCCATCGGGTTGTTAACCGTCGCGTGGGCATCGATGTTCAGGCACCGGGCTTTCAGCGCTTCACGCAGAGTGATAGCCTGGCGCGCATAGCCAACGATACGCGGGGAGTCGAAGTTAACGTTGGTCAGCGTGGAGAAAAAAGCACGCGGCGCGAAGCTATCAATGTCATGGTCGATAATGCCATATTCACGGGCTTTAAGCGCCCATGCGGAGAGGCCCTGCAGAGAAGCAATCAACAGATCCTGCAGATCGGAAGTTTCAGCTGTTTTCCCGCACATACCCTGCGCGTAAGAGCAGCCATTCCCTGCCGGGGTACGGATGGTTTGTTCACATTGTACACAAAACATGGTCACACCTTTTTTAAAGTTATATTTAATATGCATGTTTAAGGTTATGCCTGAGCGCGTAAAGAAAAAAGGTATTTCTGATACAACTTACAGGGAGATTGATTTAGCGCAAACTTAGCGACAGAAGACTACCGGCAGAGAGGCATTAAGCGGAGAAAAAAGCCATCAATATGGGCACCAGCAGACTCAGAATGAAGCCATGAACGATAGCCGCCGGGACTATCTCCACGCCACCTGAGCGTTGTAGTACCGGTAGCGTAAAATCCATCGATGTCGCGCCGCAAAGGCCTAACGCCGTTGAACGACTGCGGCGTACCAGTCCGGGGATAAGCATAATCGCCAGCAGCTCTCGGGCAAGATCGTTAAAGAACGCGGCGCTGCCAATCACCGGACCATAGGATTCGGTCAGCAAAATGCCGGAAAGCGAATACCAGCCAAAGCCGGAGGCCATTGCCAGCCCGGTTTTTAGCGGCAGGTCGAGAATAAAGGCATTGATGACTCCGCCCAGCAATGAACTGACCATCACCACCACCGCGACAATCATTCCGCGGCGATTAAGTACGATCTGCCGCAGTGTCATTCCGTTATTACGCAGTTGAATCCCGATAAGGAACAGCAGGAAAATCAGCGTATATTCGCTGGCTTCGGTGGCGTGGTGCAAAAAGGAGAGGCCACTCAGGCCAATAAGAAAACCAACAAGGACTACACCACACAACTGGAGAGATTCCAGAGCCATTGCCAGACGGGAGGGTAATTTTTCCTGGCGATGATGACTTTGCCAGGGCATTTTCTGTTCAAGCCACATCAGGGCTGCAATATTGCACAGCAGGATAATAACGACGCTGACCGCCGCATAATGAAAGATCGCCAGCAGGTTGCTGGCCAGATTATCCAGGAAGGCCAGGCTAATTCCCATAAAAAAGAGAATAACGTAGACGATCCAACTCAGAAGTCGCGTGATGAGTTTAAGGACTGATGGCCGATGAAGAGGAATAAGATAGCCTATGACCAACGGCAGCAGAATGATTAATAGTCCCGAAAACATGAACGACACGGTCCTTGCAGCATAAAAATAGCGTCACTAACACTACCCAAATCGTTGGACTGAGTAAAGTCGTCGAAAAAGAAAGGCCCGGCAGCACCGGGCCTCAAGAAAAGCGAGGGAGTTTAGCTGCGTTTTTCCAGCAGGGTGCGGTAGAGCACGCCGCCGAGAATACCGCCGATAATCGGCATCACCCAGAACAGCCACAGTTGCTGTAGCGCCCAGCCGCCCTGGAAAATCGCTACTGCGGTGCTACGCGCCGGGTTGACTGAAGTGTTGGTGACCGGAATGCTGATCAGATGAATAAGCGTCAGCGCCAGGCCAATCGCAATAGGTGCAAAGCCAGCAGGGGCGTTTTTATCCGTGGCGCCGTGAATAATCAGCAGGAAGCCGCAGGTCAGCACAATCTCAATCACAATCGCGGAAAGCATTGAGAAACCACCCGGGGAGTGTTCGCCGTAGCCGTTCGAGGCGAAGCCGCTGGCTACCGCGTCAAAGCCTGTTTTACCGCTGGCAACGACATACAGAATAGCCGCAGCAATAATACCGCCGACGACCTGGGCGATAATATAGCCAATAACGTCTTTTGCCGGGAAGCGACCACCGGCCCACAGGCCTAATGTTACTGCCGGATTAAAATGGCCACCGGAAATATGACCGACGGCATATGCCATGGTTAATACGGTTAAACCGAACGCTAACGCGACGCCGGCAAAACCGATACCCAGTTCCGGAAATGCTGCTGCCAGAACGGCGCTACCGCAACCACCAAACACCAGCCAGAATGTACCAAAGCACTCTGCTGCTAATTTTCTGAACATACGCTACCTCAATATTATATAAACCCGGATGATGAGTTCACCGGTATTGATTTATCCTTACCAACGATAACGATAAATAAAGCGGCGCAATATTAGCCTTATTTTTGTGCAAGTTAAATAGGTATCCCGCTAATTAATTCAGCGCTGTGTGATGGTGTTAAGTATTACTCAGGATTAAATAATTACCATCTATACCCGTCAGACTTCAAGTTGCAGGTGTGTTGGCTACGCTCGTTCACCCGAATCACTTACCGGTGTAAGCTTCCGGGGGAAGGATGTCGGGAGTGTCATGTTCCCCCCGACCTCGCTATACTTCTGATAAATGAAGGAGAAAGGGATGATCGGGGAGAGGAAATATGCATCTTGAGCGCGTCGAAATTGTCGGTTTTCGCGGCATCAACCGTTTATCGTTGATGCTGGAGCAAAATAACGTGCTGATTGGCGAAAATGCATGGGGTAAGTCCAGCCTTCTGGATGCCCTGACGCTGCTCTTGTCGCCGGAGTTCGACCTCTATCATTTTGTTCGTGAAGATTTTTGGTTTCCTCCTGGTGATATTCTGGGGCGTGAGCGTCATCTGCATATTATTCTGACCTTCCGTGAAAATGAACCTGGTCGCCATCGGGTTCGACGCTATCGTCCTCTGAGCAATTGCTGGGTACCCTGCAACGATGGGTATCAGAGAATTTTTTATCGCCTGGAGGGAGGGCTGGCCGATGATGATAGCGTTATGACCTTGCGCAGTTTTATCAACAGCGAAGGGGAGGCGCTGAAGCTTGACGATATTGATGAACTCGCCCGTCACCTGGTGCGGCTGATGCCGGTTCTGCGGCTACGCGATGCCCGTTTTATGCGGCGGATCCATAACGGCACTGTTCCGCATTCACCGCAGATCGAGATTACCGCCCGCCAGCTCGATTTTCTCTCTCGTGAACTGGTGCATCATCCGCAAAATCTAACCGATGGGCAGATACGCCAGGGGCTGTCGGCAATGGTGCAGTTGCTGGAGCACTATTTTGCCGAGCAGAGCAGCGCACAATCGCGTAACCGACTGATGCGCCGCCATTCACATGATGAACAGCGTAGCTGGCGCTATCTGGACATCATCAACAGGATGATCGACAAACCCGGCGGTCGTAGCCACCGGGTGATTTTGTTGGGACTGTTTGCCACTCTGTTGCAGGCGAAAGGCACGGTAAGACTCGATCGTGATGCGCGTCCGCTATTGTTGATTGAGGACCCGGAAACCCGTCTGCATCCTATTATGCTCTCCGTAGCCTGGCATTTGCTCAATTTGTTACCGCTGCAGCGGGTGACGACGACAAACTCTGGCGAACTGCTATCGTTAACGCCTGTCGAATATGTCTGCCGCCTGGTGCGTGAATCCTCACGGGTAGCTGCATGGAGGCTCGGTCCCGGCGGCATGAATGCAGAAGACAGTCGGCGCATCGCTTTTCATATTCGTTTTAACCGGGCTTCATCGTTGTTTGCCCGCTGCTGGCTGCTGGTCGAAGGGGAGACGGAAACCTGGGTTATCAACGAGTTGGCCCGTCAGTGCGGCCACCACTTTGACGCGGAAGGCGTAAAAGTGATTGAGTTTGCCCAGTCGGGTTTGAAACCGCTTATCAAATTCGCCCGGCGAATGGGCATCGAGTGGCACGTGCTGGTGGATGGCGATGAAGCCGGGAAGAAATACGCTGCCACCGTTCGCGGGCTGTTGAATGACGATAAAATGCTGGAGCGAGACCATCTCACCGTGCTACCAGCGATGGATATGGAACATTTTATGTATCGTCAGGGCTTCGATGATGTTTATCATCGGGTGGCGCAACTGCCGATGAATATTCCCATGAATATGCGGCGGGTGATTACCAAAGCGATCCACCGCTCGTCAAAACCGGATCTGGCGATTGAAGTTGCGATGGAGGCCGGGCGTCGTGGCGTTGATGCCATTCCGACGCTATTGAAAAAAATGTTCTCTCGCGTGCTATGGCTGGCCCGCGGGCGTGCGGATTAGTTAGCTTCGACGACCATTTATCTCTTTCTGCCGGGTGCTATCCCGGCACACCTTCATCAGCAACAACTCCCAACTTAAGTTAAACAAATATTAAGCACGGCTAAAAATGAGAGTTATTCTGTCACTGCATTTAGATAGAATTATTGCGGGTTCTGCGGGTTAAAACATCAGGAATTTTTATGAAATTAAATGGAAAACGCAGGAAAGTGTGGTGGCTGCTGGCGATTGTCGTTCTGGCTATCGCCGTCTGGGGATGGCGAATACTGAATGCGCCGCTGCCGCAGTATCAGACGCTGGTGGTGCGTAAAGGGGACCTGCAGCAGAGTGTGCTGGCGACGGGTAAGCTGGATGCGTTAAAAAAAGTGGACGTTGGGGCGCAGGTTAGCGGGCAGCTAAAAACGCTGCGCGTTGAGATTGGCGACAAAGTGAAAAAAGACCAGTTGCTGGGGGTTATCGATCCCGAGCAGGCGGAAAACCAGATTAAGGAAGTTGAAGCGACGCTGATGGAACTGCGGGCGCAACTGAACCAGGCGCGAGCGGAACGTAAACTGTCGGCGGCGACGTTGGCCCGTCAGCAACAACTGGCGCAGCGGCAATTAGTATCACGCCAGGATCTGGATACCGCCGCGACCGACTTAGCGGTGAAAGAGGCGCAAATTGGCACGATTGAAGCGCAGGTCAAACGAAATCAGGCCACCCTGGATACGGCTAAAACCAACCTCGACTACACCAAAATTCTGGCGCCGATGTCCGGGGAAGTGACGCAAATCACCACCCTGCAGGGGCAGACGGTGATTGCCGCTCAGCAGGCGCCGAATATTTTGACCCTTGCGGATCTCAGCACCATGCTGGTGAAGGCGCAGGTCTCAGAAGCGGACGTGATTCATCTGCAACCAGGGCAAAAAGCCTGGTTCACCGTGTTGGGCGATCCGCTGACGCGCTATGAAGGGACGCTGAAGGATATTCTCCCGACGCCTGAAAAGGTCAATGATGCGATTTTCTACTACGCCCGTTTTGAGGTGCCGAACCCGCAGGGTATTCTGCGCCTGGAGATGACCGCTCAGGTGCATATTCAGCTCTCGGAAGTGAAAAATGTCATCACGATCCCGCTGAGCGCGCTGGGTGAAGCCATCGGCGATAACCGCTATCGCGTGCGTCTGCTGCGTACCGGTGAAGTTAAAGAGCGTGAAATTGTTATCGGCGCGCGTAATGACACCGATGTGGCGGTGGTGAAAGGGCTGGACGAGGGGGATGAAGTGATTATCGGCGAAGGTGCGGCCGGAGCGGCGAAATGACGGCATTACTGGAACTGCGTGATATTCGTCGCAGCTACCCTTCCGGCGATGGGCGCGTTGATGTGCTGAAAGACATTACGTTGAGCATTGCCGCCGGTGAGATGGTGGCGATTGTCGGGGCGTCCGGCTCCGGTAAATCTACGCTGATGAATATCCTTGGTTGTCTGGACAAACCCACCAGCGGCACCTATCGGGTAGCGGGAACGGACGTGGCTCGTCTTAACGGCGATGAGCTGGCGCGCCTGCGGCGGGAACATTTCGGTTTTATTTTCCAGCGCTATCATCTGTTATCGCATCTGACCGCGGCGCAGAACGTGGAAGTTCCGGCGGTCTATGCCGGAACGGAGCGCAAAGCGCGCCTGGCCCGAGCCCATGAACTGCTGGTGCGGCTGGGTCTGGGCGACAGGGCTGAATATCAGCCTTCGCAACTCTCTGGCGGCCAACAGCAGCGGGTGAGTATCGCTCGAGCCCTGATGAACGGTGGGGAAGTGATTCTCGCGGATGAGCCAACCGGCGCACTGGACAGCCGTTCCGGCGAAGAGGTCATGGGGATCCTTCACCAGCTAAAAGCGCAGGGGCATACGGTGATTATTGTCACCCACGACCCGCAGGTGGCGGCTCAGGCGGAACGGGTCATCGAGATACACGATGGTGAAATCGTGCGTAATCCGTCCGCTTTGGGTTCAGCGCAAGGCGGAGTGCTGCGTCAGCGTTCCGCTGGCGAACCGTCTGCGTGGCGTCAGTTCAGCAGCGGTTTTCGCGAAGCGCTGGTTATGGCCTGGCGCGCAATGGCGGCGAATAAAATGCGCACGTTGCTGACGATGCTTGGGATTATTATCGGCATTGCCTCGGTAGTATCGATTGTCGTGGTGGGCGATGCGGCGAAGCAGATGGTGCTGGCCGATATTCGCTCTATCGGTACCAATACTATTGATGTTTATCCCGGCAAGGATTTCGGTGATGACGATCCCCGCTATCAGCAGGCGCTAAAGTACGATGACCTGCTGGCTATTCAGAAACAACCCTGGGTCAGTTCTGCGACCCCTGCGGTATCAAAAAACCTGCGTCTGCGGGTGGACAATATTGACGTTGCCGCCAGCGCCGAGGGTGTGGGGACGCAGTATTTTAACGTCTACGGTATGACCTTTAGCGAAGGAAATACCTTTAACGAGCTCCAGCTAAATAGCCGTGCGCAGGTAGTGGTGCTTGATAGCAACGCGCGTCGGCAGCTGTTTCCGCACAAAGCTCGGGTTGTCGGCGAGGTTATTCTTGTCGGTAATATGCCCGCGACGGTGATTGGCGTTGCGGATGAAAAACAGTCGATGTTTGGCAGCAGCAAAATTCTGCGCGTCTGGTTACCTTATACCACGATGGCCGGTCGAGTGATGGGACAGTCATGGCTGAATTCCATCACCGTCCGTGTGAATGAAGGTTATGACAGCTCGATTGCCGAGCAGCAGTTGTTGCGTCTACTGGAGCTTCTCCATGGTAAGAAAGATGTTTTCACCTGGAATATGGACAGTATCTTGAAAACGGCGGAACGGACCACACATACACTACAGCTGTTTCTGACTCTGGTGGCGGTGATTGCGCTGGTGGTCGGTGGAATTGGCGTGATGAACATTATGCTGGTCTCAGTAACTGAACGTACACGGGAAATTGGTATCCGTATGGCGGTCGGGGCGCGGGCCAGCGATGTGCTACAGCAGTTTTTGATTGAGGCGGTGCTGGTTTGCCTGGTTGGCGGGGCGCTGGGCGTTACGCTTTCGCTGCTGATTGCGTTTGTATTACAGCTGTTTTTACCCGGCTGGGAAATCGGCTTTCCGCCGCTGGCGCTATTGACCGCTTTTTTATGTTCCACACTAACCGGGGTTTTGTTTGGCTGGCTACCGGCGCGCAATGCGGCCCGTCTGGACCCTGTCGACGCACTGGCGCGGGAGTAGCGATAAAAATGCCAGTCAGAAGGACTGGCATTTTGCTGACGGGATGTACACAATGAAGCAAAAGAGTTATGCGGCTGTTTCTGTTTCTTCAGCTTCAACAGGGACAATCACGCTGGCGTGATTACCTTTTGGCCCTTGGTGAACATCAAACCGAACCGCTTGTCCGGCTTTTAGCGTTCTGTAACCATCCATCTGGATGGTGGAGTAATGGGCGAAAATGTCTTCGCCGCCGCCCTCAGGGCAAATAAAACCGAACCCTTTGGCATTGTTGAACCACTTAACAGTACCCATTTCCATACTTCGACATCCTTCGTAAATCTTATAAGTAAGATGGAATGAACCGGTAGTGGAGTGACGAGTTGTTCAATTGCTCGCCAACTCTCGCCACTACAATTTAGAGAAATCAGGAAAAGCGTCAAGCAATTGACGCTGGGGGACGGTGAAAAATGCGTCAAAATTTGAAGCAGTTAACGCTATTGCCGGGGAATGTGACAGATGTCGCGGATGGAAGTAATAGATGATAATTATCTATGATCTATTGTAGATTTGTGATGTGCATAGCCTCTGGTCATCGACAGGCCACCGCCTGTTGGCTACAGCAACCGATGATGAACACTGACGATGAGTAAGAGAGACTGGTTGGACTTCGATCAGCTAATAGAGGACGAAGTTAAGGATGCGCTTAAACCGCCATCTATGTATAAAGTGATATTAGTCAATGATGATTACACTCCCATGGAGTTTGTTATTGACGTGTTACAAAAATTCTTTTCTTATGATGTTGAACGTGCAACGCAACTGATGCTGACGGTTCACTATCAAGGTAAAGCAATTTGCGGGGTATTTACCGCAGAAGTCGCGGAAACCAAAGTATCGATGGTGAACCAATACGCGAGGGAAAACGAGCATCCGTTGTTGTGTACGCTAGAACAAGCCTGAATACAGGCAACAAACTTGGGGGAGGTGCCTATGCTCAATCAAGAACTGGAACTCAGTTTAAACATGGCTTTCGCCAGAGCGCGCGAGCACCGTCATGAGTTCATGACCGTCGAGCACTTGTTGCTGGCGCTGCTTAGCAACCCTTCAGCCCGCGAAGCGCTTGAGGCGTGTTCAGTGGACCTGGTTGCGTTGCGTCAGGAACTTGAAGCCTTCATCGAACAGACCACACCCATACTGCCTGCAGCGGAAGAAGAGCGCGACACTCAACCAACGCTGAGCTTCCAGCGCGTGCTGCAACGTGCCGTTTTCCACGTCCAGTCTTCCGGACGCAGCGAAGTGACTGGCGCTAACGTCCTGGTCGCTATTTTTAGCGAACAGGAGTCTCAGGCGGCCTACCTGCTACGTAAACATGAAGTCAGCCGACTTGATGTGGTGAACTTCATCTCTCACGGTACGCGTAAAGACGAGCCGAGTCAGTCTTCCGATAACAGCGGAAGCCAGCCAGGCAGCAGTGAAGAGCAAGCAGGCGGGGAGGATCGTATGGAAAACTTCACCACCAACCTCAACCAACTTGCCCGCGTAGGCGGTATCGATCCGTTGATCGGCCGCGAGAAAGAGCTGGAACGTGCTATTCAGGTTCTGTGCCGTCGTCGCAAAAACAACCCGCTGCTGGTGGGTGAATCCGGCGTCGGTAAAACCGCTATTGCCGAAGGTCTGGCCTGGCGTATCGTGCAGGGCGATGTGCCAGAAGTGATGGCCGATTGCACTATCTATTCACTGGATATAGGTTCGTTGCTGGCAGGTACCAAATACCGCGGCGATTTTGAAAAACGCTTCAAAGCGCTGCTCAAGCAACTGGAGCAGGACACCAGCAGTATTCTGTTTATTGATGAAATCCACACCATCATCGGAGCAGGTGCTGCTTCCGGTGGGCAGGTTGATGCCGCTAATCTGATTAAACCGCTGCTCTCCAGCGGTAAAATTCGGGTAATTGGTTCGACGACCTACCAGGAGTTCAGCAACATTTTTGAAAAAGACCGTGCCCTGGCGCGTCGTTTCCAGAAAATAGATATCACCGAACCTTCGGTAGAAGAGACGGTGCAGATTATCAACGGCCTGAAGCCGAAGTACGAAGCGCACCACGACGTGCGTTACACCGCGAAGGCGGTGCGCGCAGCGGTGGAGCTGGCGGTGAAGTATATTAACGATCGTCATCTGCCGGATAAAGCAATTGACGTGATTGACGAAGCCGGGGCGCGTGCGCGCTTGATGCCGGTGAGCAAGCGTAAGAAAACGGTTAACGTGGCGGATATTGAGTCCGTAGTGGCGCGGATTGCGCGTATTCCCGAGAAGAGCGTCTCCCGCAGCGATCGCGATACGCTGAAAAACCTCGGCGATCGCCTGAAAATGCTGGTCTTTGGTCAGGATAAGGCGATTGAGGCATTAACCGAAGCGATCAAGATGGCGCGCGCCGGGCTTGGCCATGAGCACAAACCCGTGGGTTCTTTCCTGTTCGCCGGGCCTACCGGAGTGGGTAAAACCGAGGTCACCGTGCAACTGGCGAAGTCGCTGGGCATTGAGCTGCTGCGTTTTGATATGTCCGAATATATGGAACGTCATACCGTCAGCCGCTTAATTGGTGCGCCTCCGGGCTATGTCGGTTTCGACCAGGGCGGGCTGCTGACTGATGCGGTTATCAAGCATCCGCATGCGGTGCTGCTGCTGGATGAAATTGAAAAAGCGCATCCGGACGTCTTTAATCTGCTGTTGCAGGTGATGGATAACGGTACGCTGACCGATAATAACGGTCGCAAAGCGGATTTCCGCAACGTAGTGCTGGTGATGACCACTAACGCCGGGGTGCGTGAAACCGAGCGTAAATCGATTGGCCTTATCCATCAGGACAACAGTCCGGATGCGATGGATGAGATCAAAAAGATCTTTACACCGGAGTTCCGTAACCGTCTCGACAACATTATCTGGTTCGATCACCTGTCTACGACGGTTATCCATCAGGTGGTGGATAAATTTATCGTCGAGCTGCAGGTTCAACTGGATCAGAAAGGCGTGTCTTTGGAAGTGAGCCAGGAAGCTCGCGATTGGCTGGCCGAGAAAGGCTACGACCGGACCATGGGAGCACGTCCGATGGCGCGGGTGATCCAGGACAACCTGAAAAAACCGCTGGCCAACGAGTTGCTGTTTGGCTCACTGGTTGATGGCGGCCAGGTGACTGTTGAACTGGATAAAGAGAAAAACGCGTTGACCTACGACTTCCAGAGTGCGCAGAAGCACAAACCGGAAGCGGCGCATTAAGTTTCTGGTGCTATACCCTAAATAATTCGAGTTGCAGGACAAGGCACTTGTGCCTTGAACAGCGCTTGCGCTGGCCCCGTAGGGGCGAGGCTCATGGATGAGCCGAGTAACAGAGCCAACGCACATGCAACTTGAAGTATGACGGGTATAAATGACAAAACCGGCCCCCGTGCCTAATACTGGTCACTTAAGGAAATAAGGCCCACGAATTCGGGCCTCTAATGAAGTACAACAGGGCTGAAATCCTGATTCCTTCGTTTTCCTTCTAAGCATTATTATGAATTTATATTCATTAAAATGCTTAAGTGATTGGTATTAGCCTCAGGGCCGGTTTTTTTACGTCTATGTTCTATACCCTTTTTATTTGCTGTTTTTTAACTTATTGATTTTATAAGAAAGAATTCGCAGGTGAGAAATTAGGGTTACAGAAGGCGTTTATTAATTAATTTCAATAATAACAATATGGTAGGGTGTAGTTTGTCCAGTTCACTGCCGTACAGGCAGCTTAGAAAAGATCAAGAGAGTGATGATCCGCTTGCGCCGATGTTCACTGCCGTACAGGCAGCTTAGAAAAGACGGGCAGGGGCTATGCCCGGCGCAGGGACGTTCACTGCCGTACAGGCAGCTTAGAAAGGTATCGGTTGCCCAGCAGTGAACAAGACAACGTTCACTGCCGTACAGGCAGCTTAGAAAGCATCCAGTACCCCGTACTTCGCCCGCAGTATGTTCACTGCCGTACAGGCAGCTTAGAAAGAACAGATTAGTGCCCCACCCACGCACCCCAAGTTCACTGCCGTACAGGCAGCTTAGAAATGGAAATACGGGTCGTGCGCCGGACCGCCGGAGTTCACTGCCGTACAGGCAGCTTAGAAATAGTCAGGAGCGTACGCTCCAGCATCCAAAGAGTTCACTGCCGTACAGGCAGCTTAGAAAAACTGCAATAACTTTGTTTTTTAAAACTCTTGGTTCACTGCCGTACAGGCAGCTTAGAAAAGTCGGCGCTGTACTTCAAACGCAACGTGCTGGTTCACTGCCGTACAGGCAGCTTAGAAAAGTTATTTTCGCTGCTACGTACCAGCCTGCTGGTTCACTGCCGTACAGGCAGCTTAGAAATACGGCGCTGGAAGCAACGTAATGCTACCAGCGTTCACTGCCGTACAGGCAGCTTAGAAATCATCCAGCAACTCAGCACGAACGCGGGCATCGTTCACTGCCGTACAGGCAGCTTAGAAATTTTACGTAGAAGTGCCTTGACTGGTGATATAGTTCACTGCCGTACAGGCAGCTTAGAAAGTCACCCTGGGCATCGATGCAGCCACAGAACCGTTCACTGCCGTACAGGCAGCTTAGAAACCGTCCTGAATAGTGCGGATCAGCTCTTTAACGTTCACTGCCGTACAGGCAGCTTAGAAATGGGGGAAGCCGGTTCTTGCACTGATTACCGTGTTCACTGCCGTACAGGCAGCCAGGGAGATTTAATTTTCATCTTCATCTTTCAGGAAATTACCCCAAATAACTGGTTAATTTCTGATTTGCGATTAATGTCAATGTATTACATCTGATATGCTGTTTTTATAAACAGCAATCGACCTTGAGCCACAAGATGTGACTATGCCTGCAAAGTATATTGCTCCCTCGGATTTAAAAACGATTCTCCATTCTAAACGCGCCAATATTTACTATCTGGAAAAGTGTCGGGTACAGGTCAACGGCGGCAGAGTTGAGTATGTGACCAGCGAAGGACATGAGTCATTCTACTGGAATATCCCGATAGCAAATACAACGGCCATTATGTTGGGAATGGGAACTTCCGTCAGCCAGGCCGCAATGCGTGAATTCGCTCGCGCGGGTGTGATGGTAGGTTTTTGCGGTACGGATGGCACACCTTTATATGCTGCAAATGAAGTCGATATTGATGTTTCCTGGCTGTTGCCACAAAGTGAATATCGACCAACGGAGTATTTGCAGCGTTGGGTCTCATTCTGGTTTACGGAGACAAAGCGCCTGGAGGCGGCGAAAAGTTTTCAACATATTCGCCTCGCGCAAATTGAAAAACACTGGCTCGGCAGCCGGATGTTGCGTGAGTTACAATTTCCGGTAAATAAAGAAAAACTGCTGGAATTAACAGAACGCGCCCGCAAAGGCATGGCGGAGGCGGATAGTCATACTGCGCTGATGCTTCAGGAAGCACTGCTAACCAAAGCGCTGTACAAACTTGCCGCGCAAACTTCCGGTTATGGGGACTTCAAACGTGCAAAGCGTGGTGGCGGAATTGATCTGGCAAATCGCTTCCTGGATCAGGGAAATTACCTGGCATATGGGCTTGCCGCCGTGGCTGCGTGGGTTACCGGGATTCCTCACGGTCTGGCCGTTATGCATGGAAAAACCCGGCGCGGTGGGCTGGTTTTTGACCTTGCCGATTTAATAAAAGATGCACTGGTCATGCCTCAAGCATTTATCTCCGCCATGCAGGGCGGCGATGACAGAGATTTCAGACAAGCCTGCATTAATCATTTCCAGCAGTCAGATGCGCTTGATTTAATGATTACCGCACTTCAGGAAACCGCAGCTGAAGTTGGCGAGAATATATAATGAACGTGCTTATCATTTCACAATGCACTAAGAAGGCCAGGGAAGAGAGTTGTCGGATTATTGATCAGTTTGCTGAGCGTATGGGAAATGGTGCCTGGCAAACTGCCATTACCATGGAAGGGTTAGCAACACTTCGCAGATTATTACGTAAAACTGCTCGCCGCAATACGGCGGTGGCTTGCCACTGGCTGAAAAAAAGCGGGCAGTCTGAGCTAATATGGATAGTAGGAAATTCACGCCGTTTTAATGCTCAGGGGAGAGTGCCGACTAACCGTACCACGCGCTCGTTATGGGTTTCTGATGAGGGGCAGCGCTGGCAATGCGCTGAAAGCATCGCTTTGCTGGCTGCTATCGCCGGGCTGTTTCATGATTTCGGTAAAGCGGGCCGCTGTTTTCAGGAAAGCCTGTCCGGGAAAAGTACTAAAACTTTTCAGCCTTACCGACATGAATGGATTTCGGTTCGCCTGTTTCAGGCCTTTGTCGGCGATCAAAATGACGATCAGTGGCTGGCTATGCTCGGAGCGCTTTCTCCAGACGATGAAGCAGAACTCCTTATCAGGTTGCATAAAGATAACCCGCGATTTTCCAATAGTCCTTTCCTCACGCTTCCCCCGCTTGCCAGGACCGTTGCCTGGCTAATTCTGTCACACCACCGGTTGCCTGATAATTTAGATAGCGATAATGAACCGTTGCTGGAGCATTGTGAACACTGGCTGGAGAACCAGCTAAGCGTCGGATGGAATTCGCTAAATCACAAAAATGAAAGCTGGCGAGATGAGGATTTTCATAAGGTCTGGACCTTTCCACAGGGAACACCGCTGCAAAGTGTTACCTGGCGAGAAAAGGCACGGCAGATTGCCCGACGCGCCAGAAATAGCGCAACGTTAAAACAGTGGGGGCAGATGGATCGGCTCTTTACCCTTCATATGGCTCGTTTTTCCCTGATGCTGGCCGATCATTTTTATTCCGCCAGCGATCCGCAGCCTGGATGGCAGGACCCGGAGTATCGCCTGTGGGCCAACAGTGATCGCAACAGCGGTGCGCTGAAACAGCGAGTTGATGAACATCTTTGCGGCGTGGCGCATCATGCACTGCTTTTAGGCCGACAACTGATGCGCGTTCGTTCATCGCTTCCAGCGATAGCGCGGCATAAAGGGTTTCGCGAGCGGGCGGCAAACCCGCTATTTCACTGGCAGAATAAAGCGTGGGATATTGCTGTTGCGTTGCGTGAACGAAGCCGGGAAGAGGGTTTTTTTGGCGTCAATATGGCATCTACCGGCTGCGGAAAAACGTTTGCTAATGCACGAATTATGTACGCGCTTGCTGATGAACAGGAGGGCTGCCGCTTCACCGTTGCCCTGGGTTTGCGCACGTTGACGCTACAGACCGGCGATGCGCTGCGTAGTCGTCTTAATCTGGATGACGACGACCTGGCGGTATTGATTGGTTCAGGGGCGGTGAAACAACTGTGGCAGCAATCGAAAGGAACGGAACCTGACAGGACTAGCACCTCAGCGGAAAGCTTATCGGATGAACAGCAATATGTTCATTATGCGGGCAGCACGCAGGCGGGGGTTCTGGAAAAGTGGTTAAGCGGAGATGGGAAATTATCTGCTCTGGTGAGCGCTCCTGTGCTGGTTGCCACCATCGACCATCTGATCCCCGCAACAGAAGGCGTGCGCGGTGGGAAGCAGCTACCGGCAATGCTGCGGTTGCTAACCAGCGATTTGGTGCTGGACGAGCCGGATGACTTTGATATTGCTGATCTCTATGCTGTTTGCCGTCTGATGAACTGGGCTGGGATGTTGGGAAGTCGCGTTCTGCTGTCTTCTGCTACGCTTCCGCCAGATCTTATCCAGGCACTTTTTGCCGCATATCTCGCTGGACGTAAAGTATGGCAGACATCCTGTGGCGTAAGCGACAGGCCCGTCAATATCTGCTGCGCCTGGTTTGATGAAAAACACGCACATGCTGAGCAGATCGCGGATGGACGATCTTTCAGCGGGGTGCATAAAACGTTTGTTGAGCAACGAGCAAAAATGCTGGCGGAAAAACCGAGACTGCATTTTGGCCGGATTGTTCCCGTTTGCCCGGCATCCGCCGCGGTTGCTGACGTGATTGCCGCGACTGCACAAACCGTTCATACGCAAATGTTGGCTTTGCATCATGCACATAAAGAGCGACATAAAAGCGGTAAAACCGTATCGCTGGGGCTGGTGAGGCTGGCGAATATCAACCCGCTTGTGGCGCTAGCAAAGGCGCTTTTTACGCTGCCTTCTCCGCAAGATATCTGTATTCATTATTGCGTTTATCACAGTCGGCATCCGCTGCTGGTGCGTTCTGTCATCGAATCCTGTCTGGATGAGGCATTTACGCGTCACCAGCCGGATACGCTCTGGCAGCATCCGGCGATAGAAAAAGCACTTCGCAGTCGTCCAGAGAAACATCACCTTTTCGTGGTGCTGGGTACCTCAGTTATGGAGGTTGGGCGCGACTGGGATGCCAACTGGGGCATTATTGAACCCAGCTCGATGCGTTCTATTATCCAGTTTTCCGGGCGTATACAGCGCCATCGTCGCCTGCTTCCTGAGAGCGAGAATCTGGCAATCCTCAGCCACAATATTCGGGCGTTACGAAAACAATCTCCGGTCTTCTGCAAGCCAGGCTTTGAAAATCAAGATACCCTTTTAGCCAGCCATGATCTGCGTGAACTCTTGCCGCCGCAGGATTATCAGACGATCAACGCGTTAGCGCGGATTTTGCCTGCGAATGGCGAAAACAAGCTGGCGCTGCTGGAGCACCAGCGACTGAATGATGAGCTATGCAATACAAAGCCTAAGCAATTACGGGATAGTAAAAAATTTTTCCGTGATCCCAAGCTTGAGAAGATGAAACAAAAGGTGGTTGCTGTGGATTGGTGGCGCGAACCTCTTACATGGAGCGGCTGGATGCAGCGCAAAACGTCGTTTCGCAAGTCGCAGCCGGATTTTCCATTTTTCCTTCATATGGATGATGAAGATAGCGAGCCTTATTTTGCTTGTCATGCTGAAGACGGTAGCGTCAAACCCTCGGATAAATTTAAGCCTCAGGTTGTGGAATATGCTGGCGGTGTAGCCTGTTGGGGAGGAGTGGATTACCGGGAAGCAATGATGGCGCTGGCGGAAGCGCAGAGCATTGAAATTGACTGCGTGGGAGCCATGTTTGGCGAAATTCGAGTGCCGGTAAATGGTGAGGAGAATGCGATCAGCGACTGGAATTACCACCCGTGGTTGGGAGTTTACAGGGATATACATTAGCGACACCAGGAGTAGCTATGACAATCGAAGCACTGACCGAATTTATTACCGATTATATTGCCTCCCGGAGGCAACCCAAATTAGAAGCCTTTGAAAAAGAAGCGGCGAAGCGGTTGGATCAAGGCGAGGATGCCAGCGCTATTGCGCAGGAGCGTCAGGACCTTGACGTGAAGTATCAGCCGCGAACCTGGCTGACGGATGCGGCGAGACGGGCAGGGCAAATCAGCCTTGTCACCCATGCGGCGAAGTTCACCCACGGAGACTCGAAAAGTAGCAGTATTTACTGCGAAACAACGGTTGATGAGGGGTATTTAAGCACGGCGACGCTGGCGAACGTGGCGACAGATGCCGTCGGAAATGCGGCCGCCCTGGATGTGGCAAAGTTGCTGCAAACCGAAGTGGACGGCGACTCACTGCTGGCTTGCCTGAAACGTGGTGAACATCGGCCGCTAATGGCCTTTGCCGAAAACGACGCACAACTGGCGCAATGGATTGAAGGATTTACACAGGCGTTAATTCCCGCGCAGCCTGCTTCGCATAAGCTTGCCAAACAGATCTATTTTCCCGTTGAAGGCGGTTATCATCTGCTATCTCCGCTGTTCGCCACTTCGCTGGCGCAGGCGATGCATGAAAAGCTGATCGCCACCCGTTTTAGCGAAGACGCGAAAGCCGCGCGTGAAGCTCACCGGGCTGGCAAGTGGCATGCGCAGCCCGATGTGCGCTATCCGAATCTTGCCGAAATGCATTTTGGCGGCACCAAACCGCAGAATATTTCGGCGTTAAACAGCTCGCGCGGCGGGCGAATCTGGCTGCTGCCGTCACAGCCGCCAAAATGGAGGATTCAGGATAAGGCGCCGCAAAATATGAGAAATCTCTTTGCGCTACGCGGTGATTTTAACTGGGCTGCCACGGGCATTGTTTCCCGGATGGTTTTTTTGCTGAAAGAGAAGGCTGACAGAAATAATCGTCATATCCGCAGCGCGCGAGCGGGATATGTCGATGAAATTATTGATTTGCTGTTTCTCCATGCAGCAACTTATCAGCAGGAAGCATGGCAGGGGTGGACGCTCAACAGCCCGGATTTGCCCCTCCATCAGCAGCTCTGGCTCGATCCCTGGCGCAGCCAGACTGACGAAGCGTTTCGCCTTGAGCGAGAAAAAGGTAACTGGCAGGCGGGCGTTGCCGATGATTTCGCCCGCTGGCTGAACTATCGCCTGAATAAGGCGCGCCTCGATGTGGGTATTGCTGAACGTCGTGAGTGGCGAACCCAGCGTCTGTTTAGCCAGCGGATGCGGGAAATGGAAGCCATTGTGCAGGAGGCGCTGAAATGAGCTATCTGCTTTTATTGCCCCATATTCGCATCGAAAATGCGAACGCGGTAGCGGGGTTAACCTGGGGATTCCCGGCGATTACCCACTTTTTAGGCTATGTTCATGCGCTTTCCCGCAAGGTGAGTGAATCTGGCATCTCTTTCGCCGGTTGCGCAGTGGTTAGCCATGAGCACCATATTCAGGCCTATTCCTCCGGGCGCGACTATCAGTTTGCGCTGACCCGCAATCCGCTGACTAAAGAGGGGAAAACGGCTCCTTTTAACGAAGAGGGGCGAATGCATCTCACCGTCTCTTTGCTCGTTGAATGCCAGGGCGAAATCATCAACGGCGAATATGGCAAAGCGGCTCTCTGCTCGTCTCTGCGCATGCTTTGCCAGAGCCACAAGCTGGCGGGCGGCAGTATCGTGAGTATGCGAGAACCACAAGTATTTAACGCCCCGGATGATGAGAAAAAACTGCGTCAGATCCTCTGGCGTCTGATGCCGGGTTTTGTGCTCTGCGATCGTAGCGAGTGGCTGATGGAACATTATCGCCAGCAAAAAGTGGTAAAGGCGGAGAGCACAATGCTGGATGCCTGGCTGGATTTTGCCGCAATCAAATATCAGGCCATTCGCCAGCAGGAAGGGGATGATGCGAACTGGGAATATCAGCCTAAACCGATGCCGGGTTATCTGGTGCCGTTGATGTGTGGCTATCAACGTATTTCCCGGCTGTACGAAGCCGGAGAAGTTGCTAACGTTCGCGATACCGCAACGCCGTTTGCCTTTACTGAAGCGGTTTACGGCGTTGGTGAATGGCGTGGGCTGCACCGTATTGCAGATCTTCAACCTTTTTTCTGGCGCTATCGCACGACTGATACAGGCTATTATTGCTCTGCAATGCCTGTTGCGGATGATTTTATATTTAACGAAGACGACGATTTCGAATAAGGACATAACTATGGCAAAGGCTCCTGTATCTGTAAAAACGGCTTCTGTACTGGCATTTGAACGCAAGCTCGCCACCTCCGATGCGATGATGTATGCGGGAAACTGGCAGGGAGAATCCTGGCAACCAATTGAAATTCAGGAAAAAGCGGTTCGTGGAACTATCTCGAACCGACTCAAAAATGCGATCGCCAGCGATCCGACTAAACTGGATGCGGAGATCCAAAAACCGAATCTACAGCGCGTAGACACGGCGGCGTTACCCGCCGATGCCGACACGTTAAAAGTGGTGTTTACCCTGCGGGTACTGGGTAATTTATCCACTCCGTCAGTCTGTAATGATATGGCGTATCAGGATGCGCTTCAGCAGGCGATCGAGGACTATATCAGTGAACAGGGCTTTGCTGAGCTGGCTCGCCGCTATGCCGTCAACCTCGCAAATGGACGCTTTTTGTGGCGTAACCGCATTGGCGCTGAGCAGATCCAGGTTCGCGTGAATGCGCAAGAGCAGACGTGGATCTTCAATAGTCATGATTACTCATTGCGTGAGTTTGATCAGGACGATGCGACGCTGGCTTCCCTTTCTGCTTTGATTGAAAAAGGGCTATGTGGACAGCAATGGGTGATGTTAACCGTTGAGGCGCAGGTACGCTTAGGGGCCGGGCAGGAGGTCTTCCCGTCACAGGAACTGAAGTTAGATAACGACAGAAGTAAAAGCCGGGTGCTATATCAGGTCGCGGGTATCGCCGGGATCCACTCGCAAAAAATCGGTAATGCGCTGCGCACTATCGATACCTGGCATCCTAAAGTCGATGAACTGGGGGCTATTGCTGTAGAACCCTACGGCTCGGTAACCAGTCGCGGGGTTGCCTGTCGTCAGCCGAAGGATAAGATGGATTTTTATACCCTTCTGGATAACTGGGTGACGAAGGGAGGAAAACCTGATGTCGATCAGCAGCATTACGTGATAGCTGTTCTGATTCGTGGCGGCGTATTTGGTGAGAAAAGCGAATAAGGAGCTGCCGTGGACTATTTCCTGGATATCCGCGTTCTGCCTGATCCTGAGTTTGGCGAGGAGATGCTTATGGCCGCTTTATTCGCAAAACTGCACCGCGCTTTAGGGGCCAGGGGACGAGGTGATATTGGCGTAAGTTTTCCTGAATTTTCAACCAAACCGGGGGCGCTATTGCGTCTGCATGGTGAAGCGTCAGCATTGCATGAGCTGGAAAAATCACTCTGGCGAAAAGGTCTTAATGATTATTGTCTGAGCGGGGAGGTAGCCCCTGTAGCGGAAATAAAAGGTTGGCGTTGCGTCAGCCGGGTACAGGTAAAAAGCAGCCCTGAACGGCTGATGCGTCGTTCGGTGAGAAAAGGCTGGCTGACGCAGGATGAAGCGAATGCGCGACTGCTCACCATGCGGGAACAGTCGACAACACTCCCCTGGCTGAATATGAAAAGCCTCTCTAATGGACAGCTGTTCCCGCTGTTTATTTGTCACGGCGAGCTTCTCACGCAGCGTGTTTCAGGGACCTTTAGTAGCTATGGACTGAGCCATGTTGCGACTATCCCTTGGTTTTAGCGCTTTAGACCGGGCTGGCTGATAATAGCCCGTATTCAACCGAACCGGCGGTGGATTTCACGCCGGTTTTTGACTACCAATCAGAAACCCTTTTTTATACTAAACTTCTATCTTATTGATTTTAAAATAGCTATTTTATAGCAAACAGAAAAAGGTTTTTTAGAAGGAGAGGTGGTATTTTATATATAAATCAGATGATTGTAGTTACAGCGCTTCAGTTCACTGCCGTGCAGGCAGCTTAGAAATTAAAAACCTCTCCCTTACTCATCGTCATCCTGTTCACTGCCGTGCAGGCAGCTTAGAAAAAACCGACATTCAGCATATTTTGCAGCATATCGTTCACTGCCGTGCAGGCAGCTTAGAAATGCTGCGACACCAGCGGGAGAACCAGGAACTGTGTTCACTGCCGTGCAGGCAGCTTAGAAAGGACTCACTTTAGTGATGAATTGACATTCAGCGTTCACTGCCGTGCAGGCAGCTTAGAAATGATCAAGACCGAAGCAACCGAGACAACTGATGTTCACTGCCGTGCAGGCAGCTTAGAAATGGTGGCGTCATTACGTATGACACCGATCGCAGTTCACTGCCGTGCAGGCAGCTTAGAAATGTATCCGGGGCCGGAGTCAGAGCCGATCATCGTTCACTGCCGTGCAGGCAGCTTAGAAAGTATAGTTGCGGGTGCGGTGACTGTCGTTATCGTTCACTGCCGTGCAGGCAGCTTAGAAAAGTTCCCGCCAGACCTCCGCAACACCGTCGGCGTTCACTGCCGTGCAGGCAGCTTAGAAATTGATGCCAGCGGCGGTAAGTTCTGAGCCGACGTTCACTGCCGTGCAGGCAGCTTAGAAACATGAGGCCACTCGTCCAGAAGCGCTTCATTCGTTCACTGCCGTGCAGGCAGCTTAGAAATTGACGCATTGTTGTTAACTCCAGTCCGTGGGGTTCACTGCCGTGCAGGCAGCTTAGAAAGAGATAGCGATGGCGAGTTTTCATGTGAACGATGTTCACTGCCGTGCAGGCAGCTTAGAAATGAACTTGGTTACGTACCGACATATGGCGGCCGTTCACTGCCGTGCAGGCAGCTTAGAAAAGGTCCCAGCCGCCAGCCAGGTGTTAATCTGCGTTCACTGCCGTGCAGGCAGCTTAGAAATGATTAATTTCAATGAAACGGATGACGTTACAGTTCACTGCCGTGCAGGCAGCTTAGAAAACAGAAAAACTGAACACGCCAACACGCGACACGTTCACTGCCGTGCAGGCAGCTTAGAAAATGCTCTTTCACACGGTCTACGGCAACACTCAGTTCACTGCCGTGCAGGCAGCTTAGAAAGACACCGCGCGAACGGCGCACGAGCAGATACTGTTCACTGCCGTGCAGGCAGCTTAGAAAAACAACAGACAGACCGATGTAGACCCCACCGCGTTCACTGCCGTGCAGGCAGCTTAGAAACGGTGTTGTGGCGATTGTACGCCAGGCCCTCGGTTCACTGCCGTGCAGGCAGCTTAGAAAATACAGCAAATCAATGTCAAGCCCACGCTACAGTTCACTGCCGTGCAGGCAGCTTAGAAACCCGGCATACAGGAGGATCTGGCCATTACGCAGTTCACTGCCGTGCAGGCAGCTTAGAAACGGAGAAAGCCACCATCATGCTGGAGAACAGCGTTCACTGCCGTGCAGGCAGCTTAGAAATGCTCATTCCACGCCGGATGACACACCCGCAAGTTCACTACCGTGCAGGCAGCTTAGAAACACGGCTTACCACCATTGTGGTTGACTGTTCCGTTCACTGCCGTGCAGGCAGCTTAGAAAGATAACCCCCGCACGCAGGGGAAACACTCTAAATTCACTGCCGTGCAGGCAGCTTAGAAACTACAAGTAAGCGAATGCTGGTCCTGAAAATGATTCCCTGCCGTGCAGGTAGTTTAAAAACGTGGAACTTCGGGTGCCACTGTTTTGCCATTGCTCATTGCCGTCCAGGCAGATTGCGATAGCGTAGGGGAGATGATTTAAAGCGTACTTATTTCGTATTCTTAGAGCCTATCCCATTAGGGCTATTTTACACGTCCTTCATGGCGGCCCGAAGGGGGGCGTGTCGCGAGTCAATCCTCACATACTACCTGTACGCTCCAGGATTGAAGTGCTGTCCGTGTTCAAATGGCCTGCGACAATAACGCCCGGTGGGATAAGCTCTTACTTGTAGAGCAATATGGTTTATGAACAGCGTTAATTTTATAACTGAAGAGCGATATCAGGCTGGATTTGACATCCTCCCCACCCTGAAGGACGGCGTTTTACGGCGCACCTGATAAAAATGAAAGACCGGGAATTATCCCGGCCTTCAGCATCTGGCGCGTTAAGCGCGAAAACGATCAGCGACTACGGAAGACAATGCGGCCTTTGCTCAGGTCGTACGGGGTCAGCTCAACAGTCACTTTGTCGCCCGTCAGAATGCGGATGTAGTTTTTACGCATTTTACCGGAAATATGCGCAGTTACCACGTGACCGTTTTCCAGTTCTACGCGGAACATAGTGTTAGGCAGCGTATCAAGTACGGTGCCCTGCATTTCAATATTGTCTTCTTTGGCCATCTAGTCCTCTGGGGTATCACTACCGTAGTTTTGAACCGGCAAGATAATGCCGAAGTTCAGCAAGTATGTAAAGTTTTACGTCAAATCGCCGAAGTAGTTTTGGCGCATTACCCGTAATTCACGCGGATAAACCGGATGACAGGCGCAAACGTAAAGGGGGAGTGACAGAACAATGGGCGTTATCTGACTCTTATTATTCCCAAACGGCGGCGGGGCAACGGGCAGAAGCTACTCTACCGCGCAATTATAACATCCCGACAAAAAATGTGCTGAAAACATTTATGCTTCTCCAGCAAATAACACCCTTGGCACCCAGAATCGCTCCGGCAGACGATAAGTCCGCAGTACGGAGAGATAGTCGAGATAATCGCGGCGAGGGATCTCCACTGCGCCCAGCGACGCTGTATGCCTATTGAGCACCTGACAATCGATTAATTTCCCGCCATCATGCATAAACGTCTGGCTAAAGATCAGCAGCGCGGTTTTAGAGGCGTTTTCGGCACGGCTGAACATCGACTCTCCGCAAAACAGCGCGCCTTGCGCGACGCCGTACATACCGCCGACTAATTCTTCTCCCTGCCACACTTCAACAGAATGAGCATGTCCCAGCTCATGCAACTGGTGATACGCCTGAACGATACCCGGTGTTATCCATGTTCCCTCATCGCGATGGTCGGCGCAGCCCTCGATAACCTGACCGAAGGCGTGATTCAGTGTAACGCGATAAGGCGAGCGCTGATGGAAACGCTTCATACTGCGGCTGAGATGGAATTTCTCCGGCCACAGTACCGCTCGCGGATCGGGGGACCACCACAAAATAGGGTCACCGGGCGAAAACCACGGAAAAATACCGCGCTGATAGGCCATCAGTAAACGCGCCGGGCTAAGATCGCCGCCCAGCGCCAGCAGGCCATTAGGTTCACGTAAAGCGCCTTCCGGGGAGGGGAAGGCGATGGAATGATGAGAGAGCTGAACCAGCCGCATTTTTACCTCAACGCATCAGGCAATGATTCAATAGTAGCCTACAGGCGCTGCTTAAACTGGTAGTAACGCCCCTGTTCAGCCAGCAGTTCTGCATGATTACCTTGCTCAATAACCTTCCCGTTGTCCATGACTATTATCTGATTAAAACGCGCCAGTCCGCGCAGACGATGAGTCACCATTAACACGGTTTTTTCACGCATCACTTCCGCCAGTAAATCAAGAACCTGGCTTTCGGTCGTCGCATCAAGTCCTTCAGTAGGTTCATCAAGCAGCATCAGCGGCGCATCGTGAAGCAGGGCACGGGCGATAGCCAGTCTGCGCATCTCGCCGCCGGAAAGCTGACGGCCGCCTTCTCCCAACCAGCTATTCAGGCCGCTATCTTGCAGTAATTTTGCCAGGCCGACGCGTTCAAGCGTTTCTGAAAGCCGGGCATCACTGGCCCCGGGGGAAGCCAGCAGCAGGTTGTCGCGCAGCGTGGCGCTGAACAGATGTACGCGCTGCGGCACGACGCTCATCGCCTGGCGCAATGTTGCCTCATTAAACTGCGCCAGCGGCTGATTGTTGAGTAATATTTCACCTTCAGCCGGATCCCAGGCACGGGTCAGCAACTGCAACAGGGTCGACTTACCGCAGCCTGTCCGCCCGAGGATAGCGATATGCTCCCCGGCCTCGATCTGCAATGAAACATTCGCCAGCGCAGGGGAGGGCTGCTGTGGATAGCTGAAGGTGACCTGATTTAAGCTTAACGAGACGCGATCCAGCTTCTGATCTTCGCCCTGAGTAAAGGAGACTTCCGGCTCTTGCTCGGTAATTTGCGAGATGCGTTTTGCGGAGGCGATCACTTGCCCCAGATGCTGAAATGCACCGGTTACTGGTGCCAGCGCTTCAAACGCCGCCAGCGCGCAGAAGACAAACAGAGCAATCAGCGCCCCTGGCTGAGTATTGCCACCAACGCCCGCGGAGGCGAGCCACAGCATAGCGATAACCGCAATACCACCAATCAGCAGCATCAATGCCAGGGAGAGAGCGGTTAGTTCGGCCTGACGACGCTGCGCCTCCAGCCAGTGAACTTCTGTTTTTTCCATTTGCTGCCGGTAACGATCGCTGGCGTTGAACAGCATGAGTTCTGCCTGTCCCTGAAGCCATGAAGTCAACTGCTGGCGATACAGCCCGCGAAGCTGTGTCATGCTTTCACCTGCGGGTTTCCCGGCGCGATAGAACAGCGGCGGCATTACCAGCAGGGTGAGCAGCATAATACCGCCGAGGGTCAGGGCCAGAGTGACATCCAGCACGCTCAGGCCTACAGTGACAACGAGGATCACCATCAGGGCCCCTACCAGCGGCGATATGACACGCAGATAGAGATGATCCAGGGTATCGACATCAGCGACCACCCGGTTGAGCAACTCGCCCTGACGAAAACGCGCTAGTCCGGCGGGAGAGAGGGGCAGCAGTTTGCTGAAGGTAAAGACTCGCAGATGTTGCAGGACGCGGAAGGTGGCGTCATGGCTAACCAGACGCTCAAAGTAGCGACCAGCGGTGCGAATAATCGCCGCACCGCGTACGCCAGCGGCTGGCAGCATATAGTTAAAGCTGTAGATGCCCGCCACGCCAACGACGGCGGATGCCGACAGGAACCAGCCGGATAGCGTTAATAAGCCAATGCTGGCCAGCAGCGTCACGATCGCCAGCACGATACCGAGCAGCAACAGCCATTTGTGTCGTTTGTACAGCGCCAGGTAAGGCCATAATGCGCGCATTTAAATCTCCTCCTGACGATGAGCGAGCAGGGTAGCGAAGGGGCCGTCTGCGGCCGCCAACTGCGAATAACTGCCTTGCTCGACAATTTGCCCCTCCTGCATCACCCAGATCGCATCCCAGTTCGCCAGGCCTTCCAGTTGGTGGGTAACCATTAACGTGGTTTGCTGTGTTGATGCATTGGTCAGCGCCTGCATCACTCGCTGTTCGCTATGCGCGTCAAGGCTGGCTGCAGGTTCATCAAGCAGCAGCAGACGACAGGGCACCAGCAGCGCACGCGCAACGGCGACGCGCTGAGCCTGCCCGACCGACAGACGACCAGCCTGATCGCCGACAGGCGTATTAATACCCTGTGGCAGAAGGGAGAGGAACTCGCTGACCCACGCTTTATCCAGCGCAAGCTGTAGCTGAGTTTCGGTGGCTTCGGGGCAGGACAACAGGACGTTTTCGCGTAGCGTCGCCGCTGGCAACTGCGGATTTTGTCCAACCCAGCTCAGGAGACGACGCCAGCGGTCGGCATCCAGACTCTTTAACTCGACGCCATTAACCCTGAGCGAGCCGTCATAGGGAAGAAAACCGGTTAGCGTATTCAGTAGCGAGCTTTTTCCCGAGCCGCTTTGCCCGACCAGCACTACACGTTCACCGGCGCGTAAGGAAAAATTCAGCGGCCCGGCCAGCACTTTACCCTCCGGGGACTTAATCAGCAGGTCGCGAGCTTCAAAGCTTACCATTTCATTATCGCTTAATACCTTTTCCCCACGCTCTGCTTGCGCCAGCGGTGTTTCCATAAAGGTTTTCAGGCTATCAGCGGCGCCAATAGCCTGCGCTTTAGCATGATAAAAGGTGCCTAAATCGCGCAGTGGCTGGAAAAATTCAGGAGCCAGAATCAGGGCGAGGAACCCGGACATCAAAGTTACACCAGCGCCGTAATGGCCAAAGTTGAGCTCTCCCATATAGGAAAAACCAAAGTAAACGGCGACCAGAGCAATCGAGAGCGAGGCGAAAAATTCCAGTACACCGGAGGAGAGAAACGCCAGGCGCAGCACTTCCATTGTTCGCTGACGAAAATCCTGAGAGGCTTCGCGTATGTTGTCCGTCTCTGCTTCACCGCGATGAAAAATTCGCAGCGTTTCCATACCGCGCAGGCGATCGAGAAAATGGCCGCTTAAACGCGCCAGAGCGAGGAAGTTGCGTCGGTTGGCATCAGCCGCGCCCATCCCAACCAGCGCCATAAACAGTGGAATAAGCGGCGCAGTACCCAGCAGAATGAGCGCTGCTGCCCAGTTGGTGGGGAATATGGCGATGACAATCAGTAAGGGTATGCAGGCTGCCAGTGTCATCTGCGGCAAATAGCGAGCATAGTAGTCATGCATATCGTCGATCTGTTCAAGGATCAGCGTCGCCCAGCTACCCGCGGGTTTCCCCTGTATCCACGCCGGCCCCGCCTGCTGTAAACGATCCAGAACCTGACGGCGAATCTCGAGGCGGATATGTTGACCTGCCTGGAAACCCACCTTTTCACGCAGCCAGACTACCCAGGCGCGAAGCACCAGGACCAACACCAGTAACGTAAAGGGCAGTAACAGCGCCGTTGCGGGAATATTTTCCATAACCATGCTATGGAGGAGTCGCGCCAGGAACCAGGCTTGAGCAACGATTAACAGGCCGCTAACGACGCCCAATACACGGGAGATCATCAACCAGCGACGGGAGATAATGCTTTGATCTTTTAACCAACGGGTTAATTCTTGTTGACGGGTTTTATTCATTGCGTGTTTAGCAGGTGTCGTTATGAGTTTTTGTGGGCACGGCAATGTTACAACGAGGCAAAAATAAAGGCGACTTTTCGTCGCCTTATTTACCTTTGTTACTGACTTGTAAAGATTATTTGCAAGCGTCGGCTAAACCATCCAGATAACGCTCTGCATCCAGTGCAGCCATACAGCCAGTACCAGCGGAAGTAATAGCCTGACGATAGATATGATCCATCACGTCCCCCGCAGCGAAGACTCCCGGAATACTGGTCTGGGTTGCGTTGCCGTGGATACCAGACTGGACTTTAATGTAGCCGTTTTCCAGCTCCAGTTGACCGGCAAAAATAGCCGTATTCGGGCTGTGGCCGATAGCCACGAATAGTCCCGCAACTTCCAGAGATTGAATGTTATCAGCATCCTGTGTATCGCGCAGACGCAAGCCGCTTACGCCCATTTGATCGCCGGTCACTTCTTCCAGCGTACGGTTGGTATGCAGCACGATATTGCCGCTTTCCACTTTGTCCATCAGGCGTTTGATAAGGATTTTTTCTGCGCGGAAGCCGTCACGACGGTGAATCAGATGAACTTCGGAAGCGATATTAGACAGATATAGCGCCTCTTCTACAGCCGTATTGCCGCCGCCGATCACCGCGACTTTTTGGTTACGATAGAAGAAACCGTCACAGGTGGCGCAGGCGGAAACGCCGCGACCTTTAAACGCCTCTTCCGAGGGAAGGCCCAGATAACGCGCTGACGCGCCAGTGGCAATAATCAGGGCATCGCAGGTGTATTCTCCGCTGTCGCCTACCAGGCGGAACGGACGGTTTTGTAGATCGACGCTGTTGATATGATCGAAAATAATTTCGGTCTCAAACTTGGTGGCATGTTCGTGCATGCGCTCCATCAGTAGTGGTCCGGTCAGATCGTTAGGATCGCCTGGCCAGTTTTCCACTTCAGTGGTGGTGGTCAGTTGGCCGCCTTTTTCCATCCCGGTAATCAGTACCGGCTGTAGATTTGCGCGCGCTGCGTAGACCGCAGCGGTATATCCCGCAGGTCCAGAACCAAGAATAAGCAGTTTACTGTGTTTGGCCGTGCCCATGAGATCCTCATAATATATTGGCATACATGAGCTGGATTGTAGGGAATTTGTTGGCGTAAAAAAAGAGTACGGCGGTTTTGTTAACGATATGTGCAATAGAAGCTGCCGATTAATTGGCGATTTAACGAACGAAGAATATAACTAATTCTACTGCCAGTAGCACAATTATAAGAGGAAAACATGAGAATCAACAGGGGAGGATAAGGAATATCTGGCATCTTGTACTAAAAATCGATGTTTTGCTTTGACAATCCCCTGCGCTTTTGCGAAAACATTGATAGAAGAAGAAAAGGAGTGTTCGCGTGTGGTGAATTTTCATGCACGCAAATGCCATTTTTATCCGGGTTAACGAAATCTACGCATGGTGTGGACAGACGCCATGCGTGATGTCGGTAACTGCCATCAGGCAACGGGCTTCTCACGTACCCCTGGGTTACTCACCGTTGTACGGGTAATAACAGGATGGACTCTGGCAGTGAAGGCTCAGAGTCGGAACAGGAGTAGGGAAGGAATACAGAGAGACAATAATAATGGTAGATAGCAAGAAGCGTCCTGGCAAAGATCTCGACCGCATTGATCGTAATATTTTGAATGAATTGCAAAAAGACGGGCGTATTTCCAACGTCGAACTTTCTAAACGAGTAGGACTTTCTCCGACGCCTTGCCTTGAGCGCGTGCGTCGACTGGAAAGACAGGGTTTTATTCAGGGCTATACAGCGCTGCTCAACCCGCATTATCTGGATGCATCACTTCTGGTATTTGTTGAGATTACTCTGAATCGTGGCGCGCCGGATGTGTTTGAACAATTTAACTCCGCTGTGCAAAAACTTGAAGAAATTCAAGAGTGTCATCTGGTTTCCGGGGATTTCGATTACCTGTTGAAAACCCGCGTACCGGATATGTCTGCGTATCGTAAGTTACTGGGCGAGACCTTGCTGCGCCTGCCGGGCGTAAATGACACCCGTACCTATGTGGTAATGGAAGAAGTCAAGCAAAGTAATCGTCTGGTCATTAAGACGCGCTAACACGGAACAGGTGCAAAATCGACGTAGTTTGATTACACTCCTGTTAATCCATACAGCAACAGTGCCGGGGAGACCCGGCACTGTTGTCCGTTTTAGCTGAAGGCAGGAAACAGCCTGATACCTGGAGAGCCTTTCTTGAGCCAGGAATACACTGAAGACAAAGAAGTCAAATTCACAAAGTTGAGTAGCAGGCGCCGACTCCTTGAGGCGTTACTCATCCTTTGCTCCCTGTTTGCCATCTGGTTGATGGCGGCTTTACTCAGCTTTAATCCCTCGGATCCTAGCTGGTCGCAAACGGCGTGGCATGAGCCTATTCATAACCTGGGCGGTATGCCGGGAGCCTGGCTTGCTGATACGCTATTTTTTATTTTTGGTGTAATGGCCTATACCATTCCGGTCATTATTATCGGCGGCTGCTGTTTTGCCTGGCGGCATCAGGAAAACGACGAGTACATCGACTATTTCGCCGTCTCGCTGCGGTTGATTGGCGCGCTGGCGCTGATCCTCACATCCTGTGGTCTGGCAGCTATCAATGCTGATGATATCTGGTACTTCGCCTCCGGCGGGGTGATTGGCAGCCTGCTGAGCACCACCCTACAACCGCTGCTGAACAGCAGCGGCGGCACAATCGCGCTGTTGTGCATCTGGGCAGCAGGACTGACGCTGTTTACCGGCTGGTCCTGGGTCACCATCGCCGAAAAACTCGGCGGTGTGATTCTTTCTATTCTCACTTTTGCCAGCAACCGTACCCGTCGTGATGACACCTGGGTTGATGAAGGGGAATATGAAGATGATGAAGACGATGAACCTGCGAAACCGCATGATTCTCGTCGTGCGCGGATTTTACGCAGCGCCTTAGCCCGCCGCCAGCGTCTGGCTGATAAGTTCTCTAACCCTATGGGGCGTAAGACCGATGCCGCGCTTTTTTCCGGTAAGCGGATGGATGATGCTGAGGGCGAGATTCACTACAGCGCCAGCGTTGCGCCTGCTACCGCTGATGATGTACTTTTCTCCGGCTCCAGCGCAGCACGTCCTGGCGATTTTGACCCATACGATCCTTTGTTGAATGGTCATAGCATTGCCGATCCAGTCGCTTTGGCCGCACAAGATACCGCCGCACCGCAAGGATGGTCTGAGCCGCTGCCAGAGTATGAGACTCAGCCAGTATATCAGCCTGAACCGGCTTACCAGCCGCAGCACGCATATCAGCCGGGGCAGGCTCCGGTACAGCAGCCAGCTTATCAGTCTGAACCGGCTTACCAGCCGCAGCACGCATATCAGCCGGAGCCGGCTCCGGTACAGCAGCCAGCTTATCAGCCGCAGCACGCGTATCAGCCGGAGCAGGTTCCGGTACAGCAGCCAGCTTATCAGCCTGAACCCGCTTACCAGCCGGAGCAGGCTCCGGTACAGCAGCCAGCTTATCAGTCCGCGCAGGCACCAGTGCAGTACGCTGCTGCTGTTGAGCCTGAACCTCCGCAAGAGGAAGTGAAACCCCAGCGTCCGCCGATGTACTACTTCGAAGAAGTGGAAGAGAAACGCGCGCGTGAACGCGAGCAGCTTGCCGCGTGGTATCAACCGATTCCAGAACCAGCCAGCCCGGTTACGGCAAAACCGATCTCGCCTCCGCCTTCACCGCCGGTTGATGCTGCTGCTGTGAGCGCACTGGCTGCCGGTGTCCATCAGGCAACGGGGGCGGCTTCAGCCGCATCTACTGTCTCCAGTGCTGCGCCGTTGTTTAGCCCGGCATCAGGCAGTCCTCGCGTGCAGGTAAAAGAGGGCATTGGTCCGAAATTACCCCGTCCAAACCGCGTTCGTGTTCCCACGCGCCGTGAGCTGGCCTCCTATGGCATTAAGCTGCCCTCGCAGCGGTTGGCTGAAGAGCGTGCGCGTCAGACAGAGCATCAGCCCTATGATGATTTTCTGACGGATGAGGAAGTTGCAGAACTTGAGCAGGGGGAACTGGCGCGTCAGTTCGCTGCTGCGCAAAATCAGCGCTATGGTGATAACTACGCTGCGGAAGATGATAACGCGAATGAGGATTCTGCCGCTGAAGCCGAGCTTGCCCGTCAGTTTGCCGCTTCTCAGCAGCAGCGCTATGCAAGCGAACAGCCGCTGGGGTCACATCCGTTCTCTGCGGCTGATTATGAATTCTCACCAATGAAAACGCTGGTTGATGATACGCCGAGCGAGCCGGTCTTCACGCCGATACCGGAAGTACAGCAGCCTGCTCCGCAGTATCAGCAGCCGACCCAGCATTCGCAGCCCATACATCAGCAGCCGCAAAATGCACAGCGCCAGGCTTATCAACCTGCACCGCATCAGCCGGTTCAACATCCGCAGATGCCGCCACAGGCGGAGCATGCCGCTAGCAGCTATCCGCAGCAGCATGCTCCTCAGGGACATGCTCCGCAGCAGCCGATCCCGCAGCCACAGGAAAGCCTGATTCACCCGCTGTTGATGCGCAATGGCGACAGTCGCCCGTTACAGAAACCGACGACGCTGTTACCGTCGCTTGACCTGCTCACGCCGCCACCGGTTGAAGTTGAGCCGATTGATACCTTTGCGCTTGAGCAGATGGCGCGTCTGGTTGAGGCTCGTCTGGCCGATTTCCGCATTAAGGCCGATGTGGTGAACTACTCGCCGGGGCCGGTAATCACCCGCTTTGAGCTTAACCTGGCGCCTGGCGTGAAAGCGGCGCGGATTTCCAACCTGTCACGAGATCTGGCCCGTTCTCTGTCCACTGCGGCGGTTCGCGTGGTGGAAGTTATTCCGGGTAAACCTTATGTTGGCCTGGAGCTGCCTAACAAAAAGCGGCAGACCGTTTACCTGCGCGAAGTGCTGGATAATGCGAAATTCCGCGATAATCCTTCACCGCTTACGGTGGTCCTCGGTAAAGATATCGCGGGCGAACCAGTGACCGCCGATTTGGCGAAGATGCCGCACCTGTTGGTGGCGGGTACCACCGGTTCCGGTAAGTCCGTTGGGGTCAACGCCATGATCCTCAGCATGCTTTACAAAGCGCAGCCGGAAGATGTGAAATTCATCATGATTGACCCGAAAATGCTCGAGCTGTCGGTTTATGAAGGAATACCGCATCTGTTGACGGAAGTCGTCACGGATATGAAAGACGCGGCCAACGCTTTGCGCTGGAGCGTTAACGAAATGGAGCGTCGGTATAAACTGATGTCTGCGCTGGGCGTGCGTAACCTCGCGGGTTACAACGAGAAGATCGCCGAAGCCGCACGTATGGGACGGCCAATCCCGGATCCGTACTGGAAGCCTGGCGACAGTATGGATGCAACCCATCCGGTACTGAAAAAAGAGCCTTATATTGTGGTGCTGGTCGACGAGTTTGCCGACCTGATAATGACCGTCGGTAAGAAAGTGGAAGAGCTGATTGCGCGTCTGGCGCAGAAAGCGCGCGCAGCGGGGATCCACCTGGTGCTGGCGACTCAGCGGCCGTCGGTTGATGTTATCACCGGCCTGATCAAAGCTAACATCCCGACGCGTATCGCCTTTACTGTATCGAGTAAAATTGACTCGCGTACCATCCTTGACCAGGGCGGTGCGGAATCTCTGCTGGGGATGGGCGATATGCTCTACTCTGCGCCTAACTCGACGATCCCTGTGCGCGTGCACGGCGCTTTTGTGCGCGACGAGGAAGTTCACGCTGTGGTTCAGGACTGGAAGGCACGTGGGCGTCCGCAGTATGTTGATGGCATCACCTCCGATAGCGAAAGCGAAGGCGGCGGCGGTGGCTACGAAGGCGGTGAAGAGCTCGACCCGCTGTTCGATCAGGCGGTTAACTTTGTCACGGAAAAACGCAAAGCCTCCATTTCTGGAGTACAGCGTCAGTTTCGTATCGGCTATAACCGCGCCGCACGTATCATTGAGCAAATGGAAGCTCAGGGTATTGTGAGCGAGCAGGGGCATAACGGTAACCGTGAAGTGCTGGCGCCACCGCCCTTTGAGTAACCGCAAAATTGGGTAAATAAGTGAAAATCAGCCTGTTCTGCTGTTTCACCGCCGTTGGCGGGCCTAAATTAGGCAGAAGAGGCTCCCGCGTCGGGAGTGACGCACATTAAGGAATAACAATGAAAAAACTCGCAATCACCTGTGCATTACTGTCCGGTCTTGTTGTAAGCCAGGTATGGGCAGACGCCGCCAGCGATTTAAAAAGCCGCCTTGATAAAGTGAGCAGCTTCCACTCCAGTTTTACGCAGAAAGTGACGGACGGTAGCGGCAATGCCGTGCAGGACGGGCAGGGTGATTTGTGGGTCAAGCGGCCAAATTTGTTCAACTGGCATATGACCCAGCCGGACGAAAGCGTACTGGTTTCCGATGGTAAAACGCTGTGGTTTTATAACCCGTTTGTTGAGCAGGTTACCGCCACCTGGCTGAAAGATGCGACCAGCAACACACCGTTTATGCTGATTGCCCGCAATCAGGCCAGCGACTGGCAGAACTACAACATTAAGCAGAACGGCGATGATTTTGTTCTGACCCCGAAAAACGGTAGCGGTAATCTGAAGCAGTTCACTATTAACGTGGGTCGTGACGGCACGATCCATCAGTTCAGCGCCGTGGAACAGGATGATCAACGCAGCAGCTATCAGCTAAAATCGCAACAAAGTGGTGCCGTCGATGCATCTAAGTTCACCTTTACACCGCCGCAAGGGGTTACGGTGGACGATCAACGTAAGTAGAGGCGAATGTGAGCAATCTGTCGCTCGATTTTTCCGACAACGCGTTTCAACCCCTGGCCGCCCGCATGCGGCCAGAAAATTTAGCCCAGTACATTGGTCAGCAGCATCTGCTGGCACCGGGTAAACCTCTGCCGAGGGCGATTGAAGCCGGACATCTGCACTCCATGATCCTCTGGGGGCCGCCAGGCACAGGAAAAACCACGCTGGCCGAAGTAATTGCGCGCTACGCCAGCGCTGACGTTGAACGTATTTCAGCGGTGACCTCCGGGGTGAAAGAGATCCGCGAGGCCATTGAACGTGCGCGTCAAAATCGCAACGCGGGCCGCCGCACGATCCTTTTTGTCGATGAAGTTCACCGTTTCAATAAAAGTCAGCAGGATGCCTTTCTGCCGCATATCGAAGACGGAACCATCACTTTTATTGGTGCGACGACGGAAAACCCTTCCTTTGAACTCAATTCCGCGCTGTTATCCCGTGCGCGCGTCTATCTGCTGAAGTCGCTGGCCAGTGATGACATTGAGCAGGTGCTCAATCAGGCAATGAGTGACAAAACGCGCGGTTACGGCGGGCAAGATATCGTCCTGCCGGACGAGACGCGCAAGGCCATTGCCGACCTTGTTAATGGCGATGCGCGGCGTGCGCTGAATACGCTGGAAATGATGGCCGATATGGCTGAAACCGACGCCTCCGGCAATCGCGTGTTGAAAGTTGAACTGTTGACCGAAATTGCTGGTGAGCGTAGCGCGCGTTTCGACAACAAAGGCGATCGTTTTTACGATTTAATTTCCGCGCTGCATAAATCGGTTCGCGGAAGCGCGCCGGATGCCGCTCTCTACTGGTACGCGCGGATTATTACCGCCGGCGGCGATCCGCTCTACGTAGCGCGACGCTGTCTGGCGATTGCGTCGGAAGATGTCGGCAATGCCGATCCGCGCGCGATGCAGGTTGCTATCTCTGCCTGGGACTGCTTTACCCGTGTCGGACCGGCGGAAGGCGAACGGGCGATTGCTCAGGCCATTGTTTATCTTGCCTGTGCGCCCAAAAGCAACGCGGTTTATACCGCGTTTAAAGCGGCGATGGCCGACGCCCGCGAACGTCCCGATTACGACGTACCCGTACATTTGCGCAATGCCCCAACGAAGCTGATGAAAGAGATGGGCTACGGGCAGGAGTATCGCTATGCTCACGATGAACCGAATGCTTATGCCGCCGGGGAGCAGTACTTCCCGCAGGAAATGGCGCAAACGCGCTATTATAAGCCGACAAACCGGGGGCTGGAGGGCAAAATAGGCGAAAAGCTCGCCTGGTTAACCGAACAGGATCAAAATAGCCCGATAAAACGCTACCGATAATTGAGGCGTTGCGGTAAGGTTGTCACACTATTTCCGTGGTCGCGCTCTGCGGCCATTTTTCTTTTATTAATTCGATAAGCACAGGATAAGCATGCTCGATCCCAATCTGCTGCGTACCGAGCCAGACGCAGTCGCAGAAAAACTGGCACGCCGGGGCTTTAAGCTGGATGTAGATAAACTTCGCGCTCTGGAAGAGCGTCGTAAAGTTCTGCAGGTTCAAACTGAAAACCTGCAGGCGGAGCGCAACTCCCGATCGAAATCCATTGGCCAGGCGAAAGCGCGCGGGGAAGATATTGAGCCATTACGCCTGGAAGTGAACAAACTCGGCGAGCAACTTGATGCCGCGAAAACCGAGCTGGATACCCTGCTGGCGGAAATCCGCGATATCGCGCTGACCATCCCTAACATTCCGCACGATGACGTTCCGGCCGGTCGCGACGAAAACGACAACGTTGAAGTTAGCCGCTGGGGTACGCCGCGCGAATTTGCTTTTGAGGTTCGCGATCATGTCACGCTGGGTGAAATGCACGGAGGGCTGGACTTCGCCGCCGCCGTGAAGCTGACCGGCTCTCGTTTTGTGGTCATGAAAGGCCAACTGGCTCGTCTGCACCGTGCGCTGGCGCAGTTTATGCTGGACCTGCACACTGAACAGCATGGTTACAGCGAAAACTACGTCCCGTATCTGGTTAACCAGGACACGCTGTATGGTACCGGTCAACTGCCAAAATTCGCTGGCGACCTGTTCCATACCCGTCCGCTGGAAGAAGAAGCTGACAGCAGCAACTACGCGCTGATCCCGACGGCAGAAGTCCCGTTGACCAACCTGGTTCGCGATGAGATCATCGATGAAGACGATCTGCCGATTAAAATGACCGCACACACGCCTTGTTTCCGCTCTGAAGCGGGATCTTATGGTCGCGATACTCGTGGTCTGATCCGTATGCACCAGTTCGACAAAGTTGAGATGGTGCAGATTGTGCGTCCGGAAGATTCCATGGTCGCGCTGGAAGAGATGACCGGCCATGCCGAGAAAGTGCTGCAACTGCTGGGCCTGCCGTATCGTAAAGTGGCTCTGTGCACGGGCGATATGGGCTTCAGCGCATGCAAAACCTATGATCTGGAAGTGTGGGTGCCAGCGCAGAATACCTATCGTGAAATCTCTTCCTGCTCTAACGTCTGGGATTTCCAGGCGCGTCGTATGCAGGCACGCTGCCGCAGCAAGTCTGACAAGAAAACTCGCCTCGTACACACGCTGAACGGTTCTGGCCTGGCGGTAGGACGTACGCTGGTCGCGGTGATGGAAAACTATCAACAGGCGGATGGCCGCATTGAAATTCCGGAAGTTCTGCGCCCGTATATGCGTGGCCTTGAATTTATCGGCTGATTTTTCGACTCTTTTCTCAAAAGCGCCTGCGGGCGCTTTTTTTTACTCCCCTTCTTGATACCGGGCAATAAGCGACGTCGAGATTACGAAGATACTCCCTTTGGATTAATCAGCATAAAAAACGAATAAAGTCTAATTTCGTTATATATATATCTATATAGCGATTTTGAGTTAATTGTGAGCAACCAAAGCGAGTACCTATGAAAACCCAAACCCCCGATGCTTTACTGGCTGCCGAGGTGAGTCGGCGTGGTTTAATGAAAACCACGGCGATTGGCGGGCTGGCGATGGCCAGCAGCGCTTTTACCTTACCCTTTACACGCATTGCCCATGCTGCGGATAGCCTGAATCCCGCCAGCGAAACTGTTACCTGGAGCGCCTGTACGGTGAACTGCGGTAGCCGCTGTCCGCTGCGTATGCATGTGGTTGATGGTGAAATCAAATATGTTGAAACAGACAATACCGGCGACGATAGCTATGACGGTCTGCATCAGGTTCGCGCCTGTCTGCGCGGTCGCTCGATGCGTCGCCGCGTCTATAACCCGGACCGTCTGAAATATCCGATGAAGCGCGTAGGCAAACGCGGTGAGGGCAAATTTGAGCAAATCAGCTGGGAAGAAGCGTTCGACACCATCGCCAGCAATATGCAGCGCCTGATCAAAGACTACGGTAACGAATCCATCTATCTGAACTACGGAACGGGGACTCTCGGCGGAACCCTGACTCGCTCCTGGCCACCGGGGAAGACCCTGATTGCCCGTCTGATGAACTGCTGCGGCGGCTATCTCAACCATTACGGTGACTACTCCACCGCCCAAATCGCCGCAGGCCTCAACTATACCTACGGCGGCTGGGCTGATGGCAATAGTCCGTCGGATATTGAAAACAGTAAGCTGGTGGTGCTGTTTGGCAACAATCCGGGGGAAACCCGAATGAGCGGCGGCGGGGTGACCTACTACCTGGAACAGGCGCGGGAAAAATCCAATGTCAGGATGATCATTATCGATCCACGCTATACCGACACCGGAGCCGGGCGCGAAGATGAATGGATCCCTATTCGCCCGGGAACCGATGCCGCGCTGGTCTCCGCGCTGGCGTGGGTGATGATTAGCGAGAACCTCGTTGACCAGCCTTTCCTCGACAAGTACTGCGTAGGCTATGACGAGAAAACGCTGCCGGAAGGGGCGCCGGCCAATGGCCACTATAAGGCTTATATTCTCGGTCAGGGCAAAGACGGTATCGCGAAGACCCCGGAATGGGCGTCGACGATTACCGGCATACCTCAGGCGCGAATCGTGCAACTGGCGCGTGAAATTGCCGGCGCTAAACCCGCCTTTATCTCTCAAGGCTGGGGCCCGCAGCGCCATGCCAATGGTGAGCTGATTTCCCGGGCGATTTCAATGCTGGCGATCTTAACCGGCAACGTCGGGATTAATGGCGGCAATACCGGCGCGCGTGAAGGTTCTTACTCCTTGCCTTTTGAACGTATGCCGACGCTGGATAATCCGGTGGAAACCAGTATTTCCATGTTTATGTGGACTGATGCGATTGAGCGCGGCACGGAAATGACCGCGCTGCGCGATGGCGTGCGCGGCAAAGATAAACTCGATGTCCCTATCAAAATGGTCTGGAACTATGCGGGTAACTGTCTGATCAACCAGCATTCAGAAATCAACCGTACCCATGACATCCTGCAGGATGACAAGAAGTGCGAGATGATTGTGGTCATTGATTGCCATATGACCTCATCGGCGAAATATGCCGATATTCTGCTGCCGGACTGTACGGCCTCGGAGCAGATGGATTTTGCGCTGGATGCTTCCTGCGGCAACATGTCCTACGTTATTTTTGCCGACCAGGTCATTAAACCGCGCTTTGAGTGCAAAACCATTTATGAGATGACCAGCGAACTGGCGAAGCGCATGGGCGTTGAGCAACGCTTCACCGAAGGTCGAACCCAGGAAGAGTGGCTGCGTTATCTCTACGAGCAATCCCGTAAAGCAATCCCGGCGCTATTGCCGTTTGATGAATTCCGCAAGCAGGGGATCTTTAAACAGCGCGACCCGGAAGGCCACTACGTTGCCTATAAAGCTTTCCGTGAAGATCCCGTCGCCAGTCCGTTAACGACACCGTCAGGGAAAATTGAAATTTATTCTGCGCAACTGGCGGAAATTGCGGCGACCTGGGAGCTTAAAGAAGAGGATGTTATCGATCCGCTGCCGATCTACAGCCCTGGGTTTGAAAACTACAACGATCCGCTGGCGAAAAAGTATCCGCTGCAGCTCACCGGTTTTCACTATAAAGCCCGCACTCACTCCACCTACGGCAACGTTGACGTACTGAAAGCCGCCTGTCGTCAGGAGATGTGGATCAACCCGCTCGATGCGAAGAAGCGCGGTATCGCCAATGGCGATCGGATCCGCATCTTCAACGATCGTGGTGAAGTGCATATCGAGGCTAAAGTGACCCCGCGAATAATACCGGGCGTGGTCGCGTTGGGTGAGGGGGCCTGGTATAACCCGGACGCAGGCCGCGTGGATCAGGCTGGCAGCATTAACGTGCTGACCACTCAACGCCCGTCGCCGCTGGCGAAAGGCAATCCATCGCATACCAACCTCGTCCAGGTTGAAAAGCTGTAAGGAGTAACCGATGACAACTCAATATGGATTTTTTATTGATTCTGCCCGTTGCACCGGTTGCAAAACCTGCGAACTGGCTTGTAAAGACTACAAAAACCTCACGCCGGAAGTGAGCTTCCGTCGTATTTACGAATACGCTGGCGGCGACTGGCTGGAAGATAATGGCGTCTGGCAACAAAACGTGTTTGCCTATTACCTCTCTATCGCCTGCAACCATTGTGAGGATCCGGCCTGCACCAAAGTTTGCCCTAGCGGAGCGATGCACAAGCGTGAAGATGGCTTTGTGGTTGTGGATGAAGATGTATGTATCGGTTGTCGCTATTGCCATATGGCCTGTCCGTACGGCGCGCCGCAGTACAATGCGACAAAAGGACATATGACTAAATGCGATGGCTGCTACGAACGCGTAGCTGAGGGCAAAAAGCCGATTTGCGTGGAATCTTGCCCGTTACGCGCGCTTGATTTCGGCCCTATTGAAGAGTTGCGTAAAACACACGGTCAACTGGCTGCCGTTGCGCCGCTACCTTCGGCCCACTTCACTAAGCCGAGTATCGTGATTAAACCTAATGCCAACAGCCGACCATGTGGAGATACCACCGGCTACCTGGCCAACCCGAAGGAGGTGTGAGATGGGGAGTGGATGGCATGAATGGCCGCTGATTATTTTCACGGTCTTTGGTCAGTGCGTCGTGGGCGGGTTTATTGTACTGGCTCTGGCGTTAATGAAAGGCGATTTATCGCGTGAACAGCAGCAGCGCGTAGTGTGGAGTATGTTTGGTCTGTGGGTGCTGATGGGTATTGGCTTTATTGCCTCGACTCTGCATCTTGGGTCGCCGATGCGCGCGTTTAACTCGCTCAATCGCGTTGGGGCCTCGTCGCTGAGTAATGAAATCGCCAGCGGGGCGCTGTTCTTTGCTGTTGGTGGGATTGGCTGGCTGCTGGCGGTGCTCAATAAGCTACCGGCGGGACCGCGTAATCTCTGGCTGGTCATTACCCTGGTGCTGGGAGTTATCTTTGTCTGGATGATGGTCCGTGTCTATAACACTATCGATACGGTGCCCACCTGGTACACGGCCTGGACGCCGCTTAGTTTCTTCCTGACGATGTTTATCGGCGGCCCGCTGCTGGGATATCTGCTGCTGCGCTTTGCGGATGTTAACGGCTGGGCGATGCGCCTGCTGCCGGCGGTGACTCTGCTGGCGCTGGTGGTTAGCGTAACCGTGGTACTGATGCAGGGCCACGAACTGGCGACAATTCATAGCTCTATTCAGCAGGCCTCGGCGCTGGTGCCGAATTATGGCTCGCTGATGGCCTGGCGCGTGGTTGCGCTGGTGCTGGCGCTGGTATGCTGGATTGCCCCGCAACTCAAAGGCTACCAGCCTGCATTGCCGATGCTGGGGCTGGCTTTTGTGCTGGTGCTGGTTGGCGAGATGATCGGCCGTGGCGTCTTCTACGGCCTGCATATGACCGTAGGGATGGCAATCGCCAGCTAATCGCTCTTTATCGCGCCAGAATAATTGTTTCTGGCGCGATAAAAAGTGCGATCGATGCATGAAATATTTCTACCGATATTCCCACCTCTGTTTCCTGATAAATTAATAAAAACAATGGAATAACATTAATAACTATTCTGTTGCCGATCCGCTGGATAAAAAACTTCTATCGTTCCCCCGCAAACCGCGTCTGGCCTGTTTTCAGGTGGATTGACAATGTTTGCAGCAGTGGCATGATGCGCACGAAATCTGAACTCCATCACGGTTTATATCCATGACCCTCTACACCCGGCCAGTGCAAATGTTGCTCTGTGGCCTGCTTTTGTTGACCCTGGCGATAGCGGTTTTAAATACGCTCGTCCCGCTTTGGCTCGCTCATGAAAATATCCCGACCTGGCAGGTAGGGATGGTGGGGTCATCCTATTTTACCGGCAATCTGGTGGGAACTTTGCTCGCCGGATGGGTGATTAAGCGCCTGGGTTTTAACCGTAGCTATTATCTGGCATCGATTATTTTTGCCGTTGGCTGCGTCGGTCTTGGTATTACTCCTGGTTTCTGGAGTTGGTTCAGTTGGCGCTTTATCGCTGGAGTAGGCTGCGCGATGATTTGGGTGGTGGTTGAGAGCGCGCTGGTTTGTAGCGGCACTTCGCGGAGCCGGGGTCGCCTGCTGGCGGCGTATATGATGATTTATTACGTCGGCACGGTGCTGGGCCAATTAATGGTCAGCAAGCTGCCGACGGATTTGATGAGCGTCCTGCCGTGGGTGACGGCGTTGGCGCTGGCGGCCATTTTGCCGCTGCTGTTTACTCGCGTGGCGAATCAGCCCGATGAAGCGCACGAACCGGCGCGTATCTGGCCTATGCTGAGGCTGCGTCAGGCTCGCCATGGTGTTAACGGCTGCATTATTTCCGGCATCGTTCTCGGCTCGCTGTATGGCCTGATGCCGCTGTGGCTCAACCACCAGGGCGTTAGCGATTCCGGCATCGGCTTCTGGATGGCGGTGATGGTGAGCGCGGGTATCGTTGGGCAGTGGCCGATCGGTCGGCTCGCCGATCGTTACGGTCGTTTGTTGGTGCTGCGCGTTCAGGTATTTGTGGTGATTCTCGGCTGTCTGGCGATGTTAAGCCAGGCCGCAATGGCGCCTGCGTTGTTCGTACTGGGGGCTTCCGGCTTCACGCTCTATCCGGTCGCGATGGCCTGGGCCTGTGAAAAAGTTGAGCGCCATCAACTGGTGGCGATGAACCAGGCGCTGTTAATGATCTATACCGTGGGCAGCCTGCTTGGGCCGACGCTGACTGCAATGCTGATGCAGAATTTCTCGGACAATCTGTTGTTTGTCATGATTGCCAGCGTGTCATTCATCTACTTGCTGACACTGCTACGCAAAGCGGAACACCATCCTACACCGGTGGCGCATGCCTGATTTTTGCAGAACATAGCCAGGGCATGCCCTGGCTATGGATTAATGCGAAGCAAGAAGCGCGGCAAACTGGGCCTGGTTTTGTACTGCGGTGAATCGCTGAAGTCTCTCCCTCTCATCCAGCCAGCAGACTAACCGCTGGATTGTCTGAATATGCTGCTCGCTATCGGCCGCCGCCAGTACGACTATCAGCCGAATACCGGGATGATCCGGAAAATCAACGGCCTCGCTACAGCAAAGCAGCGAAAGCGCGCTGTTTCTGCTCAGCACGCCCGCTTCCGGACGCGCGTGCGGTAGCGCAAACGTCGGGCTCAGTATATACCAGGGGCCATCCTGCTCCGTGGCGCTGATAATAGCCCTGGCATAGCCTTCGGTGATTTTGCCCTGCTCCTCAAGCGGGCGGCAGGCGAGCTGAACGGCGCTGCGCCAGTTCAGGCCGCGACTGGTGAACTGACAGGCGGAAAATAACGTCTCTTCCATCTATGTTCCTTTATGCGCGAGCCGACCGCCAACTGACCGGCTCGCCTGGTGGTTAGCGTAGCGCGTTAAACAGCGCGTCTCCCGAGATGCCATATTTCGCTTTCAGCTGTCTGCTATTACCCGATTCGGTAAATGTGTCCGCCGTCCCCAGCCGCGTAAGGCGAGCCGGGTGCGCCTTTTGCGCCATGGTTTCCGCGATCAGTCCGCCGAGGCCGCCGTTGACGGTATGATTTTCAAGCGTAGCGATAAGCGGGCAATCATGAACCAGCCGATAAAACTCTTGCTGGTTAAAGGGCTTGAGGGTGGCGACATGAATAAGCTTGCCCTTTTTGCCGCTGGCGACCAGTTTTTCATAGCCATCGATTGCCTGCTCCAGCACCGTCCCTTCAAACAGAATTGCAAAATCATTGCCGCTGTCGGCGATGGCGGCGATATCGCTGACTCGCGGAATGACGCTTTTATCGCGAACCGGCATTGGCTCGCGCGCAACGCGAATATAAACGGGCCCTTTTATTTTCGCCGCCTGCTCGAAGGCCTCAGCTATTTCTTCCGCATCTGCCGGGGTCAGGACGGTTAACCCCGGAAGGACGCGAGTCAGCGCTAAATCCTCCAGTGCATGGTGCGAAGCGCCATCCGGACCATCATCCATACCGGGGTGGCTACCGACGAGTTTAATGTTGGCTTTGGCATAGCAGGCCTGCCGCAGCTGGGTCCAGGCGGTACCGGTGACGAACATCGCAAAATTGACATAGAAGGGCATAAAGCCCTCCAGCGCCTGGCCAACCGCGAAGCTCATGGCGGAACCTTCCGCAATGCCCATTTCGAAAAAGGCCTCCGGGTAGATTGATTGAAACTGGTCAGTTCGGGTAGAGCTGGCTAAATCGCTGTCGATGACAACAACGGGATAGCCTTTTTCTTTGAGGGCAATCAGGGCATGACCGATCTCATCACGAGGTGCTTTCATCACTGTAACTCCTCCATTGCCTGCTGAAATTGTTCTTTACTCGGGGTTTTTGAGTGCCAGTCGCCGTTGTTTTCCATATAGCTGACGCCGGAACCTTTGGTGGTGCGCGCCACGATGGCGACAGGTTTATCTTTCAGATGGCGGGATAGCATCAGGGTATCGGCAACCTGATGCATATCATTGCCGTTGTGCAGTTCCAGTACATGCCAGCCAAAGCTGCGGATTTTGTCCGCCAGCGGCTCGAGGTTAACGACTTCATTGACCGGATCGTGAGAAGAGAATCCGTTGTAATCGATGATGGCGACCAGATTGTCCATTTTCATATGACCGGCCTGCTGTAAGGTCTCCCAGATTTGGCCTTCATGCATTTCGCCATCGCCAATGATGGCAAATACCCGATGCGGATCGTTGCGCCGCTTTTTGGCGGCCGCCATACCAAAAGCAATCGACAGCCCCTGACCCAACAGGCCGGTAGTCGCATCGACATCCGGCAGCGACTTAATGCTCGGGTGCCCCTGCAGGCGCGAGTTGATTTGCCGGAACGTATGGAACTCGCTGCGATCGATCTTGCCTTGTTGATACAGCATGGCGTACTGCGCGGCGACGGCGTGGCCTTTACTCATGACGACGCGCGCTCGGGGGGAGGTTGTCAGATCGACCTCCTGATAATAGAGCCAGGTAAGAATGTCGATTATCGACAATGCTCCGCCGGGATGGCCGATTCCGGACTCATAAATCATAGTGACTATCTCGCGGCGAGCGGCAAGCGCATGGGATTTCAGTTCATCAATGTTCATGTTCATTCCTTCTTAGGGCAGCATTTTACCGATGTAGTACACGACCAGACCCAGAGCAACGAAGTCGGTTTCCGGGAAGCTGGTGCCTGAAAGTCCGACGGACTCCATAATCGGATAAATTAGCGCCGGGCCGATACCAATCAGGATCCCGGTGATGAAGCTTCCGGCAATCGCGCCTTTCCAGCCGCCGGAAGCATTACCAAATACTGCCGCAGTAGCGCCGATGAAGAAGTAGGGAATGGCCACCGGGATAATGACGGTTTGCCCGAGGATCGCCAGAAAACCCATCACCACCAGCCCACCGACAAACGAAGAGATAAAACCGAGAACCGTGGCAGTCGGGGCGTAGGGGAAGACCACCGGGCAGTCGAGCGCGGGTTTAGCATTGGGGATTAACTTCTCCGAGATGCCAAGGAAGGCCGGAACAATTTCTGACAGCAGCAGGCGCACGCCAGTAATGATGATGTACAGCGAAGCGGTAAAGGTCAGTGACTGGAAGAGGGGATAAACCAGCCAGTGCATCTCGCCTGCTGCTGCGGTTACCGCCGCTTTTCCGGCGGCGAGCGCGGCGATGTAGTAGAAAATACTCACCGAGATCGACACAGAGACGATGTAGTCTTTAAAGATCCCCAACCAGCCGGGGAGATTCAGTTTTTCGGTGGATTGTTTAGGATCGCCGACCCTGGAACCGATCCAGCCGGATGCAGCATAGGCCAGAGTGACGTAGTGCCCCATCGCGATCTCGTCGTTACCGGTAATTTTTCGCATCCACGGTTGTGCAATGGCCGGATAGAGACAGGCAGCGAGGCCCAGCAGCACGGAGCCGACAATGATAGTCGTCATGTCGCTATAGCCCAGTGCCTTCAGCGTCACGGTAAGCAGTGCGGAGAGATAAAGATTATGTTGCCCGGTAAGAAAGATGTATTTAAAGGGTGTAACGCGGGCAAAGAACAGGTTCCAGCCAAAACCAATCACCATGATAAGCGACACGCACATGGCGAATTTGGTTTGCGCCAGTCCGGTTAGCGCTTCTGCCAACGGCATCACGCCTTTTAAGCCAAATCCATCGCTGAATAAGGTCTGAAAGTTCCCCAGAGAAGTGACTGCCAGACCGGCGCCGCCAGCGAAAACCAGAAAGCCGACGATGGTTTTGAAAGTACCGGAAAGTACCTTTTCAATCGGCTTACGTTGGATTAACAGGCCGATTAATGCAATAAAGCCAACTAAAAGTGGGGTTACGCCCAGAATGTCGAATACAATAAATCTGAGGAAGTCCATATTGCCTCCGGGAGAGGTTAGTTGCTTTGAACGATGTCAGTGAGCGCAGATTCCATCTCTTCACTGTTCATCAGGTCGGTGATGCCGACAGCTCTGAATCCGGCGGCTTCGACTTCGTCGGTGAGATCGCGCATAGTAATGACAAAATCAATATCTCGCCAGGTGCGTAAGCCTGAGAGAACATCGTGTTCCAGCTCGATATCCCAGCCGTGTTTATCGATGATTTTTTGTGCTTTGATTTTGAGCATTAAGGAGCTGCCCATACCAGTACGACAGACTATGAGACCTTTCATTCGATGTTCTCCTGTTTGTAAAATAATTATTTTTATTTTTTTATATGAGATAATAATTATTATCTTTGCGACAGAACGAAAGATGTGACTGTGTTTGCATTTTGAGCAAATAAGGCAAAACATGAGCCAGATAGACAACAACTTGTTGATAAGCATAAGAAATGGATCTTCAGGGCTAAGCCCGATACTGGAGAAAGTTGGTCGTTTTATTACGGAAAATCCTGACTTTGTGATGCGTCACACGATTTCAGAACTGGCCGACTCTATTGATACCAGTGAGGGAAGTATCACCCGTTTTTGTCGGGCTTTCGGTTTTAAAGGTTTCTCGGATTTCAGAACCGCACTGGCAATGGAGCAGGGCGCTGCCCGCTCGGAAGACAACGGTATCAAAGGTAATGAAGAGATTGGGCCGGTGCTGGCGAGCATTCGCGACAGTAATGCCATTGTTGATAACCAGGAGCTGAAAGCCGCAGCTGACTGGCTTAACTCCCTGAACAGTATCGCTATCTATGCAGTGGGCACGGCGGTGCCGGTAGCATTATTCCTGCAGATGAATTTAATCAACATGGGTAAGGTGGCCAGCTTTGTCGATCGCTCTTACCCGGCGGCGATGCCGTTGCTGGCTGATAATCAAAAAACCGGCATTATCGTCGTGCATACTGAACAAGCATCGACGGATATGATGCAGGCCTTGTCTCTGGCAAAGCAGCAGGGCGTGAAAATATTGTCGCTGACTCGTGGGACGTTTGCGCCGCTGGTCCGTTTATCTGACTGGAATCTTCAGGCGGCGGTGGCTTTACAGGGGGAAGGGGAATCGGGATTTGCTGAAATCGCGGGCGCAATGATGGTGGCCGACCGGATCCTCAGCGCGCTGGAAGAGCAGGACGAACGCTATGCGGAATATCGCAAGGCGCATCAGAAACGGATTTTCTCCATTGAGAGCGTGGCGAATAAGCTGTCGGAATATTTTATGTCCTGATGCTTATCATGTGTTGGGGAAAACCCGGTAGCGCAAGGTCTACCGGGGGATCTTAATTTAATACATCACCTTATGGCCGTACTGTTCCAGAATCCCTTTCACACGCTCCATGGTCTCTTTCTTAGGCGGATGGACGCCGTCCAGCTTGTATTCTTCGCCCATTGCCACCCATTTATGTTTGCCCAACTCGTGATACGGCAACAGTTCGATTTTCTCGACATTGCCCATGTCACGGGTAAACTCGCCCAGGCGATGCGCGGAATCATCATCGTCGGACCAGCCCGGAACCACAACGTAGCGGATCCAGACGTTTATATTTTTGTTTGCCAGGTAACGGGCAAACTCCAGCGTACGATGATTAGAGACGCCGACCAGGTTTTGATGAATTTCGTCATTCATTTGCTTGAGATCGAGCATTACCAGATCGGTCACTTCCAGCAGTTCATCGATAACCGGGTCGTAACGGCGCACAAAGCCGTTGGTGTCGAGACAGGTATGAATGCCTTCTTTCTTACAGGCGCGGAACCAGTCGCGAACGAATTCGGCCTGCAGGATGGCTTCGCCGCCGGATGCTGTCACACCGCCGCCGGAAGCGTTCATAAAATGGCGATAGGTCACCACCTCTTTCATCAGATCTTCAACAGTAATCTCTTTACCGCCGTGGGTATCCCAGGTGTCACGGTTATGGCAATAAAGGCAGCGCATCAGGCAACCCTGAAAGAAGGTGATAAAGCGGATCCCGGGACCATCAACGGTACCACAGGACTCAAAAGAGTGAATACGTCCGATAACGGCTGGTGTGCTAGCAGCCGTTACTGAATTTTCTATATCAATACAATTGGTTAAAGTGCTCATGTCGCTTAATTTAGCTCTGCATACTCGGGTTTATGGGCGTTTCCGGACTCTCCTGCCATCAGTTGCGCGGTGACCGTCTGCTGAAAAATCAGATACCGAGGGACACGGTTGGGCAGGTGATGCCCCGGAACGCCTTGCGATGGGGTTATATTACCTTCTTTCATTATAAAGCATGTGGTAAATATATATTGTACTACTTTGTCGATGCGTGCCTTTTCGGGCAATAGTCAGCGGCAGGGAGGAAGGGGGAAGTGCTGAAGCGTCGCATGAGTAGGGTGAGGTCACGGTATCCGGCTTAGTCGCTGAGGTAAGAATAAAAATACACCTTAATCAGTCAGGAGCAAAACTTTTGGGGTGCAGTTTGTTACGAATGCTAAGGAGTCGTCAGGTCTGTACCTATGGATGTTTTACCGGGAAACCGTGCCTTTCTGCCATGGCCGCAGTAATACCAATGAGATCGGCTATGTACGACCGACCATTATAAATGCCAGATTGATGCTTTGAGGAACTGCCTGCGGACAAGACCAGCAGTGGTAAAGACTGATTTTGCTCACCGACTTGGGCAATTAATGCATGGCGTGGTTTAGCAAAGTCAACGTAGACTACGTCTATAGCACTTGCCTGTTCCGGGTTCCTGGCAAGTAGACCCTCCAGCAACGTACAATCTGGACAAAAGAAGCGCGTTTGTGGATAAAGGTTATCGCTGAATCCCATATTAAGTAAATAGAGTGTATCTTTCGGCATAAATCTATTCTCCATGTAGAGATGATTAACTGTGGTTATATCTGTAATATTTTTATGTTACATCTATGTTAATTGCATTATGCGGCCCATGTAGAACCTCACCCTAACGGGCGGCAATAAACCGAATTCAAATCTGTTGCCGACAAATGTGTCCGCCAGAAATTTGAATTAATCAGAGTTCAGAAAACAAAAGTATAACAGCGCAATTACATTTCACCGATCGTTTTGACAGACTTTTATGATTAATTTCCTCCCGGAAACATCTGCGTGGTGTTCTCTTCTCTCAGAGTATTATGGATTGAGGAGAAACATTTTCTATTTTTTTGTTTGCTTTTATTTGTCTGGAGAAATATATTCTATTTGTTCTTTTATCCATAAATAACCAATTGTTTTATATGCTTTTTATTCTAAGTCTTTGAGTGATTAATAAGCGATCGCTACGGGGGTTTATTTGTTTTTGTGATGGTTTTTGTGAGGTGAAAGGTTTTTTGTATTGAAAAATAGCAGTAATGTTTAGGAGGGGGTGTAAGATGGAGTGCTTATCCAGCGGCGATAATCACATTGCCTGTGATGGTGACTAAGATTTTTCCTTTTTGATTATTTTAATCTATGTTCTGTAGATAATATTAAGTTTTAAATGAGTACTTATACCCGTCATACTTCAAATTGCATGTGCGTCGGTAATACCCGGTCCATCCCAGGGTCTCGCCCTGGCAGGTGCTGTGAACAGCATTCAAATTTGTTCCTGACAAATTTGTCCCTGCGTCGTCGCCGTCCTGCAATTCGAATTATTTAGGGTATAGATGATAAAAATGATTAATGACTGAGCAAGCGGGTGTGCAACGTATGAAAATATCTGACAATATCCCTTCTGGGGGGATTGAATTCACGCGGCGTAATTTACTTAAAAGTAGCGCGGCGGCCGGTGGCCTGGTGGCTCTGGCAAATAGTGTTTCTCTTCCATTTAGCTTTACTGCGATAGCTGCCGAAGAAAATAATCTTCTCAAAGAAAAAGCAGTCTGGAGTTCATGTACCGTGAACTGTGGTAGTCGCTGCCTGTTACGTTTATATGTCCGCGACGATACGGTATATCGGGTCGAGTCTGATACAACAGGCGATGATGCGTATGGGAACCATCAGGTGCGAGCTTGTCTACGCGGGCGTTCGATCCGTCGACGGATGAACCACCCCGATCGCCTGAAATACCCGATGAAGCGGGTCGGGAAACGCGGAGAAGGTAAATTCGAACGTATCAGTTGGGATGAGGCGCTGGATGCGATCGCCAATAACCTACAGCGTATTATTAAGGATTATGGTAATGAAGCGGTGCATGTGCTGTACGGTACTGGCGTCGATGGCGGCAATATCACTAATTCTAACGTTCCGTATCGGCTGATGAATTCATGCGGTGGATTTTTAAGCCGTTATGGTAGCTACAGTACTGCGCAAATTCGCGAGGCCATGAAATATCTGTATGGCACCCGCGCCGGTAATAGTCCGGATGATATCGCCAACAGTAAGCTGGTTGTCTTGTTCGGCAATAACCCAGCGGAAACACGGATGAGTGGCGGCGGCGTCACTTACTATATTCAGCAAGCGCGTGAACGTTCCAATGCAAGGATGATTGTTATCGATCCCCGCTACTGTGACACGGCCGCAGGGCGTGAGGATGAGTGGATCGCGATCAGGCCTGGCACAGATGGCGCGTTGGCCGCGGGTATGGCTTATGTCCTCATTACTGAGGGAATGGTGGACCAGCCTTTCCTTGATAAATACTGCATTGGCTATGATGAGAAAACGCTACCAGAAAGTGCGCCACGCAATGGTCATTACAAAGCCTATATTTTGGGCGATGGTAACGATGGTGTGGCCAAAACGCCCCAATGGGCTGCTCGCATCACGGGTATACCAGCGGACAGAATTATTAAACTGGCGCGCGAAATCGGTAGTGCCAAACCGGCTTTTATCTGTCAGGGCTGGGGGCCGCAGCGGCAGGCGAACGGTGAACAGACCGCGCGTGCCATTGCTATGTTGGCCATTCTCACCGGCAACGTAGGGATCAACGGTGGCAATACGGGAGACAGGGAAGGCACTTATGATATGGACGTGGAATGGTTTTCCATGCTCGATAACCCGGTTAAAACACAGATCTCGGTATTTACCTGGACCGATGCGATAGCGCGTGGGACGGAAATGACCGCCACGCGGGATGGTATACGCGGTAGGGATAAGCTGGAGGTGCCAATTAAGTTTTTATGGTGCTATGCCAGTAACACTTTGATTAATCAGCATAGTGATATCAGCAGGACGCATGAGATTCTACAGGATGAGAATAAATGCGAAATGATTGTCGGCATCGATCATTTTATGACGGCATCGGCAAAATATTGCGATATCCTGCTGCCGGATCTGATGCCTACTGAGCAAGAAGATCTGATCCCTCATGAAGCTGCGGGTAATATGGCCTATGTTATCCTGGGGCAGCCTGCGACATCGCCTAAGTTTGAACGTCGTCCCATTTATGACATTTTCTCCGAAGTAGCCAGACGCCTGGGGCCCGATGTCTATCAGAAATTCACTGAGGGGCGTACTCAGCAGGAGTGGATTAAATACCTGTGCGAAAAAACCCAGGAGCGTAACCCGGAAATGCCGGATTACGAGCAACTCAAAGAGACGGGGATCTACAAACGGAAGTGTCCTCAGGAGCATGTGGTGGCCTTCAAGGAATTCCGGCAGGATCCGCTTGCTCACCCCCTCGGTACACCCTCTGGCAAGATAGAGATCTATTCTGCCCGGCTGGCCGAAATTGCCGCCAGTTGGGAGCTCAAAGAGGATGATGTTATCGATCCCTTACCGGTTTACAGCGCCGGTTTTGAGAGCTGGGAGGATCCGCTACGCAGTAAATATCCTTTGCAACTTTTTGGTTTTCATTACAAAGCCAGAACACACTCCAGTTACGGCAATATTGATGTTCTGCAGCAGGCCTGTCCTCAGGAAATATGGATAAACCCCCTGGATGCTGCGCAACGGAATATTAAGCACGGTGATAGGGTCAGAGTGTTTAACGATCGTGGGCAGATGTTCATTGCCGCAAAAGTGACGCCACGCATCATGCCGGGTGTGACGGCAATGGGGCAGGGAGCATGGTTGAATGCGGAGATGTTTGGCGACCGGGTGGACCACGGAGGGAGTGTGAATATTCTGACTTCTCAGCGCCCTTCGCCGTTGGCGAAAGGTAACCCGCAGCATAGCAACCTGGTTCAGGTTGAGAAGCGATAAGGAATAGCTGATGACAATTCAATATGGATTTTTTATTGATTCAGCCCGTTGTACCGGCTGTAAAACCTGTGAGCTGGCCTGTAAAGACTATAAGGACCTGACACCAGAGGTCAGTTTCCGGCGTGTCTATGAATACGCGGGTGGGGACTGGCAGGAGGATAACGGGGTATGGAACCATAATGTGTTTGCCTACTACCTCTCTATCGCCTGCAACCATTGTGAGGATCCAGCCTGTACCAAAGTCTGCCCGAGTGGGGCAATGCATAAACGCGAAGATGGTTTTGTCGTCATTGATGAAGATGTGTGTATTGGCTGCCGTTACTGCCATATGGCCTGCCCGTACGGCGCGCCGCAATACAACGCCGACAAAGGCCATATGACCAAATGTGATGGCTGTTATGAGCGCGTCGCAGAAGGCAAAAAACCGATTTGTGTGGCGTCGTGTCCGTTACGTGCGCTTGATTTTGGTCCCGTTGAGGAACTGCGTAAAAAGCATGGTCAACTGGCCGCCATTGCACCATTGCCATCCGCACATTTCACCAGACCGAGTATTGTGATCAAGCCGAATGCCAACAGCCGTTCTTGTGGGGATACCACCGGCTATCTGGCTAACCCAAAGGAGGTGTGAAATGGGCAGTGGATGGCATGAATGGCCGTTAATTTTGTTTACCGTTATTGGGCAATGCGTTGTTGGTGGGGTCATTGTCATGGGAATGGCATGGTTGGCCGCTCGGGATGATAAACCGCAGCAGCAGCATATTGTTCGCAGCATGTTTTTTCTGTGGCTACTGATGGGCATTGGCTTCCTGGCCTCGGTAATACACTTAGGCTCACCCTGGCGCGCGTTAAATTCACTGCACCGCGTGGGATACTCGGCGCTGAGTAATGAAATCGCCAGCGGGGCACTGTTCTTTTCTGCCGGAGCCCTTTGGTGGTTGTTGAATATGCTGGGGAAAATGCCTCAGGCCCTGGGCAAAGCCTGGCTGGTGGTGACTATGCTGCTGGGGCTGCTGTTTGTCTGGGCGATGACGCGAGTTTATCTGATTGAGACAGTCCCGACCTGGTATAACTACAATACGACATTAGGTTTTTTTCTGACCGTCTGTCTGGGGGGGCCTTTATTGGGTACCGCACTGTTGCACAGCACCAGGTTCACGTTTAATAGCGGCAGGTTTGCCATATTCAGTGCGTTGGCCTTGTTAGTCAGTCTGGGGACGGTGGTGTTACAAGGCGGCTCACTGGCCGGTATTTACAGTTCCGTACATCAGGCAGCAATGCTGCAACCGGATTTTAGTTCGTTGCAGGTCTGGCGCATGGTATTGCTGGTTGCGGGATTAGGTTGCTGGATTTATCCCCTGATTCGGCGCATTCCGCCAAAAACAGTACCTATGCTGTTGGGATTTTTACTGGTTGCCATCGGTGAAATGCTCGGACGTAGCCTCTTTTATGGCCTGCATATGACTGTCGGCGTATAACTTTTTGCCAGCCCAAACGAAAAAAGGCCCCAGTTAAGGGGCCTTTGTTCTACTGGTTAAAAGCTATTACATGGTCTGGGTGAAGGTACGGGTAATAACATCCTGCTGCTGTTCTTTAGTCAGGGAGTTAAAACGTACTGCATAGCCAGATACGCGGATGGTCAGTTGCGGATATTTTTCCGGATTTTCCATCGCGTCGAGCAGCATTTCCCGGTTCATGACGTTGACGTTCAGGTGCTGACCGCCTTCGATGGAAGCTTCGTGGTGGAAGTAACCATCCATCAGGCCTGCAAGGTTAGTTTTACGAACTTCGTCGTCTTTACCCAGTGCGTTTGGAACGATAGAGAAGGTGTAAGAGATACCATCTTTCGCGTAAGCAAACGGCAATTTAGCAACGGAGGTCAGAGAGGCAACAGCACCTTTCTGGTCACGGCCGTGCATAGGGTTAGCGCCTGGTCCGAACGGCGCGCCAGCGCGACGACCGTCAGGGGTGTTACCGGTTTTCTTACCATACACAACGTTAGAAGTGATGGTCAGAACGGACTGAGTCGGGATAGCGTTGCGGTAGGTAGTCAGTTTCTGAATTTTCTTCATGAAACGTTCAACCAGATCAACGGCCATATCATCGACGCGAGAGTCGTTGTTACCAAACTGCGGGTATTCGCCTTCGATTTCGAAGTCGACAGCCAGACCGTCTTCGTCACGAATCGGTTTAACTTTCGCATATTTGATTGCAGACAGGGAGTCAGCCGCAACGGACAGACCTGCGATACCACATGCCATGGTGCGGATAACATCACGATCGTGCAGCGCCATCAGCGAAGCTTCGTAGCTGTACTTGTCGTGCATGTAGTGGATGATGTTCAGCGCAGTGACGTACTGTTTAGCCAGCCAGTCCATGAAGTGATCCATACGCTCCATCACTTCGTCGAAGTTCAGAACGTCGCCTTTGATCGGTTCAGATTTAGGACCAACCTGCATTTTCAGTTTTTCATCAACGCCGCCGTTGATTGCGTACAGCATGGTTTTCGCCAGGTTAGCGCGAGCACCGAAGAACTGCATTTGCTTACCAACAACCATCGGGCTTACGCAGCAAGCGATAGCGTAGTCATCGTTGTTGAAGTCAGGACGCATCAGGTCATCGTTCTCATACTGCAGAGAAGAGGTATCGATGGACACTTTAGCCGCGTATTTTTTGAAGCTCAGCGGCAATTTTTCAGACCACAGAATGGTGATGTTCGGCTCCGGAGACGGCCCCATGGTATACAGGGTGTTCAGGAAGCGGAAGCTGTTTTTGGTCACCAGAGTACGGCCATCAACGCCCATACCGCCGATAGATTCCGTTGCCCAAATCGGGTCGCCAGAGAACAGTTCATCATATTCAGGAGTACGCAGGAAACGAACCATACGCAATTTCATGACCAGGTGGTCAATCATTTCCTGAGCGTCTTGCTCGGTAATTTTACCGGCTTTCAGGTCACGTTCGATGAAGATATCCAGGAAGCTGGAGGTACGACCGAAGGACATTGCTGCGCCGTTTTGAGATTTAACGGCAGCCAGGTAACCGAAGTAGGTCCACTGGATAGCTTCCTGAGCGGTCGTTGCCGGACCAGAGATATCGCAGCCATATTTTGCTGCCATTTCTTTGATCTGACCCAGCGCACGGTGCTGCTCAGCGATTTCTTCGCGCAGACGGATAGTTGCTTCCAGATCTTCGCCGTTTTCCAGTTTCTCTTGCAGAGAGACGAACTGAGCGTATTTGTCTTTCATCAGGAAGTCGATACCGTACAGCGCAACGCGACGGTAGTCACCGATGATACGACCACGGCCATACGCATCCGGCAGACCGGTCAGAACGCCAGATTTACGGCAGTTCAGGATGTCTTTGGTGTAAACGTCAAAAACGCCCTGGTTGTGAGTTTTACGGTATTCAGTGAAGATTTTCTTCAGCATCGGGTCCAGCTCGCGATCGTACGCTTTGCAGGAGCCTTCAACCATTTTGATACCACCGAACGGGATAATCGCACGTTTCAGCGGCGCTTCAGTCTGCAGACCAACGATTTTCTCGAGAGCTTTCTCGATGTAGCCAGCGTCATGAGAAGTGATGGTGGATGCAAGGGAAGTGTCAAAATCAACAGGTGCGTGAGTGCGATTTTCCTGTTTAACACCTTCCATTACGGTGTCCCACAGCTTGGTGGTCGCGTCAGTTGCGCCAGCCAGGAAGGACTCGTCACCTTCATACGGGGTATAGTTTTTCTGGATGAAGTCGCGGACGTTGACTTCGTTCTGCCAGTCACCTTTCGCAAAACCTTCCCAGGCTGTGGCTAACTTTTCATTAAGCTCGGACATGTAACACCTACCTTCTTAAGTGGATTTTTTATTTACTGCCTGAAACAACCCTTAGTGATGGTTGTCGCCACGCAGGTAAATGACCCAGTATGTCAACCCAACCAGCAGACCACCGCCGATGATGTTCCCGATAGTTACCGGAATCAGATTATCAGTGATGAAGTTCATGACAGTCAGGTGAGAGAAACTTTCCGGAGTTGAACCGACTGCGGTCCAGAATTCCGGGCTTGCAAAGTTACGAATGACGATACCCAGCGGGATCATAAACATGTTCGCGATACTATGTTCAAACCCACTGGCAACAAACATTGCCACCGGTAAAACCATAATCATGGCTTTATCCATCAGACTGCGGCCGGAGTAGCTCATCCATACCGCAAGGCAAACCATCAGGTTTGCCAGGATACCCAGGCACACGGCCTCAATAAAAGTATGATGCATCTTGTGGTTGGCGGTTTGCAGAACGTTAAGTCCCCATTGACCGTTGGCGGTCATGTATTCGCCTGAAAGCCACATCAGCAATACAAAGAGTAAGCAACCAACCAGGTTACCAACATAAACGTTTAGCCAGTTTTTCGCCAACTGACCCCACGTTATCCTCCCGTTGGCTTTCGCTACAACGATGAGGACAGTTGAGGTAAACAGGTCGGCACCGCAAATAACACAGAGAATCAAACCCAGTGAGAAGCAGATACCCCCAATCAGTTTAACAATGCCGAAAGGCATCCCGGCCGCGCCGGTTGTCGCGGTAATATAGAAAACAAAAGCGATAGAGATGAAGACACCTGCGGTAATAGCCAGATAAAACGTCTTTATCGGATGTTTTGTCGCTTTATAGACACCCGCTTCTTCGGCGACTTTCGCCATCGCAGCAGGAAGTAAAAGATCAAAAGGGTTGTCAGCTTTCACACTAACTCTCTCTTTATGTAAGTTGGCGGTGAGATACTAACAAAGCATTATAGAAGGGAATTTGATGTAGATCATATCCTTCCAGAACTATAGGCCCTTTTAGTGTGTGGAATTGCTGTTTTATTGATATAACTCTTTGTTTTATATTGAAAAAATAAAGTTTAAATTTTGCAGATAATGTTGATTATTTTCATTTTGGCCCCGTTTTTCGGTTAATTAAAATGGGGTATTTTTTATTAAAATTAACAAAATTGTGGCGGTGTTTTATTATTTCTTACCATTAATTAACTTTATGACTACAACCGGCGTCAGGCCTCTGGAAAACATAAAAAAGGGGGCCGCAGCCGTAATGCCGATCGTTTAAGGATCGGTTGACCGATCCGGTGGCTGGTGTACAAAGGGTTCATGTTTCTGCATGGACCCTTCTTAATGGAACTCTCACAAGCCCTCGGCATCATCAACCTCGCCTCTCCTGAGCAGGCCCGTAATCTCGCCGACCTTATTCCCGAAGAGCTTATCCGCAAGGCGCTTACTCTCTCTGACACCGTCACGCTGCGTAAACGTAAACTGCCTCTTGAGTCGATGATATGGCTGGTTGTCGGCATGTCCGTTTTCTGTCATCGCCCACTGACCGAAATTGTCAATCTGATGGATATTGTGGACAGCACCGGCTCGCCTTTTACGGCCAGAAGCTCGGTTATACAGCGCCGTAAGACCCTGGGGGAGAATGCCGTCAGGGAACTGTTTGAACTCACACAGCAACACTGGCATGAGCAGGCGAACCATCCGCACTGGCACGGTCTGAGACTCTGCGGGGTTGACGGCGTGGTCTGGCGTACACAGGACACCCCGGAAAATAACGATGCCTTCGGTAAGGCGTCAAATCAGCACGGTGAAAGAGGTTATCCGCAGGTGAGAATGGTGTGTCTGATGGAGCTGAGCAGCCACCTGATACAGGGCAGTGAATTTGACCGCTATGACGTCAATGAAATGCGGCTGGCGGCTCGCCTGAGCAGGAGTGCGTCAGACAACAGCATCACGCTGTTCGATAAAGGTTTTTACTCAACAGGTCTGCTGCACCACTGGCAGAATGCGGGTGAAAACCGGCACTGGCTGTTGCCGCTGAAAAAGAATACGCAGTATGAAGTCATCCATAAACTGGGGCGGCAGGACAGTCTGGTAAAAATCAGAACGACACCGCAGGCGAGAAAACAATGGGCAGCGCTGCCGGAGGAAATCACGGCGCGGCTTGTGACAAAAAAGATAGATGGCGTGGAGCGGCAGGTGCTGACCTCGCTGACAGATGCCTGCCGTTATCCGGGGGCGGCAGTGGTTGAGTTATACCGGCACAGGTGGGAAATCGAGCTGGGCTACCGGGAGGCGAAACAGGGAATGCTGTGCAACAGGTGGACGCTGCGCAGCCGGTTACCGGAGATGGTGCGACAGGAGCTGTGGGGCGTACTGCTGACCTATAATCTGGTGCGCTACCAGATGGTGAGAATGGCGTACCATCTGAAAGGGGATTATCTGCCGTATCAACTGAGCTTCAGCAGTGCGATAACAGAGATGATGCGGCTGCTGATAACCCTGCCGTGGGCCTCGCCGGGAACCGTGCCGGGGGAGCTGAAAAGGTTTTACGAACAGGCGA
>DASYFN010000072.1:0-8008 GCA_036498385.1 Klebsiella sp.
GTTGAAGCCATGAAAATGATGAACCAGATCGAAGCCGATAAATCCGGCGTGGTGAAAGCCATTCTGGTCGAAAGTGGTCAACCGGTAGAATTTGACGAGCCACTGGTCGTCATCGAATAACGAGGCGAACATGCTGGATAAAATTGTTATCGCCAACCGCGGCGAGATTGCATTGCGTATCCTGCGTGCCTGTAAAGAACTGGGCATCAAGACTGTTGCAGTGCACTCAACGGCGGATCGCGATTTAAAACACGTATTGTTAGCGGATGAGACGGTCTGTATCGGCCCGGCTCCGTCCGTAAAAAGCTATCTCAATATCCCGGCGATTATCAGCGCTGCTGAAATCACCGGCGCGGTGGCTATTCACCCGGGTTACGGATTTCTTTCCGAAAACGCAAACTTCGCTGAGCAGGTTGAGCGTTCCGGCTTTATCTTTATTGGTCCGAAAGCTGACACTATCCGCCTGATGGGCGACAAAGTGTCAGCTATCACCGCGATGAAGAAAGCTGGCGTTCCGACCGTCCCCGGTTCTGACGGCCCGCTGGGCGAGGATATGGACGTTAACCGCGCTCATGCCAAACGCATTGGCTATCCGGTGATCATCAAAGCCTCCGGTGGCGGTGGCGGTCGCGGTATGCGTGTCGTGCGCAGCGATGCTGAGCTGGCTCAATCCATCTCCATGACCAAAGCGGAAGCAAAAGCCGCTTTCAATAACGATATGGTGTATATGGAGAAATACCTGGAGAATCCTCGTCACATCGAGATCCAGGTACTGGCTGACGGCCAGGGTAACGCTATCTATCTGGCTGAGCGCGACTGCTCCATGCAGCGTCGTCATCAGAAAGTTGTCGAAGAGGCGCCAGCGCCGGGCATCACGCCGGAATTGCGTCGCTATATCGGCGAGCGTTGCTCCAAGGCGTGCATCGATATCGGCTATCGCGGCGCAGGTACTTTTGAGTTCCTGTTCGAAAACGGCGAGTTCTATTTCATCGAAATGAACACCCGTATTCAGGTTGAACATCCGGTAACCGAAATGATCACTGGCGTTGACCTGATTAAAGAGCAGTTGCGCATTGCAGCAGGCCAGCCGCTGTCCATCAAGCAGGAAGAAGTTGTGGTTAAAGGCCATGCAGTGGAGTGCCGTATCAACGCCGAAGACCCGAATACCTTCCTGCCAAGTCCGGGTAAAATTACCCGCTTCCACGCGCCGGGTGGTTTTGGCGTACGCTGGGAGTCTCATATTTACGCCGGTTACACCGTGCCTCCATACTATGATTCAATGATCGGTAAGCTGATCTGCTTTGGTGAAAACCGTGATGTCGCGATTGCCCGCATGAAAAATGCGCTGCAGGAACTGATTATCGATGGCATCAAAACCAACATTGATCTGCAGATCCGCATCATGAACGATGAGCATTTCCAGAATGGTGGCACCAATATCCACTATCTGGAGAAAAAACTCGGATTGCAGGAGAAGTAATTCTGCCATCGTTGCAACAGGCCGGATAATCCGGCCTTTTTTCTTTTTCTCTCCTCTCATCTTTTCCATGCGGTACAATCCCCGTTTTCTTCATCCTCAAGGGACAAAAAATGGACAAGCGTTTTGTTCAGGCCCATAAAGAGGCGCGCTGGGCGCTGTGGCTAACCCTTCTCTACCTTGCGACCTGGCTGGCAGCCGCCTATATGCCGGGCGTCGGTATTGGCATAACTGATCTGCCGCACTGGTTCGAAATGGCCTGCCTGCTGGTACCGCTGGTATTTATCCTGCTGTGCTGGGCGATGGTGCGTTTCATCTTCCGGGATATTTCCCTGGAGGATAACGATGCAGTTTGAAATCATCGTTGTGCTGCTCATTTACCTGTTGGGCGTGTTCGGTCTGTCGATTTATGCGATGCGCAAACGCAGCAGCGGCAGCTTTATCAGCGAATATTTTCTCGGTAGCCGCTCGATGGGCGGTTTCGTGCTTGCAATGACACTAACCGCCACCTATATCAGTGCCAGTTCATTTATAGGCGGCCCGGGAGCCGCCTATAAATATGGGCTTGGCTGGGTATTGCTGGCCATGATTCAGCTTCCGGCCATCTGGCTCTCACTGGGGATTTTAGGTAAGAAATTCGCCATTCTGGCACGCCGTTATAATGCCGTGACGCTGAACGATATGCTCTTTGCCCGCTACCAAAGCCGCCTGCTGGTCTGGCTCGCAAGCCTGAGCCTGCTGGTCGCGTTTGTTGGGGCAATGACGGTGCAGTTTATCGGCGGGGCGCGGTTGCTGGAAACTGCGGCGGGCATCCCCTACGAAACCGGGCTACTGATTTTTGGCGTCAGTATCGCGTTCTATACCGCGTTCGGCGGTTTTCGTGCCAGCGTCCTCAACGATACCCTTCAGGGAATGGTGATGTTGGCAGGAACCATCGTCCTGCTGGTTGGCGTCGTTCATGCGGCTGGGGGGTTACATAATGCGGTAGAAACGCTGCAAACCATCGATCCTAAGCTAATCACCCCACAGGGAGCTGATGATATTCTTTCACCCTCCTTTATGACCTCCTTCTGGGTGCTGGTCTGCTTTGGAGTGATTGGCCTCCCGCACACCGCCGTTCGCTGCATCTCCTATAAGGACAGCAAAGCGGTTCACCGGGGAATTATCATTGGCACCGTAGTGGTGGCGATCCTGATGTCTGGGATGCATCTTGCGGGTGCGTTAGGCCGCGCGGTGATCCCGGATCTGACGGTGCCGGATCTGGTTATCCCAACCCTCATGGTGAAAGTGTTGCCGCCGTTTGCTGCCGGGATCTTTCTCGCCGCGCCGATGGCCGCCATTATGTCGACCATCAACGCCCAACTACTGCAAAGTTCCGCTACGATCATTAAAGATCTGTATCTGAATCTGCGCCCTGAGCAAATAACAAATGAAACCCGGCTTAAGCGGATGTCGGCAGCGATCACTCTGCTGCTGGGCGCGTTACTGGTGCTGGCTGCCTGGCGTCCACCTGAGATGATCATCTGGCTCAACCTGCTGGCGTTCGGCGGCCTGGAGGCCGTGTTCTTATGGCCACTGGTTCTGGGCCTGTACTGGGAACGGGCGAATGCGAAAGGCGCATTAAGCGCGATGATCGTCGGCGGCGTACTCTATGCCATACTCGCCACTTTTAATCTTCAGTACCTGGGCTTCCATCCGATAGTGCCCTCGTTACTGTTAAGCTTATTGGCTTTCCTGGTCGGAAACCGGTTTGGTTCCTCCGCCCCGCAAGCCGCCGTATTGACTACTGATAAATAAAGAGTTTTGCCATGCCATGGATCCAACTGAAACTGAATACTACCGGCGCGAATGCGGAAGAACTTAGCGATGCTCTGATGGAGGCGGGTTCCGTTTCCATTACTTTCCAGGATACGCACGATACGCCTGTATTCGAACCTCTACCGGGTGAAACCCGTCTGTGGGGCGATACTGACGTTATCGGTCTGTTTGACGCCGAAACCGATATGAAAGAGGTGGTCGCTATTCTGGAGCAGCATCCGCTTCTGGGCACCGGTTTCGTACATAAGATCGAGCAACTGGAAGATAAAGACTGGGAACGCGAGTGGATGGATAACTTTCACCCTATGTGCTTTGGTCAACGTCTGTGGATTTGCCCTAGCTGGCGCGATGTTCCGGATGAGAACGCCGTTAACGTGATGCTCGACCCGGGCCTGGCGTTTGGTACCGGTACGCATCCCACAACTGCGATGTGCCTGCAGTGGCTGGATGGACTCGATCTCGCAGGCAAAACGATTATCGATTTCGGCTGCGGCTCCGGCATTCTGGCCATTGCGGCATTAAAGCTGGGCGCGGCGAAAGCTATCGGTATTGATATCGACCCCCAGGCCATTCAGGCCAGCCGCGATAATGCCGAACGTAACGGGGTTTCTGAACGCCTGGAACTCTATTTGCCTAAGGATCAGCCAGAGGCCATGAAAGCCGATGTGGTGGTCGCAAACATCCTGGCTGGCCCATTACGCGAACTGGCCCCTCTTATTAGCGTGCTGCCGGTTACAGGCGGTTTGCTGGGTCTTTCCGGCATACTTGCCAGCCAGGCGGAAAGCGTCTGTGAAGCATACGCTGAGCTCTTTGACCTCGATCCCGTAGTGGAGAAAGAGGAGTGGTGCCGGATTACCGGGTATAAAAAATAATGTCTCCTTGTGGCCTCACTGCAGGCCACACCTTTCCGCGCTTTCTGTACAGAATCATCTGCCCATTCAGAATAAATGGTGAAGTAACGCATTGTCGTTATCTCTTAAAAACAACCACCTCATTCATCAGATGAGTTATATGAAATATCTTCAGGCAAGGTGGCATTGCTGGCGTTAAGCATGATGCCCGTTACGATTTTCGCTTCCCACTGGAGTTATCGCCGGAACACTGGGGCGCTTAGTGAGAAGTATAAACCTGTCAGAGCGGCATGAATCCATCCCCAGTCAATATTGATACCACGTTCAAAACACACCTTTCACCGCTGGATACCCACTACATCGATGGTCCAATTACACTCATCAATAATGGTCACACTATTCAGACCAGGTTAAAGGCCACGACAGCAGATAACATTAAGATTAACGGAACTTACACTTCAGCAGTTCCATTTTCATGCCCTGAGCGGATACCCCATCCACGGTAAGCACTATGCGATAGAAATGCATCTGGTTCATAAGAACGCTAAAGGCGCAGTCATGGTGATGATGTTATTGGAGCGGAAAATACAGAACTGGACAAACTATGGGCAGCCATGCCGCAAAAGCTGAGCAGACGGCTCAAATTGTCATGCAAAGAGATCTCAACACCCTTCTTCCCGCAGATAAGACATACTGGCGATTCAGCGACGCTCTGACCATCCCAGCTTGCTCTGAAGGGGTTCCTTAAGCATCCTCTGACACTTCCTGCAACGTAACTGGCAAAATTTAGTCACCCCCTGCATCACGATACCATCGTCCGGTGCTGCCACTGAATGATCGTGTGGTCATAGAGTAAGCATCAGATCTACTTCACGATCATGTTCTAAAATGAGAGCTAACTCACATAAAGCCAAGGTGATTTGTTGATTTATCCAGCAGATTATCTTGTCCACCCCCTGCCCCGAGAAGAAAAAATGCGAAGTTATACAAAATTATATGTGTAGATAAATTCATCATATTTTTTTAATGCAATGATTTATAAAGCTAATTATTCATGCGTGTTTTCTGCCAGGGCGATTCTTTGATCCACCTCAGAGGATTGCTCAAAGTTTGGCCTTTCATCTCGTGCAAAAAATGCGTAATATACGCCGCCTTGCAGTCACAGTATGGTCATTTCTTAACTCATGCGCATTGGACACTACCAGCTCAGGAATCGACTAATCGCAGCGCCTATGGCTGGCATTACTGACAGACCATTCCGGACGTTGTGTTACGAGATGGGAGCAGGCTTGACCGTATCCGAGATGATGTCCTCCAACCCGCAGGTTTGGGAGAGCGACAAGTCCCGGTTACGGATGGTGCATGTTGATGAGCCCGGTATTCGTACCGTGCAAATCGCCGGTAACGTGCCGGAAGAGATGGCTGCAGCCGCCCGTATTAACGTGGAAAGTGGCGCCCAAATTATTGATATCAATATGGGGTGTCCGGCTAAAAAAGTGAATCGTAAGCTTGCGGGTTCAGCCCTCTTGCAGTACCCCGACCAGGTGAAATCAATCCTGACGGCGGTCGTCAAAGCAGTGGACGTTCCCGTAACTCTCAAGATTCGCACCGGTTGGGAACCGGAACACCGTAACTGTGTAGAAATTGCCCAACTGGCTGAAGAATGTGGCATTCAGGCTCTGACTATTCACGGACGCACGCGCGCCTGTTTGTTTAACGGAGATGCTGAGTACGACAGTATTCGGGCAGTTAAGCAGAAAGTTTCCATTCCGGTTATCGCGAATGGCGACATTACTGACCCGCTTAAAGCCAGAGCTGTGCTCGACTATACGGGGGCAGATGCCCTTATGATAGGCCGTGCGGCTCAGGGAAGACCCTGGATCTTTCGGGAAATCCAGCACTATCTGGACACTGGAGAGCTGCTGTCCCCACTGCCATTGGCGGAGGTTAAGCGCTTGCTTTGTGCACACATTCGGGAACTGCATGGCTTTTATGGTCAAGCCAAAGGGCACCGAATCGCACGCAAACACGTATCCTGGTATCTGCAGGAACACGCTCCAGATGACCAGTTTCGGCGCACATTCAACGCCATAGAAAATTCCAGCGAACAGCTGGAGGCGTTGGAGGCATACTTCGAAAATTTTGCGTAATAGAAATAAAGAGCTGACAGAACTATGTTCGAACAACGCGTAAATTCTGACGTACTGACCGTTTCTACCGTTAACTCTCAGGATCAGGTAACTCAAAAACCCCTGCGTGACTCGGTTAAGCAGGCACTGAAGAACTATTTTGCTCAACTGAATGGTCAGGATGTTAATGACCTGTATGAGCTGGTACTGGCTGAAGTAGAACAGCCCCTGTTGGACATGGTGATGCAATACACCCGCGGTAACCAGACCCGTGCTGCCCTGATGATGGGCATCAACCGTGGTACTCTGCGTAAAAAACTGAAAAAATACGGCATGAACTGATACTAATCAGTTAACTGTTTGATATAAAAGGCGCTCTTCGGCATGGGGAAGCGCCTTTTTTATTAAATTAACTACACCATGGATTACATATACAAGCGAACCGGTGCAAACGACTGCAACTATCTGCAACTTTTCTATCCAGTAGGATACAGATACATAACGATCAGATTGCAGCAGATCAGCCATGGCGGTACTCCTTCCCTTAGAGACCCCCACAGGAGATGTGGGATGTCTCCATGCGTTTATTCATGAGGTTGTGAAGACACTCTTTGAAGCGATTATCCCCGTCTTCCCGGTGATGTATCCAGGGTCTGTATCTCTGGAGTCTGATCGATGGTCTTCAAGTTGCGGGTAGCGGGCTTTGTAGTCCTCCAGGAGACGAATCGCAGGCTGTTACGTACCACACAGATGGATTCGGACTCCGGATACACCGCGTTAATGGCGTCAGAGAGGCCTTTCAGACCATCAACGCAGGCGTTTTCGGCCAGCCATATCCCTGGCGATTCTTTCTGGCCTTCGACATGGATACCGAGTGCCAGGAACACGGATTCCAGCGCCAGCGAGATGCTGGCATCATACAACTCTTTAAATGCGGCGGCGGTCTCGCGGAATACGCAGCTTCAGCGGGCCATCGCCCGTGGTAACGGTTTTTGTCGAGTAGCCATTGCGGGAGTTAGTTATTGCCCGCTTTAGGCTTATTTTTAACGTAGCCCAGATGGTGAGGCATTTCAGCGTTGAGAGCCTGCAACTGTTTTTCGAAATGATATCCGGTACTTCTTTCCTCCAATGTAAGACCTACGATTGTTAAACCGTATTACCGCTTCCGAAGCCAGGGCAAAGTTCCCTCAGCTAACGCCAAACGGGCAAATCGTCATTGCCAGGTATGATACAGACGGATATTTTCGCAGCAGAAAAAACGCAAAAAGCCCATCCGTCAGGATGGGCTTTTCACTTTATTTGATGCCTGGCAATGCCCTACTCTCACATGGGGAGACCCCACACTACCATCGGCGCTACGGCGTTTCACTTCTGAGTTCGGCATGGGGTCAGGTGGGACCACCGCGCTGTCGCCGCCAGGCAAATTCTGTTGTCAGAAACGAATCTTTTACACCGATGCTGCGTTGGCTGCATTCGCAAAGTCAGTCACATACCTCTGTATGCTCCCTCCTTTCCTTCATTTGCCGCCTTGCCTCAGCGTAAAATCTTTCGTTCCCGAAAATCTGTCATCAATGCTGAAAATACTCTCAAATCGCCAAAACATCTTCGGCGTTGTAAGGTTAAGCCTCACGGTTCATTAGTACCGGTTAGCTCAACGCATCGCTGCGCTTACACACCCGGCCTATCAACGTCATAGTCTTCAACGTTCCTTCAGGACTCTCAAGGAGTCAGGG